>CAZNQE010000109.1:0-9198 GCA_964575005.1 uncultured Polaromonas sp. | reverse complement strand
TTCCGCCTGACCGGCGACGAGCTGCCCTACACCTCGACCGTCATCATCGACAAGTACGAGGAAGAGGGCAATTTGCGCCGCGTGGCAGCCACCATCGTGGTTGAGCGCGACGGCCACAAGGGCATGATCATTGGCGAGAAGGGCGAAAAGCTCAAACGCATCGGCACCGAAGCGCGTCATGAGCTTGAGACGCTGACGGGTGGCAAAGTCTTCCTCGAGATCTGGGTCAAAGTGCGATCTGGCTGGGCCGACGACGATGCCAGGGTGAAAACCTTCGGATATGAGTAACTGGGTTGGCTGTCAAACGATTTTCTGACGAACCAGCCTATGTGCTGCACCGCTACGACTGGAGCGAGTCGAGCCTGATCCTGGAAGTGTTCACGCGTCAGTACGGCCGCGTGGCGCTGGTGGCGCGGGGCGCCAAAAAGCCGAGTTCCAACTTCCGGCCTGTGCTGCTGCCGCTGCAGCCGCTGCATGTGGCCTTCGGTGGCGACGCCGAGATTCGCAACCTGAAAAGTGCCGAGTGGCAGGGCGGTCACGTCATGCCCACCGGCGACGCTTTGCTCTCGGGTTACTACCTCAACGAATTGCTGATGCGCTTGCTGGCGCGCGACGATCCGCATCCGGCGCTCTTTGATGCGTACGCGGCTACCGTTCAGCTGATCGCCAGCCAAAGCGCGGACACGCTGCAAGTGGCGCTCCGCGCGTTCGAGCTTCGGCTGCTGCGCGACATCGGCCTTTTGCCTTCGCTTGACACCGAGACCGCGACCTTGCAAACCTTGGACTTGGAAACGCCTTACGTGCTGGTGGCAGAAGCCGGACTGCGCGAGGCACATGCCGATGACCGCGTCAGCCTGCCGGGCGCCGACTGGCTGGCCCTGCAAGCCGCGCTGGACGGTGACACCTTTGGGGGCATGGTGCAGGCCTGCGTAAATGTCTTGAGCGAGCTCAAGCCGCAGTTGCGCGCCTTGCTGCACTACCATTGCGGCGTCAAGGTTCTTAAGACCCGTCAGATGATGATTGACTTGCAGGCTTTCTAAATGGCCACTGAAAAAAACCTTCCTTTTATTCCGTCCCTGCCCGAACTGGCCGAGGCCGTGCGCGGCGACGAGCCGCCCGAGGCGTCGGTGGACGATGCCGCGCTGCCCGCTGAAGAATTAGCTGCTCTTCTTGGCCAGGCTACCGGCCGAACCGCTTTGTCCGTCAACGTGAATAAAGTGGCCTTGCTGCGCAACACCCGCCACCTCGGCATCCCGAGCGTGACGCGGGCGGCGCATATCTGCCTGTTAGCAGGCGCGCGCGGCATCACCGTGCATCCGCGTCCGGACGAGCGGCACATCAAACGGCACGACGTCTATGAGCTGGCCGCGATGATGGCCGACTGGCCGGGCCGCGAGTTCAACATTGAAGGCAATCCGTTTCACAACCTCATGGAGTTTGTGCGCGAGCTCAAACCCGATCAGTGCACGCTGGTGCCCGACAGCGAGAACCAATCCACCAGCGACCACGGCTGGTCTCTGCCGCAAGACGCCGAGCGCTTGCGCCCCATCATTGAAGAGTGCCATGCGCTTGGTGTGCGAGTGAGTCTTTTCATGGACCCGGTGCCTGAAGCGATGGCCGAAGTCGCCGCGCTGGGTGCTGACCGCATTGAGCTTTACACCGAGACCTATGCGCGCGCCTGGCCAGGTTTGCACAAGCACGAGGTGCTGCGCGATTTCGTGCTGACCGCTGAAGCCGCTGCGCAGCATGGCCTGGGCGTGAACGCCGGCCACGATTTGAACCGCGACAACCTCACCGAATTCTTGCGCGAGGTGCCCGGCGTGCTGGAAGTTTCCATCGGCCATGCCTTCGTTGGCGACGCGCTGGAACTGGGCTATCACGCCACCGTCAAGGCCTACCTGCACTGCATCGACCAAGCCTTCAGCCAGGCCAAGGACGAATGATTTACGGCGTAGGCACCGACGTGTGCGACGTGCGCCGCATTCGTGCCAGCGTGGAGCGTCATGGCGAACGATTCGCCCTGAAGATACTGAGTGACGCCGAGATGACCACTTGGCGCCAGCGCAGCGCGCGCTGGCCCGAGCGCGGCCTGCGTTACCTGGCCACGCGTTTTTCGGCCAAGGAGGCTTTCAGCAAAGCCATCGGCATGGGCATGCGCATGCCCATGACCTGGCGGCATTGCGAAATTGCAAAGGCGCCCAGCGGCCAGCCTTTCATCGTGCTGCACGGCGAGCTCAAAGCCTGGTTTGAAGCCCGGCAACTGAGCGCGCATGTGAGCGTGACGGACGAGACCGACTATGCGGCCAGTTTCGTGGTGGTTGAACGTGTCGCTGAAATAGCTGAGCCGACCTCAGTCCAAAATCCCTGAACTTTTTCAAGCAAGACTACAAAAATGACGCAAGACACCTCGGGCCAGCACGCCCCCCTCATCATCGATATCGCCGGTTTGGCGCTCACCAAGACCGACCGCGCGCGCCTGAAGCACCCGCTGGTGGGCGGCATCATCTTGTTTGCCCGCAATTGGGAGAACCGCGAACAGCTCAGCCGCTTGTGCGCCGACATCAAGAAAATCCGGCGTGACCTCTTGATTTGCGTGGACCACGAAGGCGGTCGCGTGCAGCGCTTTCGCACCGACGGCTTCACGCATTTGCCTCCGATGCGCAACCTGGGCGAGATGTGGATGCAGGACAGCGCGGCTGGTAATGGAGCGGAGGGCGCCGGCGCGATGGCCGCGACGAATGCCGCCACGGCTTGCGGCTACGTGCTGGGCGCAGAGCTGCGCGCCTGCGGCGTGGACTTCAGCTTCACGCCCGTGCTCGACCTCGATTGGGGCGGCAGCGGCGTGATTGGCGACCGCGCTTTCAGCCGCGATCCGCGCTTGGTGGCCATGCTGGCCAAGAGCCTGATGCACGGCTTGCTGCAAGCCGGCATGGCCAATTGCGGCAAACACTTCCCCGGCCATGGCTTCGTCAAGGCCGATTCGCACACCGACATTCCGGTGGATCGACGCAGCCTGAAAGCCATTCTGGCCGACGATGCCGCGCCCTACGACTGGCTCAACACCACGCTCACCAGCGTGATGCCGGCGCACGTGATTTACCCCAAGGTCGATGCACGGCCAGCCGGCTTTTCAGACAAGTGGCTGAACTTCATCTTGCGCGGCCAACTCGGTTTTGGCGGCGCGGTGTTCAGCGACGACCTGAGCATGGCCGGTGCGCGCCTGATTGACGGGAAAGAAGTGAGCTATACCCAAGCCGCAGTGGTGGCGCTGAACGCCGGCTGCGACATGGTGCTGCTGTGCAACCAGAGCGTGGACGGCGGCGAGGCGGTGGACGAGTTGCTGGCCGGCATGACGCGCGCGCAAGTCAAGGGCGACTGGGAGCCGCTGGAGTCCAGCGAAGCGCGACGCCTGGCTTTGCTGCCCAGCAAGCCCGCTGTGGCTTGGGACGATCTGATGCTGGAGCCGGCCTACATGCACGCGCTGGGCTTGGTGCCCTGAGCGGCCTCATTCAGTCTTAAGCCGGCGGCCAAGCCAATGGGCCGACCTGATCCAGATGGGTCAGGTAGACCCGCAGGTCAAACTCGTACTGGTGATACGCCGGCTCCATGTAGCAGCACAGCTTGTAAAAAGCCTTGTCGTGCTCGCGCTCCTTGATGTGCGCGAGCTCATGCACCGCAATCATTTTCAGGAACTCGGGCGGGCCTTCCTTGAACAGGCTGGCCACCCGGATCTCGCGCTTGGCCTTGAGCTTGTTGCCCTGCACGCGTGAGATGGTGGTGTGCGTGCCCAGCGCGTGCGTGATGACCTGCAGCTTGTTGTCAAAGCTGATGCGAGACAGGGGGTCTGAATTGCGAAGATGGCTGTTCTTCAGGTCCATCACGTAGTCGTACAGCGCCTTGTCTGTGCGCACGCCGTGGGCCTGCGGATACTTTTTGAGCAGCACCGCGCCCAGCTTGCCATCGTCCAGCAATTGCTGGACTTGGCGCTTCAGGTCGTCCGGGTAGCCGAACAGGTATTTCAACGACGCGGCTTTAAGACTTTGAAGCGACTTATTGCTCGCGGCGCAGCGCCGGGAACAAGATCACGTCGCGGATGCTGGCGCTGTCGGTCAGCAGCATCATCAAGCGGTCAATGCCGATGCCGCAGCCGCCTGTGGGGGGCATGCCGTATTCGAGGGCGCGCACAAAGTCAGCGTCGTAAAACATGGCTTCGTCGTCGCCCGAATCTTTGGCCGAGACTTGCGAGTGAAAGCGCGCAGCTTGTTCTTGCGCGTCATTGAGCTCTGAAAAACCATTGCCGAATTCACGGCCCGTGATGTAAAGCTCAAAGCGCTCGGTGACTTCCGGCCGCTCGTCGTTGGCGCGGGCCAGCGGCGAGATTTCGGTCGGGTGCTCCATGATGAAGGTCGGCTGCCAGAGCTTTTCTTCCACGGTTTCTTCAAAGAACAGCACCTGCAGGCTGGCGAGCGTTCGGGTCGACAAGCGGTCTTTGGCTTCGGTGCAGCCGAGCTTTTTCACCGCGTTGGTTAGCCACGCCGCATCGTCCACATTGGCGCCTGCATCGGTGTGCTTCAAGATGGCTTCACGAATCGTCAGGCGCTCAAAAGGCTGGCTCAAGTCCACGGGCTTGCCGCCGTAGCTAAGTTGCAGGGTGCCGCAAGCCTGCTGTGCCACATGGCGAATCAGGTCTTCGGTGTAGGCCATCAGGTCGGTGTAGTTCCACCACGCGGCGTAGAACTCCATCATCGTGAACTCGGGGTTGTGCCGCACGCTGATACCTTCATTGCGGTAGCTGCGGTTGATCTCGAACACGCGCTCAAAGCCGCCCACGATCAAACGCTTGAGGTACAGCTCAGGCGCAATGCGCAAGAACATTTCCTGGTCCAGCGCGTTGTGGTGCGTCTTGAAAGGCTTGGCATTCGCGCCACCCGGAATCGGGTGCAGCATGGGCGTTTCGACTTCCAGGAACTCATTGGTCACCATGAACTCGCGCAAGGAGCTCACCGCCTTGCTGCGGGCGACAAAGCGCTTGCGCGCTGATTCGTCGGTAATCAGGTCCACATAGCGCTGGCGGTACTTGACCTCCTGGTCGGCCACACCGTGGAACTTGTCGGGCAAGGGGCGCAGGCTTTTGGTCACCAAGCGCAAACCGGTGGCGTGAATCGACAGCTCGCCGGTCTTGGTTTTGAACAGCGTGCCTTCGGCGGCCACGATGTCGCCCAAGTCCCAGTGCTTGAAAGCGCTGTGCAGTTCTTCGCCCACGCCTTCGTTGTTGATGTAAACCTGGATGCGGCCATGCGAAGGGCCGAAAGACGCGTCCTGAAGCGTCGCAAAACTGGCCTTGCCCATCACGCGCTTGAGCATCATGCGGCCAGCCACAGTCACTTTGATGGCCAATGGCTCCAGCTCTTCTTTGGTCTTGCTGTCATGCGCGGCAAAGAGTTGTTCGGCGCGGTGCTCGGGCTTGACATCATTCGGGAAAGCGATGCCTGCAGCGCGCAGGGCCTTGAGCTTGTCGCGGCGTTCGGCCATCAACTGGTTGTCGTCGGTCACGGGCTGGACGACGTCGGTGGCGGGTTGGGCGTTGGAGGTAGACATAAAAAACGGGAGAAAAGCCGCAGCGTGCGGCGGAAGGAAAGATGGAATCTGGCGTGGGTGGCCGAGCGTGGCCGTCGCGAGTTTCCCTGGATTTTAGGCTGGACGCTGAGGCCGATGAGCCAGAGCGACCGAGTGCCTCGGCTAGTCCATCGTGATGCCGCTGCGGTCCAGGATATCGTTGACCAGCTCGAGGCGCACCAGCGGGTTGTCGAGCTCCATCAGCTGCTGCTTAAGCGCCACGGGAATGGGCAGCAACTCGCTCCAGCGGTTGGCCACCCAGCCGCAATCGTCAAGCTGGTAAGGCGGCAGCAGCGGCATTTGCTCGGTGGGCACAGCACGGTCTTGCAGCGTACGGATCAGCTTGGCCAGTGCGTCCGAGGCACTTTGCAAATCCGCAGGCACCTTGACGGGCATGTCTGGCGCCAAGGAGGCCGCCTGGGCCACCCACAAGCCATGCTTGAGCTTGCTGCTGCTTTGCACCTTGAAGCGCTCAGTGCCCGTGCAGCGGATCACCATCAGACCCGGCTGGGGCATGGAATATTCAGCAATGGTGGCCAGCGTGCCTACCTCATGAAAGGCTTCATTTGCAAAGCCATCGCCAGACGGTTCACCCGAAGGCTTGCGCACTTCAGAGCCCTGCGTGAGCGACACCACGCCGAACGGCGTGCCGTTCTTGTGGCATTTGCTGATCATGTCCAGGTAGCGCACTTCAAAAATGCGCAGCGGGAGCAGGCCCCCCGGGAAAAGAACAGTCCCCAGCGGAAAAAGCGGGAGTTCAGAATGGGTGAGGGCGTCAGGCATGGGTGGCGCTTCTTGGTAGGGGGCCGGACGCCTGTGCGCCCGGTTTTTCAGTCGACTGCGTCAGCCGGCTGGCGCAGCAGCATGGCCAAGGTGCTGGCCATGGTTTTGCGCAACTCTCTGCGGTCGCAAATGAAATCGACCGCGCCCTTGGTCTGCAGAAATTCAGCGCGCTGAAAACCTTCTGGCAGCGTCACGCGCACGGTGGACTCGATCACGCGCGGGCCAGCAAACCCGATCAAGGCTTTCGGCTCGGCAATCACCACGTCGCCCATGAAGGCAAAGCCGGCGCTCACGCCGCCCATGGTCGGGTCCGTCAGCACGCTGATGTAAGGCAGGCCTTTTTTGGCCAGGCGCGTTAGCGAAGCATTGGTCTTGGCCATTTGCATCAGGCTGAGCAGCCCTTCTTGCATGCGTGCGCCGCCTGTGGCGGTAAAGCAGATGAACGGTACTTTTTGCTCGATGGCCGCGTGCACGCCGCGCACAAAGCGCTCGCCCACCACACTGCCCATGCTGCCGCCCATGAAATCAAATTCAAAACAGGCCACGACCACGCCGATGCTGTGTACCGCGCCACCCATCACGATGAGCGCGTCGGTCTCGCCCGTGTTCTCCAGCGCTTCTTTCAGGCGCTCGGGGTACTTGCGGCTGTCCTTGAACTTCAGGGCATCGACGGGCAGGACTTCCTGGCCGATTTCATAGCGGCCTTCGGCGTCCAGAAAAGCGTCAAGCCGTGCACGGGCGCCAATGCGGTGGTGATGACTGCACTGTGGGCAGACGTTCTGGTTTTTCTCCAGATCGGTCTTGTAAAGAACGGCCTCGCAGCTCGGGCATTTGATCCACAAGCCCTCGGGCACGCTGCGTCGCTCGGCCGGGTCGGTCGGCGTGATTTTGGGGGGGAGGAGTTTTTCCAGCCAAGACATATAGGGCTCCGATGTCCTTGTGAGATCTCAAAAAAAGTGCCTAATTATGCGGGCTCAGTCCAGGGCTTGGCGGATGCCGGCCAGGAAGCTGCGCACGACAGGCACGACCTGCTCGCGCGGTTCGTTTTCGATGAGCTGGATGATCTTGCTGCCGATCACCACCGCATCAGCTACACGGCTGATGGCTTGTGCGGTAGCGGCATCACGAATGCCAAAGCCCACACCCACCGGCACGCTCACGTGCTCGCGAATGCGCGGCAACATTTGCTCGACCGCGCCAATGTCCAGCGTGCCGGCGCCGGTCACGCCCTTGAGCGAGACGTAATACACATAGCCGCTGGCGACCTTGGCCACCTGGGCCATGCGCTCGGGCGTGCTGGTCGGCGCCAGCAAAAAGATCAGGTCCATGCTTTGCGCGCGCAGCCGGGCCGCAAAGTCCACGCATTCTTCGGGCGGGTAGTCGACGATCAGCATGCCGTCAACGCCGGCCTTGGCTGCGTCGTTCACAAAGGCGTTCGCGCCGCGCTTGAGCTCGTAAGCCTCAATCGGGTTGGCGTAGCCCATCAGCACCACGGGCGTCTTGTCGTCTTTTTTGCGGAACTCGCGCACCATCTCCAGCACTTGCACGAGGCCGATGCCGAAAGCCAAGGCGCGATCGCCCGCCTTTTGAATGACCGGGCCGTCAGCGCTGGGGTCTGAAAAAGGCACACCCAGCTCGATCACGTCGGCGCCGCCCGCCACCATGCCGTGCATGAGCTCGGGTGTGATGTCGGCGTAGGGGAAGCCGGCGGTCACATAGGGAATCAGTGCCTTGCGACCTTGCGCCTTGAGTGAGGCCATCACGCCTTGGATGCGGCTCATTTGGCGGCTCCGTTCACGGCGGCTGGCGAGAAAGTCATAGGCTGCTCAGCACCACCTTTGACGCCCTGGCCCCGGCAAGACGGCCGGCAATAAAAATCAGCGTTGGACAAATCGGCGACGGTGCCGATGTCTTTGTCGCCCCGGCCCGAGAGGTTGACCAGAATCGACTGGTCGCTCTTCATGGTCTTGGCCAGCTTCATCGCATACGCAATCGCGTGGGCGGACTCCAGCGCCGGGATGATGCCTTCAGTGCGGCAGGTGTAGTGGAAGGCGCTCAAGGCTTCAGCGTCCGTGATGCCGACATATTCGGCGCGGCCGATGTCTTTCAGGAACGCATGCTCGGGGCCCACGCCTGGGTAGTCCAGGCCGGCGCTGATGCTGTGCGTCTCGGTCACCTGGCCATCGTCGTTTT
This sequence comes from uncultured Polaromonas sp., assembly GCA_964575005.1. Lineage (GTDB taxonomy): Bacteria > Pseudomonadota > Gammaproteobacteria > Burkholderiales > Burkholderiaceae_C > Polaromonas. The sequence continues at coordinate 606 of CAZNQE010000109.1, read as the reverse complement.
GCAGCACGTAAGTGCGGTTGCCATGCAACACGCCGGGCACGCCACGTTGCAAGGACGCAGAATGCTTGCCGCTGTCCATGCCTTCACCAGCCGCTTCGACGCCGATCAGGCGCGTTTCAGGCAGGTTGATGTAGGGGTGAAAAATGCCCATGGCATTGCTGCCGCCGCCCACGCAGGCCAGCACCGCGTCAGGCTGGCGACCGGTCATCTCGGGCATCTGGATCTTGCATTCCTCGCCGATCACGCTCTGGAAGTCGCGCACCATCATGGGGTAAGGGTGCGGGCCGGCCACGGTGCCAATGATGTAGAAGGTGTTGTCCACGTTGGCCACCCAGTCGCGCATGGCTTCGTTCAGTGCGTCTTTCAGCGTTTTGCTGCCGCTCTCAACCGGCACGACGGTCGCGCCCAGCAGCTTCATGCGGTAGACGTTGGGGCTTTGGCGCTTGACGTCTTCGCTGCCCATGTAGACCACGCATTCGAGGCCGTAGCGCGCGCAGATGGTGGCCGTGGCCACGCCGTGCTGGCCGGCGCCGGTTTCGGCAATGATGCGCGGCTTGCCCATGCGCTTGGCCAGCATGGCCTGGCCGATCACGTTGTTGATCTTGT
>CAZNQE010000108.1:0-9276 GCA_964575005.1 uncultured Polaromonas sp. | reverse complement strand
GTCGCCGTTGTACATGGCGTTGAGCTGGCCGATCATGACGTGGCTCTCGTCGAGAAACATGATCGAGTCCTTGGGCATGTAGTCGCACAAGGTCGAAGGCGGCGAGCCCGGCGGCGCGCCGCTCAGGTGGCGGGTGTAGTTTTCGATGCCTTTGCAGTGGCCGATTTCGCCCAGCATCTCCAGGTCAAAGCGCGTGCGCTGCTCAATGCGCTGAGCTTCAACCAGTTTGCCCTGACTGATGAACTCCTTGACCCGGTCCACCAGCTCCAGCTTGATGGTTTCCACCGCCATCATCACCTTGTCGCGGGGCGTCACATAGTGGCTCTTGGGATAGATCACAAAGCGCGGAATTTTCTGTTTGATCTTGCCCGTGAGCGGGTCGAATAGCTGCAGTGACTCAATCTCATCGTCGAACAGCTCGACGCGAATCGCCAGCTCCGAATGCTCGGCGGGAAACACGTCAATCACGTCGCCGCGCACCCGGAAAGTGCCTCGTGAAAAGTCTTGCTCGTTGCGCGTGTACTGCATGCGGATCAGCCGGGCGATCACATCACGCTGACCCATCTTGTCGCCCACGCGCGCAATAAAACGCATCTGCGTGTAATCCTCGGGCGCGCCAATGCCGTAAATGGCACTCACCGTGGCCACGATGATGGTGTCGCGCCTTTCCAGCACGCTCTTGGTAGCCGACAAGCGCATCTGCTCGATGTGCTCGTTGATGGCCGAGTCTTTTTCGATGAACAAATCGCGCTGCGGCACGTAGGCCTCAGGCTGGTAATAGTCGTAGTAACTGACGAAATACTCGACGGCGTTTTTGGGAAAAAACTCGCGAAACTCGCTGTAGAGCTGGGCGGCCAAGGTCTTGTTGGGCGCAAACACGATGGCCGGCCGGCCCAGGCGGGCGATCACATTGGCCATGGTGAAGGTCTTGCCCGATCCCGTCACGCCCAGCAGCGTCTGGAATACCTCGCCGTCATTCACACCCTCCACCAGCTCGGCAATCGCCGTCGGCTGGTCGCCGGCGGGCTGATAAGGCATGAAGAGCTCAAACGGCGAGCCGGGAAAGCTGACGAAGTTTCCCGGCGTTGCTGGCTCGGCTGGCTTATCGATGACGTCTGTGACTGCTTGCATACGCTTTCCTGAATTCCTGTCCCGCTAAAATCCCGGGCAACCGAACAGAATACGCTACTGCACGCTTGCTGGACTGAGCTCTTCCAGCAATCCCGCTGCGTAAAAAGGTAAACGGGCCGCCCGGCCTAGCCAAATCCCCTCATCCATAGGAACTCCTGATGTCCATGTTCACCGCCGTCGAAATGGCGCCCCGCGACCCCATCCTTGGCCTGAACGAGCAGTTCGCCGCCGACACCAACCCTGCCAAGGTGAACCTGGGCGTGGGCGTGTACTACGACGATAACGGCAAGCTGCCCCTGTTGCAGTGCGTGCGTGCCGCTGAAAAGCTGATGGCCGAAACGCCCTCCCCCCGCGGCTATTTGCCCATCGACGGCATTGCGGCTTATGACAGCGCGGTCAAGGGCTTGGTATTTGGGGCCGACAGCGAAGCTGTCAAGTCCGGCCGCGTGGCCACGATCCAGGCCATCGGCGGCACGGGCGGCCTGAAGGTCGGCGCTGACTTTTTGAAGCGCCTGAACCCGAATGCCAAGGTGATGATCAGCGACCCGAGCTGGGAAAATCACCGCGCCTTGTTCACCAACGCTGGCTTTGTCGTTGAGGCTTATCCCTACTACGACGCAACCAAGCGCGGCATTGATTTCGACGCCATGCTGGCCGCCATCACAGCCGCTGCGCCCGGCACCATCGTGCTGCTGCACGCTTGCTGCCACAACCCAACCGGCTACGACATTACTAACGCCCAGTGGGATCAGGTGATTGCGGCCATCAAGGCACGCGAATTGGTGGCATTCCTTGACATGGCCTACCAAGGCTTTGGCCACGGCATTGCGGAAGACGGTGCCGTGATTGGCAAATTCGTGCAGTCCGGCCTGAACTTTTTTGTATCCACCTCTTTTTCAAAGAGCTTCAGCCTGTACGGTGAGCGCGTGGGCGCGCTGAGCGTGCTCTGCAGCGACAAGGAAGAAGCCGGCCGCGTGCTGAGCCAGCTGAAGATCGCAATCCGCACCAACTACAGCAACCCGCCCATCCATGGCGGCGCCGTGGTGGCTGCCGTGCTGAACACGCCTGAGCTGCGCGCCCAGTGGGAGCAGGAACTGGCCGAAATGCGTGTGCGCATCAAGGCCATGCGCAGCGCCCTGGTTGAAAAACTCAAGGCCGCTGGCGTGCAAGCCGACATGAGCTTCATCACCACACAAATCGGCATGTTCAGCTATTCGGGTCTGTCAAAGGACCAGATGGTCCGTCTGCGCAACGAGTTTGGTGTGTACGGCACGGACACTGGCCGCATGTGCGTGGCCGCGCTGAACAGCAAAAACATCGACTACGTCTGCGCTGCTATCGCCAAGGTCATCTGAAGCTTGCAGGGGCGGCTTGAGGCGCAAAGCTTCAGGCCGCACCCCAGACCATGGATCGCATTGAAATCGACGCCAGCTGAAAGCTGGTGTTGAAGAACTTGACCGGCTCTCCCGCATCGACCGCTCCAGCCGCATAAAGCAGCGGCAGCAAATGCTCGTGCGTGGGGTGCGCCATTCGGGCCAAGCTGCCCAGTTTGTCAAAGGCCGGCAAGGCATCCAGCCGGCCTTGCTGAACATAGCCCGCAATCGTGTGGTCAAACTCCAAGGCCCAGTCGTAAGCCTGCTCAGCCGCGGCGCCCCGCTGCATCTGGCTAAGGTTGTGCACCACGTTGCCGCTGCCCACGATCAACACCCCTTGGCGGCGCAAAGCCTTGAGTTGCTGCGCCAGGGCGTAATGCTCATGCGGCGCGCGGCTGTAGTCCATGCTCAGCTGCAGCACCGGAATGTCTGCGCGGGGAAACATAGGCTTGAGCACCGACCAGGCACCGTGATCCAAGCCCCAATCCATGTCCAGACTGAGCGGTCGCGAGCCGCGTTGGCGCACGGCGCGGCTGATGTCGGCGGCAGCTTCCGGGTCGCCGGGCGCGGGATATTGCTGGTCAAAGAGTTCCTGCGGAAAGCCGCCGAAGTCGTGAATCGTCTTGGGCTGCGCCATGCCCGTGAGCCACCAGCCCTCGGTCAGCCAATGGGCCGAAATGCACAGAATTAGTTGCGGCTCGGGCCAGTCAGAGCCAAATTTTTCGCCCAGCGCCTGCCAGCTGCGGCGGTAGGCGTTGTCTGAAATGGCGTTCATTGGACTGCCATGACCCACAAAAAGGACCGGCAACTTGTCGCTTTTTTTCAACTTTTGGAAGGGGGCGGACGAGAGACTGTCGAACATGACTCATAGCACTTTCAGAGATCAACGCATGATTCTGCACCGGCCGGCGTATACCTTGGAATCAAGACTGCTGGAAACTGGCGTTCCGAAGCTTTCACGACGTTGACAAAGGAGGCCGCGAGGCGCGTTCAAATTAGTGTTTGCCCTCCCGCAAAGAAGCTCTGCGGCTGCTATATTGCACTGCAACATTCTTGTTGCTTTACCCCTGAAAGGGACTTTGCCATGCTTTACCAAGTCTACGAAACACAGCGCACCTTGATGGAGCCGTTTGTGGACTTCGCACAGGCTGCCGCCAAGCTCTACAGCAACCCCATGTCCCCGGTCGGGCAAAACGCCTTGTCGCAGCGCATGGCGGCGGGCTACAGCCTCATTTACCGTTTGGGCAAGGACTACGAAAAGCCAAGCTTTTCCATCAACACCGTGAAGGTCAACGGCGTCGAAGTCGCCGTGCAAGAGCGCGTGGAAGTTGACAAGCCGTTTTGCGAGTTGCGCCGCTTCAAGCGCCTGACCGACGACGTCACAACGCTGACCGCCATCAAGGAACAACCTACGGTGCTGATCGTGGCGCCCTTGTCAGGCCACTACGCCACATTGCTGCGCGACACTGCCAAGACCATGCTCAAGGACCACAAGGTCTACATCACCGACTGGAAGAACGCCCGCACCGTGCCCTTGGCCGACGGCAGCTTTCATTTGGACGACTACGTCAACTACGTGCAGGAGTTCATTCGCCACATCCAAGGCGTGTACGGCAACTGCCACGTGATCAGCGTCTGCCAGCCGACTGTTCCTGTGTTGGCCGCCATTTCGCTGATGGCCACGCGCGGTGAAAAAACACCCTTGAGCATGACCATGATGGGCGGCCCGATCGACGCGCGCAAATCGCCCACGGCCGTCAACAACCTGGCCATGAACAAGAGCTTCAGCTGGTTCGAAAACAACGTGATCTTCCGCGTGCCCGGCAACTTCCCAGGCGCCGGACGCCGCGTCTACCCAGGCTTTTTGCAGCACACCGGCTTTGTGGCCATGAACCCGGACCGCCACGCCAGCAGCCACTACGACTTTTTCAAAGACCTGATCAAGGGTGACGACGCCAGCGCCGAAGCCCACCGCAAGTTCTACGACGAGTACAACGCCGTGCTGGACATGGACGCCGACTACTACCTGGAAACCATCAAGACTGTGTTCCAGGACTTCAACCTGGTGCATGGCACCTGGGACGTGCGCAATCCCAAAGGCCAGTTGGAACGTGTGCGTCCGCAAGACATCACCACCACCGCCCACTTCACGGTGGAAGGCGAGCTGGACGACATTTCGGGCTCTGGCCAAACCGAAGCAGCGCACGGTCTGTGCTCCAGCATTCCCAAAGACTTGCAAAAGCACCTGGAAGTGCCGGGCGCTGGCCACTACGGTATCTTCAGCGGCCGCCGCTGGCGCGATGTGGTGTACCCGCAGGTCAAGGACTTCATCCTGGCCCACGACGGTCAGAGCGCACCCGGCACGCCGCGCCGCATAGCGGACAGCCGTGCAAAGGCAGCTGTAAGCCCAGCGCCCATCAAGCCAGCGACCCCATTGCGTGCCACAGCCAAGAAAGCCGGCACCGCCATCGTCAAAAAGCCTGCCAAGAAAACCGCAGCGCGCAAGTAAACGAGCAGAGTAGCGGCCCGCACCGACAATCGTCGGTGTGACGCCCTCTTTCAGCCCCCTTCCTAGCCGGTCTTCTGTGACCACCAGCCCATCGACGCTGGCCGAACACCTCAACGCAGCCCTGCCCCAAACACAGTGCACGCGTTGCGGCTTTCCTGACTGCGCCAGCTACGCCCAGGCCATCGCCAGCGGCGTGGCAGCCATCAACCAGTGCCCGCCCGGTGGAGCGGAAGGCGTCGCCCGGCTGGCTGCCATCACTGGACAGCCACAACTACCCTTGAACCCTGACCACGGCCAAGAAGGCCCGCGCAGCGTGGCCGTGATTGACGAAGCCTGGTGCATAGGCTGCACGCTGTGCCTGCCGGTATGCCCCACCGACGCGATTTTGGGCAGCAACAAACTCATGCATACCGTCATCAACGCCCATTGCACGGGTTGCGAGTTGTGCATCCCGGTGTGCCCGGTTGACTGCATCAGCCTGGAGAACGCATCGGGCTCGGCCACCGGCTGGCAAGCTTGGTCAGAAAATCAGGCGGACGCCGCCAAAGGCCGCTACAGCCATCACGTGATCCGGCTGGAAAAAGCCGAGAATGCCCACGCCGAGCGGCGAGAAGAAAAAGCCAAGACGAAACTGGCCGACTTGGCCCAGCACAGCCAGCACACCGACCCAGTGGTGCTGGACCAAAAGCGGGCCGTCATTGAAGCGGCGCTGGCAAGGGCCAGACAAGCCAGGGCTCAACGCGGCAGCTGACGGCCACAGCCCACCAGCTGCATTAAAGGACGCTGGATCTGCTTAATGCGGCGCTAAAGCCATGGCCGCAAAAGCCTTGACCACCTCAGCCGGCGCCTGCACCAACTCCACCAACACGCCCTCCCCGGCAATGGGGAATTCGTCGTTGGCTTTGGGGTGCAAAAAGCAGATATCAAAGCCGGCCGCGCCCTTCCGGATGCCGCCCGGCGCAAATCGGACGCCTTGGCCGGTGAGCCATTCCACGGCTTGCGGTAGGTCGTCGATCCACAGGCCGACGTGGTTGAGCGGTGTGGTGTGCACCGCTGGCTTTTTGTCCGGATCCAGCGGCTGCATCAAGTCCACTTCGACCTTGAATGCGCCTACGCCCATGGCGCAAATGTCTTCGTCCACGTTCTCGCGTTCGCTGACGAAGTTGCCCGTGACTTCCAGGCCCAGCATGTCGACCCAGAGCTTGCGCAGCCGGTCTTTGCTCGGGCCACCAATGGCGATTTGCTGAATGCCCAGCACTTTGAAGGGTCTTGCTTGCGTCATGTCATTTCTCCTCTGCGGCCAACTCGATAACTCACGCCTTGCGCGCCCGCGCTCTCAGTGTGGGGCGTGCCGGCGGCCAGGCGAAACACCTCGCCGGTGGCATAACGCGTGACCACGCCGGCCACCGTAAGCGTGATCTCCCCCGCGGTGATCAGCGCGCACGCGTCAAACGGGTGCGCGTGCTCGCCCATGCTGTAGCCGGGCTCCTTGCTGACGGTGGCGATGACTTCGTAGCCTTCGGCTTTCAGGCCGGCTTCAAAGGCGTCGGTCGTCATGAACAGGCGCCTTTCACGCGAATTCAATGATGGGCTGGTCCACGCTCAGCGACTCGCCTTTGCTGGCCAGCACCTTGCCGACCACGCCGTCCGCCACTGCGAACAAGACGTTTTCCATCTTCATCGCTTCGATCACAGCCACGCGTTCGCCCGCCTGAACCTTCTGGCCGGGCTGCACCGCCACATCCACCAGCAGGCCGGGCATGGGCGAGAGTACAAAGCGGCTCATGTCAGGCGGTGCCTTGAAGGGCATGAGTGCATGCAGCTGCGCGGCGCGGGGCGAAAGCACCAGCGCGTCAAGCCGGGTGCCGTTGTGGATGACACGAATCGCCAGCGGGTTTTTGCCCACGCCGCGCTCGACCTGCGCCGCAAAAGGCTGGCCGTTCACGGTGCCGCGCAGGCGGGCGCCACCCAGGTGCCAGCCGCTGCAAATCTCGAACGTCTTGCCGCCGGTGTCCACGGCGCTTGAACCGGAAACCGCCACAAAGTCCCGGACCACAGCCGCTTGCTGGGTGTTGCTGCCCGCAGCGCCCAGGCCGACCACCACAAAGTCTTCGCTGACCGTCACGCCGTGGCCGGGCAATTGCCCGCTGATGCCGGCCGCGCGGTTGAGCAAGCGGCGGTTGACGTAAGCCGCCAGCGCCACCAGAAAGTCGGGGTCGTCATGCGGCACGTCTTCGGCCTTGAAGCCTTGGGCGTAGTTCTCGGCAATGAAGCCGGTGTTGAAGTCGCCCGCCACGAACTTGGGGTGCGCCAGCAAAGCGGCTTGAAAGGGGATGTTGCTGCTGATACCGCGGATCACAAAGCTATTCAGCGCCTCGCGCATTTTGGCAATGGCTTCCAAGCGGTCTTTGCCGTGCACGATCAGCTTGGCGATCATCGAGTCGTAATACATCGGAATCTCGCCGCCGTCTTGCACGCCGGTGTCCACCCGCACGCCTTGCAGATGCTCAATGTCCGAGGCGAACATGGTCTCCTTGGGCGGCTGAAAGCGCACCAGCCGGCCGGTGGACGGCAGAAAACCACGGAACGGGTCTTCGGCGTTGATGCGGCATTCCATGGCCCAGCCGTCGCGTTTGACTTGGTCTTGCGTGAGCGGCAATTTCTCGCCAGCAGCCACGCGGATCATCAGCTCCACCAGGTCCAGCCCGGTGATGCATTCGGTCACCGGGTGCTCCACCTGCAAGCGCGTGTTCATTTCCAGGAAGTAAAAGCTCTGGTCCTTGCCGACCACAAACTCCACCGTGCCGGCGCTTTGGTACTTCACAGCCTTGGCCAAGGCCACAGCTTGCTCGCCCATCGCTTTGCGCGTGGCGTCGCTGATGAAGGGGCTTGGTGCTTCTTCGATCACCTTTTGGTGGCGGCGTTGGATGGAGCATTCGCGCTCGTTCAGATACAGCACGTTGCCGTGGCTGTCGCCAATCAGCTGGATCTCGATGTGGCGCGGCTCTTCGACGAACTTTTCAACGAACACGCGGTCGTCGCCAAAGCTGTTGCGCGCTTCATTGCGGCAGCTGGTGAAGCCTTCAAACGCTTCCTTGTCATTGAAGGCCACGCGCAAGCCCTTGCCACCGCCGCCAGCGCTGGCTTTGATCATGACGGGGTAGCCAATGCCCTTGGCGATCTCAACCGCGCGCTCGGCGGTTTCAATCGCGTCATTCACGCCGGGGATGCAGTTCACACCGGCCGCGCCTGCGAGCTTTTTGGATTCGATCTTGTCGCCCATGGCGGCAATGGAGTAGTGCTTAGGGCCGATAAAAACGATGCCCTCTTCTTCCACCCGCTTGGCAAAGCCCGAGTTTTCGCTCAAAAAGCCGTAGCCGGGGTGCACCGCTTGCGCGCCGGTTTGCTTGCAAGCGGCAATGATTTTGTCGGCCAACAAATAGCTCTCGCGGCTGGGCGCGGGGCCAATGTTGACGGCCTCGTCGGCCAACTCGACGTGGCGTGCGTCTTTGTCAGCGTCGGAGTAAACAGCCACGGTTTTGATGCCCATCTTCCGGGCAGTGAGGATGACGCGGCAGGCGATTTCGCCACGGTTGGCGATGAGAATTTTGGTGAACATAGAACTCCTTTTGGGCCGATGGGGAGGCCCTTCGACAGGCTCAGGGCGAACGGTTTTTATTAACGCCTGATTAAATTCCCGGATTCTCTTATCCGTTCGGGCTGAGCTTGTCGAAGCCTCTTGTCCGAGCGAAAGGCCCTTCGACAAGCTCAGGGCGCGCGGGGTTTTAATCACAGCGACTGTGCGGCGACGGGGAAATTTAAAGCGGGATGTTCCCGTGTTTGCGCCAAGGGTTTTCCAACTTCTTGTCTTTCAGCATGACCAGCGACCGGCAAATCCGCTTGCGCGTCTCATGCGGCAAGATCACATCGTCGATAAAGCCACGCGCACCGGCCACAAACGGGTTGGCAAAACGGGCCTTGTATTCGGCTTCACGGGCCGCTAACTTGGCCGGGTCTTTTTTCTCTTCACGGAAGATGATCTCCACCGCGCCCTTGGCCCCCATCACCGCAATCTCGGCGTTCGGCCAGGCGAAGTTGACGTCGCCGCGCAGGTGCTTGGACGCCATCACGTCATACGCGCCGCCGTAGGCCTTGCGCGTGATGACGGTGATTTTTGGCACCGTGCACTCGGCATACGCGTAGAGCAACTTGGCGCCGTGCTTGATGATGCCGCCGTACTCCTGGCTGGTGCCGGGCATGAAA
>CAZNQE010000107.1:0-9353 GCA_964575005.1 uncultured Polaromonas sp. | reverse complement strand
AAGCGGTCGGTGTCCACCGGCTTGCCGGGGCCGATCATGTTGTCCCACCAGCCTTCTGACTTGGGCATGACATTGCCTGCGGCGTCCACGTAAACGCCAGCAACGTGATGCGAGGCATTGAGCGCGTGGCAGATCAAGACCGCATTGGACTTGTCGGCGTTCAGCGTGCCGTAGGTCTCGTAGCTCAGGTCATAAGCGCGAATGCTGGCGCCGCTTTGCAGCGGCAGCGCATCAGCAAAGTGCATGGTCAACGGTGTGGCGACAAGGGTCAAAAAATCACCTGCAAAAAGCAAAAAACCCGGACTCGCCAAAGCGATCCGGGTCCTGGGACTCGTCTTTAGCTGTACTTTTTAAGCGCCCGCAAGCAGAGCAAATCGGCGCGTGGGCAAGTATATCGGGCGAATCAAGGCCAGAAAATCGCGGCCAGCCCCAAAGCCGCAAACACCAAGGCGGAGGTGATGTGCACCACCCGCAGTGGCAGCAGGCGCGTCACGCGCTCGCCCAGCCAGACCACAGGCGCATTGGCCAGCATCATGCCCAGCGTGGTGCCCGCCACCACCCACAAGTAAGCGTCATAACGCGCGGCCAGCATGACGGTGGCCACCTGCGTCTTGTCACCCATCTCGGCCAGAAAAAACAGTACCGTCGTCGTGCCAAACACCCCCCAGCGCGGCGGCTCGCCGTCGCTTTCGTCGTCGATCTTGTCGGGGATCAGCATCCACACGGCCAGCGCCAAAAACGAGGCGCCCAAGATCCAACGCAGCATCTGCGGGCTCAGCAGAGCAGACACCCAGGCGCCCACAGCGCCCGCCAGCGCATGGTTGGCCAGCGTGGCCACCAGGATGCCCCAGACGATAGGCCAGGGCTTTTTGAATCGAGCGGCAAGCAAGAGCGCCAGCAACTGCGTTTTGTCGCCCATTTCGGCGAGGGCAACGATGCCGGTGGAGGTGAGGAAGGCTTGCATAGGTGGGGGAGTTTACGGCTGGGCTTGCAGAGGAATCTGCCCGCGCACGGACAAAGATGGCCTGCAGAACTCGGCATTAACCGTTCAATCGCCTTCCACCGCCCCAGCCCGGTGGCTTTCAAGATCTAAGTATTCGATCGAATACAATTCACATGTACCAAGTAGAGACCACCAAAGACTTCGATGCATGGCTGGACGGGCTCAAAGACAGGCTGACACGCAAACGTCTGGCAATACGACTTCGCAAGGCCCAACTGGGAAACTTGGGCGATGTGAAACCCGTCGCTGAAGGCGTGTGGGAAATGCGCGAGTTTTTTGGCCCAGGCTGGCGCATGTATTACATCCAGCAAGGTACTGTTTTGATCGTGATGCTGGGCGGCGGCGACAAATCGACCCAGGCTGCTGACATAGCAGCGTCTGTGCAATTGGCCCGCTTGTTCAAGGAGTGAATCATGAAGCCCCAAACCCGACCTTTCGACATCACCGAGATGCTTCAATACGATGAAAGCATCGCCGAGTACCTGACTTTGGTCATGGAAGATGGTGACCCGGCTCTGTTGGCCGCCACCTTGGGTGACATTGCCCGCGCCCGTGGCATGACGCAGATTGCGAAAGACGCTGGCATTGGCCGCGAAGCCTTGTACAAGGCGCTTCGTCCAGACGCCAGCCCCCGCTTTGACACCGTAGCACGTGTGTGCAAAGCCTTGGGTGTGAAGCTGGTGGCTCAGCGGGTGCGGACTTGAAGGCCATGTGTTGCTTGTTGCTGCCGCCCAGCTGTCGCAACGCAGGCTAGGTGCGTATTCTTTTGAGCTCCCAAGCCAAGGAGCGTCCATGCCCACCACCCCGTCCATCCCCACCGTCCAAGCCGTCCTCCAATCCACGCCCTACGTCGTCACCCTGACAGACAACCTGGGTCACACCTGGCAGGCCGATGAGCCTGAAGCGCTGGGCGGCGGCAATACCGCGCCGGAGCCGGATCGATTGATCTTGGCGAGCCTGGGCGCGTGCACTGCCATCACCGTCAAGATGGTGGCCGAGCGGCGGGGCATTGCGCTGACCGGCGTTCGGGTGGCGCTGGCGTTGAACCCGGCCGGGCGGCCGGAGCAGGGCAATGACATCACGCGCAGCATTACTTTGGAGGGCGATTTGACTGAGGACCACAAGGCGCAGTTACTCAAGATTGCCAACCTCTGCCCCATGCACAAGCTGCTGACGGGCGAGGTTCGGATTGCAACGTCTCTGGCGGGCTGAGCCGCTCAGCGCATTCTTGCCAAGGGGTGTCACCGCTGCCAAACGCTTTTGCGCGGCGATGCACCACCCAAGCTCATCGGCTTAATTCTTGCTTGCATTTGGTGCTTTTCGGGGTGCACAACGCCGTTGCGCACCAAACCAGAGCAATTTAAGCGGTTTCGCTAGGGAGCAATTTCATGGAAGCACTAAAACAGGGCTCGGACGCGCTGTTCATTCTGCTGGGCGGCATCATGGTGCTGGCCATGCATGCGGGTTTCGCGTTTCTTGAACTGGGGACCGTGCGCAAGAAGAACCAGGTCAATGCGCTGGTCAAGATCCTGGTGGACTTTTCGATTTCGACCGTGGCTTACTTTGCCATTGGCTACACCGTGGCTTACGGCACGCACTTCTTCATCGGCGCGGAGCAGCTGGCGGCCAAGAACGGCTATGAGCTGGTGAAGTTCTTCTTCTTGCTCACCTTTGCAGCGGCTATTCCGGCCATCATTTCAGGCGGCATTGCTGAACGCGCTCGCTTTTACCCGCAACTGGCGGCAACAGCGATCATCGTCGGCTTGGTGTATCCGTTTTTTGAGGGCATCGTGTGGAACGGCCACTTTGGCGTGCAGGCCTGGATCAAGGCTTTGACGGGCCATGAGTTCCATGACTTTGCGGGCTCGGTGGTGGTGCACGCCATGGGCGGCTGGCTGGCTTTGCCGGCGGTGGTTTTGCTGGGTGCGCGCGCCAATCGTTACCGTAAAGACGGCGCGGTGTCGGCGCATCCGCCGTCCAACATTCCGTTTTTGGCTTTGGGCGCGTGGATTCTCACGGTGGGCTGGTTCGGCTTTAACGTGATGAGCGCGCAGACGCTCGAGAAAATGTCGGGCCTGGTGGCCGTCAACTCCCTCATGGCCATGGTGGGCGGCACGCTGGTGGCCCTGGCGCTGGGCAAGAACGACCCTGGCTTTGTGCACAACGGCCCTTTGGCCGGCTTGGTGGCGGTGTGCGCCGGCTCAGACCTGATGCACCCGCTGGGCGCGCTGGTGGTGGGTGGCGTGGCGGGCGCGATCTTCGTGGTGATGTTCACGCTCACGCAGAACAAATGGAAGATTGACGACGTGCTGGGCGTCTGGCCGCTGCACGGCTTGTGCGGCGCCTGGGGCGGCATCGCTTGCGGCATCTTTGGCAGCCAGGCGCTGGGCGGGCTGGGCGGCGTCAACATCGGCGCGCAAGTCATTGGCACCGCCATGGGCGTGGGCTGGGCGTTGCTGGCGGGCTGGCTGGTGTATGGCCTGCTGCGCAAGTTTGTGGGCCTGCGCCTGAGCCAGGAAGAAGAGTATGACGGCGCCGACCTGTCCATTCACCGGATCGGTGCCACGCCGGATCGGGAATCTAACTGGTGAGTTAATGCGGCTGGCAAGCTGAGTTAATGCCGGGGATTGCCGAGTAACTGTTGAGCCAAGGCAGATACCCGGCGTTGAGCTCATGTAGAGATTAGTTACGAATCTTTCTTGCAATTAAACGATCTAGCGCATAATGTTTCGGCGTGGCTGAAAACGCCGCGCACGTCAGGTGATTGGTCAGTTTCGCGCGCTACAGCGGTACCTTTGAAGATGTGTTGTGCCATCGGGACCCCATCGCTTTTGTTGGTCGTTTACTTATTGTGTTTAGAGGAGTCCTTGAATGGGCAACAAGCTTTATGTCGGCAACCTGCCGTACTCGGTGCGTGATGAAGATCTGCAGCAATCGTTTGGCCAGTTTGGCGCTGTGACCAGCGCCAAAGTCATGATGGAGCGCGACACGGGCCGCTCCAAAGGCTTCGGTTTTGTTGAAATGGGCAGCGACGCGGAAGCGCAAGCGGCCATCAACGGCATGAACGGCCAGTCCCTGGGCGGCCGCAGCGTCGTGGTCAATGAAGCCCGTCCGATGGAGGCGCGTCCTCCACGCACCGGCGGCTTTGGCGGCGGTGGCGGCGGCTACGGTGGTGGCGGCGATCGCTCCGGCGGCGGCGGTGGTGGTTACGGCGGCGGTGGCGGCGGTGGCCGTTCTGGCGGCGGTGGCTACGGCGGCGGCGGTGGCGGCGGCTCTGATGGCGGTTTCCGCAGCCCCTACGGCGGCGGTGGTCGCTCTGGCGGCGGCGGTGGTGGTGGTGGACGCGGCGGCTACTAAGCCCTGATCCAAACTGCGATTTGAGACGCCAAGGCGTCTCGAAACAAAGGCTTCAAGACTTCGGTTTTGAAGCCTTTTTAGTTTTCGCTTTGGTTTCGTGTGGCTTCAGAGCCTGCCCGGTGCTTGCGCGGCCTGCCAGCCAAGGCGCGGTCAAACCAGGCGTTGGGCAGCACGCGCAACAACGTGGCCACCACGCCCATTTGCCACGGGATCACGCGGTAGCTGGCGCCGGCTTCAATGCATTCAAAAGCCCGGTCCGCAAACGCATCGGCCTGCATTAAAAAGGGCATGGGGTAACGGTTTTGCCGCGTCAGCGGCGTGTCGATGTAGCCTGGGGAAATGGTCACCACTTTGACGCCTCTGGCGCGCAACTCGCCGCGCAGGCTTTCGCAATAGCTGATGACCCCGGCCTTGCTGGCGCAGTAGGCACCGTGGCCGGGCAGGCCGCGAATGCCCGCCACGCTGGCCATGCCCACCAGGGCGCCCGAGCCACGCTCGCGCATGGCAGAAATGAAGGGGTGAAATGTGGCGGCCAGCCCCAGGTTGTTGGTGGCAAAAGTCTGGCGCATCACGTCCAGGTCGCTGCGCTCTGCAGTGTCCATGCCGATGCTGATACCAGCGCTGGCAATCACCACGTCAGGCAAGCCCTGGGTCTGCATACAAAGTTCACCAGCGGCCACGATGCTGTCCACGTCACTCACATCAGCGGCGTAGATGCGGCAGCGCTCTGGGCCGAGACCTTGCGCATCCGCCCAGGCTTGCATGGCGTCGCTGCGGCGCGCAACCAAGGCCACCTGGTAGCCGGCCTGCACGAAGCGCTGGGCCAGCGCCTGACCAATGCCGCTGGACGCACCAGTGATGAAAGCCAGCCCCGCCACTTACTTGGCCTGCCCTGGCGCCATGACGGCTTTCACGCGGCCTTGCAGCTCGGCGACCTGGTCCAGGTTGTCGTAGCTGAAGGTGTCGCCTTTGAACTCGTCAGCGCCGCGGCGCAAGGTCACGGGCAAATGCGAGCGCACCAGATCACGGTCCGTAAACACATGCAAGAACTCGCCACGAAACTCAAGGCGCGGCAGCACGCGGCCATCGGCCAAGGGCATGGCCTCGCGCACCACCAAAGCGTCGCCCATGAGCTGAATCTCGTTGCCTGCGTCATTGCTCAAACCGCGTCGGGCCGAAGCAGTGGTGAGCCGGCCATCAGGGCCGATGGAGCGCACCCGCACGTCATCGATTTCCAGAATCTTGGTGGTGGGAAAGTGCCGCGCCTCGGTGCCCGCGATCTCGGTTTTGAGCCGGCCTGATTCGTCGAAGGTCTTGACGTTGGCGCGGCGCATGAAATAGTCCGCCGACTCGTTGACCACCGCCGGGCCCTCGGGCGCGGCGATACCAGGCGTGTTGCGGACCAGCCAATAAGTGCTCAGGGCCAGCAAGCCCATCATGAGCACCGGCAGGTACAAAGCCAGCCGCTCCCACAGCTGAAGCAAGCCTTTGATGCTGAGCCGGCCACTTTGCGTGGCGCGCGGCGCGGCCAGAGGCAGGGCCGGCACCAGCGCAGCATTGACAGGATCAGCCGGGCGAGTGGCGCGGGTCATGCGCTGTAGGCTTCCAGCAGGGCGGCGTAGCGGCCGCTGGCCACCAGCAGCAAGTCACAAAACTCGCGTGCGGCACCGTGCCCGCCCACAGACTGCGTGACGTACTGCGCCACAGCGCGCACTTCAATGTGCGCCTGCACGGGCGCGCAACTGATGGCGGCGCGGCGCATGACCGGCAGGTCGGGCCAGTCGTCGCCCATGGCGGCGGCTTGGTCCCAGGTGCAGCCCAACGCGGCCAGCGCGAGTTCTGCCGCAGGGCGCTTGTCTTCGGTTCCCAGATGCGTGTGCACGATGCCCAGGGCTTGCAAACGGGCGCGCAGCACCAGGCTGTCGCGCCCGCTGATGACCACCGGCGTGATGCCCGCCATCTGCAAGAGCTTGAGGCCCTGGCCGTCCAGCGTTGAAAAGCGCTTGATGCTTTCGCCTACCGCATAACGCTCGCCGGGCAACTCGGTGATGGCGCGCGGGCCGTGTTCGCTGAAGTACAGGCCGCCGTCAGTGAGCACGCCATCGACGTCAAAAAACGCGACCTTGATGCCTTGGGCGCGCAGCAGCAGCTCGGGCGCAAAGTTGAGGGCTGGGCGTAAGGGTGACAACAAGGGCGACAACGCGTCGGCCGGCAGGGTGGACAACTTGGACAGCTCGGGCAAGGTGGCCATCAGATGACTTTGGCCCGCATCAGGTCGTTGGTGTTGAGCGCGCCGCACAGCATGCCGGCGGCGTCAGCCACCAGCACGCTGGTGATGCGGTGCTGCTCCATCAGCGCCACGGCTTCGGCGGCCAGCGCGTCGGCGGCCACGGTGCGCGGGCCGGCGTGCATCACATCGCGCGCTTTGAGCGTGCGCAAGTCAGCGCCGCGCTCGATCAGGCGGCGCAAATCGCCGTCGGTGAAGATGCCGATGGCGCGGCCTTCAGCGTCCACCACAGCCGAGGCGCCCAGCCCTTTGGCGCTCATTTCGCGCATCAGCTCGCTCAATGTCGCGTCAGGCCCGACGGCGGGCACGGCCGCGCCGCTTCGCATCACGTCGCTCACGTGTGTGAGCAGCTTGCGGCCTAGCGCGCCGCCCGGGTGCGACCTTGCAAAGTCTTCGGGCTTGAAACCGCGTGCGTCCAGCAGCGCGACGGCCAGCGCGTCGCCCATGGCCAGCTGCGCGGTGGTGCTGGCGGTGGGCGCCAGGTTCAGGGGGCAGGCCTCTACGGCGACGCTGGTGTCCAGCACATGGCTGGCGTGTTGGGCCAAGGCGGATTTGACATTGCCGGTAAGCGCCACCACCGTGACATGCAAGCGCCGCAGTGTGGGCAGCAAGGCGGTGATTTCTTCGCTCTCGCCGCTGTTGGAGATGGCCAGCACCACGTCAGCGGCAGTGATCATGCCCAGGTCGCCGTGGCTGGCCTCGGCGGGGTGCACAAAGAGCGCGGGTGTGCCGGTCGAGGCCAGTGTCGCGGCGATCTTGCGGCCGATGTGGCCGCTCTTGCCCATGCCCATGACCACGACACGGCCGCGACTGGCCAGCATGGCTTCGACGGCTAAAGCAAATTCGTCGCCGAGGCGTGCTGACAAGCCCAGCACGGCGGCGGCCTCGATCTCAAAAGTCTTGCGCGCCAGCGCGACGGCTTGGGCCGCGTCGAAACGGGTGGGCGCGGGGCCGGGGCGATCAAGCGTCATGGCTTGCATTCTATTCGGGGCACTCTGTGCAACACCCTTGGCGTGGCCCTGAAAAACCGGCCTAGGGGCGCCAGAGCCATCCGCTACCATTCAGCGATGACGGGCCTTGAAATCACGCTTTTGTACCTGCTGGCCGCCGTGCTGGGTGTGGTGGCGTGCCGCAGCCTGAAACTGCCGCCCATGCTGGGTTACCTTGCCGTCGGCGTGCTGATTGGCCCGAACGCGCTGGGTCTGGCCCAAGACAGCGAAAGCGTGCGCCACCTGGGCGAATTCGGCGTCGTCTTTTTGATGTTCGTGATCGGGCTGGAGTTCAACCTGCCCAAGCTGCGCTCCATGCGCAGCCATGTGTTTGGCCTGGGCCTGTTTCAAGTTGCGCTCACGCTGCTGGCTGTGGTGGTGGCCTCCATGCTGCTGGCGGCCGTGGCGCCAGGCTGGTGGACCATGCGCTGGCAGACGGCCGTGGCGCTGGGCGGCGCGGTGGTGATGAGCAGCACCGCGCTGGTGGTCAAACTCTTGTCTGAGCGGCTGGAGCTGGATTCTGAACACGGCAAGCGCGTGGTTGGCATTTTGCTGTTTCAAGACTTGGCCGTGGTGCCGCTGCTGGTGTTGATTCCGGCGCTGGGCTCGCCCCCTGAACAACTGTTGGGCGCCGTGGGCCTGGCCATGCTCAAAGCCGTGCTGCTGGTGGGACTGCTGCTGACCGGCGGCCAGCGCGTGATGCGCTGGTGGCTCACGCTGGTGGCACGCCGCCGCAGTGAAGAGCTTTTCGTGCTGAACCTCTTGCTGGTCACACTGAGCCTGGCCTGGCTGACCGAATTGGCGGGCCTGAGCCTAGCCCTCGGTGCCTTTATCGCTGGCATGTTGATTTCAGAAACCGAATACAAGCACCAGGTGGAAACCGACATTCGGCCTTTTCACGACGTGCTGCTGGGCTTGTTTTTCATCAGCATCGGCATGATGCTGGACTGGCATGAGGTGGCGCTGAACTGGCCTCTGGTGCTGGTGCTCTTGCTGCTGCCGGTCTTGTTCAAGCTGGTCTTGATCACCTTGCTGGCGCGGGCCTTGGGCGCGACTGCTGGCGTCGCGCTGCGCACGGGCTTGTACCTCGCGCAAGCGGGCGAATTTGGCTTTGTCTTGCTGGCCCTGGCACAAGACAGCCGCCTGGTGCCAGCCGCGCTGCTCAATCCGATTCTGGCGGCCATGGTGCTGTCCATGCTCGCCACGCCTTTCATCATCATGTTCAGCAACCGCATCGTCATGAAGCTGGTCAGCAGCGAATGGCTGCAGCAGTCGCTGCAGATGACCAGCATTGCGCGCAAAGCCATCAACACGGCGCAGCACGTCATCATTTGCGGCTACGGCCGCAGCGGCCAAAACCTGGGGCAGATGCTGGACGGCGAAGGGATTCCGTACATCGCGATGGACCTGGACCCGGACCGCGTGCGCAAGGCGGCGGCGGCCGGTAATTCGGTGGTGTATGGCGATGCGGTGCGCCTGCCGTCGCTGGTGGCAGCGGGCCTGGTGCGGGCCAGCGCAGTGGTCATCACCTACCTGGACACCGCGAGCGCTTTGAAGGTGCTGGCCAATGTGCGTGCGCATGCGCCCACGGTGCCCGTGATCGTGCGCACGGCGGATGACCATGACCTGGAAAAACTGCAAGCCGCTGGCGCAACCGAAGTGGTGCCCGAAGCCATCGAAGGCAGCCTGATGCTGGCCAGCCATGCGCTGGCCTTGG
>CAZNQE010000106.1:0-9451 GCA_964575005.1 uncultured Polaromonas sp. | reverse complement strand
AAAAAACCAAGGAAGCGCTGCACAAGTCAGCGAACAATTTGCGCCTGGCCAACGACAAGGCCGACGATTTGACGATCAAGAGGCTCACACGGGGCAACCCCACGATGGCGGCAAGGTTTGCAGAGTTGCCGGTGAACACCTCCGACTGAGGCTGAGTAGAAGGCGCTGGGTAGCAGCGACTCTTCATTTGTCCAGCGCATGGCTGCGACCAAACGAAACAACTTTATTAAAAAGTCGCGACTAAATTACAAAGCCGTGTTGTTTGGTCGCAATTGGAATTGTCCAGCCGCATCCGCCAGCCCAAGCAGAATAGTCTCGCTCACTTCCGTCGGAAATCCTTTTGGCAGGAGGCGCTGTACCTGCTCAATCACCGAAGGCGTTTGCCTAACGACTTGCTCAAACGGGCTGTCCGCGCCCTCTGCGGCGACGCCGTGCCGCCTAGCAAGTTCGCGCCAATGGCGGGGCTGAATCTCGCGCATTTTGTAGTGGGCGTTGTCGCCCCTTATCGCCATGGCCATGCTGACCTTGTGCGGTGACACCCGCTGGGCGCCTTCGCCCAGCACCGGGTAGACCGACAGCACGTCGTACACGGGCGTCATGGCGTAGCTGCCGCCGGCCTTGATGTGGATGCTGAAGTTTTTGGCATGGCCGTCGCTGGCCCGCAGCAGCCAAAACAAAAACTGCGCTTTGATGAAGTTGTGTTTGTCTTGCGTGGCCTGGCTGGAGCCGCTCAGCAAATTCAAAATCTTGTCCATGCCCGGCCCGCCGTCGGACTCGTACTTTTGATGGCTTGGGTAGCCGAGGGCTTGGCACATGTCTTCTTGCGGCAGGCGCATCAGCCATGAACGATCAGCAGACCAAGCGCGGTCAAAGCGCTCAACCACAAGCACTTTGATGTCTTCAAACTGTGCCATGGCGCAGTCGGCCACGGGCAGGCCGTATGCCTTGAGGATTTGCGCACACAGCCACTCGTTTTCTACCGAGCTGGCCATGTCCATTTGCAGGTTGCCTACCAAGCCCAGCGGCAGCTTGAGGATGTGGCTTGTGGGCGTGGCGCCCAAGGGGCGCATCCACTGGCCGTTGATCTGGAGCAGGGCGGTTTTTTCTTGGGCACCCGCCAGCGATATTCGAAAGTCGTCGGCATTTAATGCGTCGCCTGGCCCCGTGCTGGCTGTGCTTCGCAGTAGCTGGGCCACCTCGGCCTCGCTCATGGCTTGCGCGGCGACGGTTCGCACATCGTCTGGTGCATGGTTTTCGGGCAGCAGGCGAAGGGCGCCCACGCTGTCGCGGCCCACTTCAGCAAGCAAGTCAAAGCTGCTGTTGCCCTTGGTTTTGAAACGGGCCGCAATACGGTCGCGCAGCCGCTGGCTGTCGGGCAACAGGTTGTCAAACCATGCCCCCACCTGTTGCCCATGGTGCGGCTGGTTGCCCGGCGTGAAGGGCAGGGTGAGCGACAGCGGGCGGGCTTGGGGTGACTGCAGCCAGCTTTCGTCGTATTGAAGCTGGTCTTTGCCGCGCGTCACCGTCCAAGTGCCGACCCGCTCGCCATTCATCCATAAGGCGAGGCTTCGCATGCTGCTCACCACTGTGGAATAGGCTTGCCTGATGGCGCCGTCCTTGCTTTGGCCGACTTGGGCTGCAGCACCAGTTCCACGTCCAGGGCATGGAGCACTGCCATCAGCTTGGCGACGCTCATGTTTGCTGCATTGCGCTCGGCCGCAGAATAAGTTTGCTGAGTCACGCCCAGGCGCTTGGCCAAGTCGACCTGGGTCATGCCCGCCGTTTTACGAAAGGCGGCAAGGATGGGCTGGAGTTGATCAGCCGTTTGGATGGGGAAGTCTTTCATACAGAGTTTGTCCTGTATTTTTAATTTACAAATTATGATCTGTATTGATTGTTCACGCAACAGGAGTTGTTTTTTTTCCCGGCGGTGAATGACTCAATAATCCCCGCCATGGAAACCAAATGGCTTGAAGACTTCGTCAGCTTGGCCGAAACGCGTAGTTTCAGCCGCTCGGCGCAGCTGCGGCATGTCACGCAGCCCGCGTTTTCGCGGCGCATCCAGGCGCTCGAAGCCTGGGCCGGCACCGACCTGGTGGACCGCAGCTCTTACCCCACGCGGCTCACGCCAGCCGGTGAGACGCTGTACGCGCAGTCCCTTGAAATGCTGCAAGGCCTGCAGTCCACGCGCGCCATGCTGCGCGGCCACACGGCCGCCGGGCAAGACGTGGTGGAGTTCGCCGTGCCGCACACGCTGGCCTTCACGTTTTTTCCGGCCTGGGTCAGCAGCTTGCGCGAAAGTTTTGGCCCGCTCAAAAGCCGCCTGATTGCGCTCAATGTGCACGACGCCGTGCTGCGCTTGGTCGAAGGCAGTTGCGACCTGCTGATCGCGTATCACCATGCCTCGCAACCCTTTCAGCTGGATGCGGACCGCTATGAAATGCTGGTGCTGGGTGAAGAATTGCTGGCACCATATGTGAAGCCTGCACCCGATGGCTCGCCACTGTTTATCTTGCCCGGCCAGCAGGCGCAGCCCCTGCCTTACCTGGGTTACGCGCCGGGCGCCTACCTGGGGCGCGTGGTGGACTTGCTGCTCAAGCAGTCGGCCAGTGCGGTGCACCTGGACCGCGTGTACGAGACCGACATGGCCGAGGGCCTGAAAGCTATGGCCATCGAAGGCCACGGCATCGCCTTTTTGCCGGCCAGCGCCGTGCGCCGTGAAGTCCGGGCCAAGAAACTGATGAGCGCCGGCAGCGGTTTTGAGATGTTGATGGAAGTGCGCATCTACCGTGAAAAGCCCAGCGAGAAAGCTGGAAAGGCACCCAAGACCTTGGCGCAAACGCTGTGGAATTACCTGCAAACCCAGGCCGAAGCTGCGGCCTCTAAATCTCAAGCTCAGAACAAACGCACACCAGCCAAAGCGCCGAAAGCCTCCGCATGATCGAACTCAAGAACGTCTCCAAATGGTACGGCCCGGTGCAGGTGCTCAACGACTGCAGCACCCGCATTGCCAAGGGCGAAGTGGTGGTGGTTTGCGGGCCCTCGGGCTCGGGCAAGTCCACCTTGATCAAGACCATCAACGCGCTGGAGCCTTTCCAAAAGGGCGAGATTTATGTGGACGGCCAGGCCGTGCACGACCCCAAGACCGACCTGCCCAAGCTGCGCAGCCGCGTGGGCATGGTGTTCCAGAACTTTGAGTTGTTTCCGCACCTGAGCGTGACGGAAAACCTGACCTTGGCCCAAAGCAAAGTGCTGGGCCGCAACGACACAGACGCCAAAGCGCATGGCCTCAAGTACCTGGACCGCGTGGGCCTCATGGCGCACAAAGACAAGTTCCCCGGTCAGCTGTCAGGCGGCCAGCAGCAACGCGTGGCCATTGCCCGCGCGCTCAGCATGGACCCGATCGCCATGTTGTTTGACGAACCCACATCGGCGCTGGACCCGGAGATGGTCGGCGAGGTGCTGGACTGCATGATGGGCCTGGCCCTGGACGGCATGACCATGATGGTGGTCACGCACGAAATGGGCTTTGCCAAAAAAGTCGGCAGCCGCGTGATCTTCATGGACGTGGGCGGGCGGATGCTGGAAGACTGCAGTAAGGACGCGTTTTTCAGTGAGCCTGAAAAGCGACAGCCGCGGACCAAGGAGTTTTTGAACAAGATCTTGGCGCATTGAGGGGATGTCGATGAATAATCGGTTTGAATAAGGAACGAAAGGTCGGCTGTATGAAGACCATCAGCAAACAGCAGGTTCGCCAAAAAATTGTCAGCAATGTGCTGGCTTCGCTGCGCATGGAAAAGCTCCAGCCCAGCAGTGAGGTAGTGCAAGGACTCGATGCGTGCGTGGCCGGTCAAGAAACGACGGCCCATCTGCGTGAGCGAGTGATCAGCCGCCATGTCGCGTTACGACGCGGTTGACGGCTACGTTTACCCCGGCACATCGGTACTCAGGAACAAAGCCAACATCCGGGATCAGCTTGCGCTTGATGCTTTTGAGGCCGATGCCACGGCCGTCAGGATGCTGGAACTGCTTGAGAAACCTTTGGTAGGGCAGTTTGATTTCGTCCACCTTTGCAGCATCCATCGCCACCTTTTTCAAGATGTGTACGAATGGGCCGGGCTTATTCGTACCGTGGACATCAGCCGTGAAGGCAGTCGGTTCGCGCATGTGCCAATGATCGAGGACTATTTGCGAGGGGAGTTGTGCAAGTTGCCAAGCGAGAATTGGTTGCGCGGACTGAGCCCTGTAGCTTTTTTGAAACGGTTGGCCCATTACATGGGCGAAATTAACGCGGCACATCCCTTTCGCGATGGCAATGGGCGTACCCAACGGGTTTTTTGTAGCTTGCTGGCACAGCAAGCGGGCTATTTCATCGATTTCGAATCGGTGGATCAGGCACAGATGTATGGCGTCATGGTCGCCAGTTTCAAAGGCAATGCCGAACCGCTGGAAACATTGCTGATGGCCACCACCTCCATCATCGATTCGACCGAAGCGAGGGATGACGAGCTGCCTTAAGGATGCACGTCCCTGCTTTGCCTAACCTTCTTAGGCGCTGCTTTTCGATTTTGGGACAATGCGCGCCATGAACACCGCAAATGCAACCGCCCCCGCATCTTCAGCTTCCACCGCCCCCCAAGACACCCGCCTCACCATCACTCGCCCCGACGACTGGCACTTGCATGTGCGTGACGGTGACGCGCTGGCCACTGTGGTGCCGCACACGGCCGCGCAGTTTGGCCGCGCGGTCATCATGCCCAACCTGCGCCCGCCCGTGACCACGGCCGCTCAGGCTGTGGCTTACCGCGAGCGCATTCAGGCTGCGGTGCCGGCTGGCGTGAAGTTCGAGCCTTTGATGACGCTGTACCTGACCGACAACTTGCCGCCTGACGAGATCAAGCGCGCCAAGGATGCTGGAGTGGTTGCCGCCAAGTTGTACCCGGCCGGTGCCACCACCAACAGCGACGCCGGCGTGACGGACTTGAAGAAGACCTACAAGACGCTCGAAGCCATGCAAAAGGAAGGCTTGCTGCTGCTGGTGCACGGCGAGGTGACCAGTGCCGACATCGACCTGTTTGACCGCGAGGCCGTGTTCATTGACCAGCAGCTGATTCCGCTGCGGCGCGATTTCCCTGAGCTGAAAATCGTGTTTGAGCACATCACGACCAAGGAAGCCGCGCAGTATGTCGAGGCGGCTGACCGCTTCACGGGCGCGACCATCACGGCGCACCATTTGCTTTACAACCGCAACGCGATTTTCACCGGTGGCATTCGCCCGCATTACTACTGCCTGCCGGTGCTCAAGCGCGAGACGCATCGCCAAGCGCTAGTGGCGGCTGCTACAGGTGGCAACGCTCGATTCTTCTTGGGCACCGACAGCGCACCGCACCCGGCGCACTTGAAAGAACACGCCAGCGGCTGCGCCGGTTGTTACACGGCCCACGCCGCCATGGAACTGTATGCCGAGGCTTTTGACCAAGCCGGCGCACTGGGCCAACTCGAAGCCTTTGCCAGTTTCAACGGCGCTGACTTTTATGGCCTGGCGCGCAACAGCGGGCAGATCACGCTGGAAAAGAAATCCTGGACGCCGCCTGAAAGCTACACCTTCGGTGGCGCTGAACTCAAGCCGCTGCGCTCTGGTGAGTCGCTGGCTTGGCAGTTCGTCCCAGCTTGAGCACTGGCACCCAAGCCCTGGCTGAGTCCATCGACTGGACGCGGCCTTGGTTGTCACCCTGGCGCGAGTTCGCGCCCGCCTTGCTCGATGCCGCCGATCTGCCTGTGGCTGCCGCACTGAATCAGTTGCAGGCTGCCCGACCTGCAGCGAATTTGCTTGAGCGCCCGCGCTTTGTCAGCCAGTCCGCGCTGCCCGAAGGCGAGGCTTACGAGGCCTTCATTTTTAAGAACCGCCAAGTGCCGACGCGCGACAACCTGCACGACCTGTTCAATGGCTTGTGCTGGCTGCAGTTTCCGCAAACCAAGCGCCGCTTGAACGCCCTGCAAGCCGAGCAGATTGCAGCAGCCGGCGTGCAGCCGCTGCGCGGGCCGGTGCGCGATGCGCTGACGGTGTTTGACGAAAACGCCGCTTTTTTGAGCGCCCCCGCCCCGCTGTGGGAGGCGCTGGTCGCGCGTCAGTGGCAGCGGCTTTTTGTGGACTTGCGCCCGTTGTGGGCCGAAGCGCGGCTGGTGCTTTTCGGCCACGCTTTGCTTGAAAAGCTGGTGAATCCCCGCAAGGCAATCACGGCGCATGTATTCGGTGGCCCGGCCCCGGCTGGATCGCTGGCTGAGTTAGACGCCTGGGCCGCCGGCCAGCTCAGCGCCGAGTTGCTGGCGACCAAGCCCTTTGTGCCGCTGCAGGTGCTGGGTGTTCCGGGCTGGTGGCCAGCCAGTGAAGAGGCAGGGTTTTACGACGACCCCGGTGTTTTTCGACCTGCGCCAGCCGGACAATGACGCCATTGGGGTCTTTGGCGGCTTGATATGGTTCGGCCTGCCCCCAATTACTGATTTCTCGACAAACTGACCGCAAAGAAAGAGAACAAAACCATGAAGCGTATTTTCTTGTTCGTGATGACCAACCTCGCCGTGGTGGTGGTGCTGGGCATCGTCGCCAGCCTGCTGGGCGTGAACCGCTACCTCACGCCGCAGGGCCTGAACCTGGGCATGCTGCTGGGCTACGCCGCCGTGATCGGCTTTGGTGGCGCCATTATTTCGCTGCTCATCAGCAAGCCCGTGGCCAAGTGGAGCTCGGGCGTCCGCGTCATCAACGAGCCTTCCAACGCCGACGAAGCCTGGATCGTGGAGACCGTGCGCCGCTTTGCGGACAAAGCGCAAATCGGCATGCCGGAAGTCGGCATTTTTGAAGGCGCGCCCAATGCTTTTGCCACGGGTGCTTTCAAGAACTCTGCGCTGGTCGCCGTGTCCACCGGCTTGCTGCAAGGCATGACGCGCGAAGAAATCGAAGCCGTCATCGGCCACGAAATCGCGCACATCGCCAACGGCGACATGGTGACCATGACTTTGATCCAGGGCGTGATGAACACCTTTGTCGTGTTCCTGAGCCGGGTGATTGGCTATGCGGTGGACAGCTTTTTGCGCCGCGGCAGCGACAACAACTCGGGCCCCGGCATTGGTTACTACGTGAGCACCATCGTGCTGGACATCATCCTGGGCTTTGCCGCGGCCATCGTGGTGGCCTGGTTTTCGCGTCAGCGTGAGTTCCGTGCCGACGCCGGTGCCGCGCAGCTGATGGGTCGCAAGCAGCCCATGATCAACGCGCTGGCCCGCCTGGGCGGCATGGTGCCCGGCGAGTTGCCCAAGGCGCAGCAGGCCATGGGTATTGCCGGCGGCATCGGCTCGCTGTTCAGCACGCACCCGCCGATTGAGCAGCGCATTGCAGTGCTGCAGAGCGCGCAGCCTGGTCAGGTCTGATTCGGGTTCTGCCTCTGCCTCGTTTGCAAGCCGCCTTTCGGGGCGGCTTTTTTGTGGGCGCTTGGGTTGAGGCCGTTCGGGTTCGGGCGCGGAAGCGGATTTCTCTGGGCGCTGCGTTTCGTTGGCGGTCGAGGCTGGCTGCGGGGGCCGGGCGGCGGCTGCCTCATGGCGGGGTACCGCAAATCGGCCGCCCCCGCCCGGCCCCCACAGCCGGCCTCGCCTGGGCAGGTGTCGTTGAACTTGAAACGAAGCTCAGGGACTCGTGTTGTGCGTAACTATTCGGTGGCGAACTAAGCAAGTGTCTTGCGGCGTTCTGAAGGATTAGCCTCGCGACTTTTTTAAGGCAAACCGTGACCGCTGTAGATATTCGTGTGGCGACGCTTAACGACCTGGATGCGGTGGCAAAGTTGTTTGATGCCTACCGACAGTTTTATGGACAAGCGCCCGACTTGCCAATGGCCACCTCGTTCATTCAGTCGCGCATGGCAGCGCAGGAGTCTGTCGTTTTTATCGCCGAAGCAGGCAATCAAAGCTGCGGGTTCTGTCAGCTCTACCCGACCTTTTGTTCGGTCGAAGCCAAGCCTATCGTCGTGTTGTATGACTTGTTCGTGGTCGAGGACGCCCGTCGAAGCGGTGCTGGTGAGTTGCTGCTGGGTGCAGCGGAGGCCTTTGCACGGCGCGAAGGCTACAGCCGCATGGACCTCACCACGGCCAAAGACAACCACGTGGCGCAACACTTGTATGAACGCATGGGTTGGAAGCGCGACGAGGTGTTTTTCGCCTACAACAAGCCGCTAATCAGTTGAACTTTTGAGCTGGGCGCCCTTCAATCCGCATCTGAGCCCGACCCCACCCCCTCCAAGCGAAGTGAGGAGGTTCCGCCACCGCCCAGCTCGAAGCAAAGCAAGCGGCCACACCCGAATCCGCCCCCGACCCCGCGCCCGAATTCAACCCCCGCGAATGCTCAAGGCCACCGCCTCAGCCACCTCAATCCCATCCACCCCAGCCGACAAGATGCCCCCGGCGTAACTCGCGCCTTCACCCGCCGGGAACAGGCCCTTCACGTTCAGGCTCTGAAAGTCGTCGCCCCGCGTGATTCGCAGCGGCGACGAGGTGCGGGTCTCCACACCTGTCAACACCGCGTCATGCATGTCAAAGCCTTTGATCTTTTTGCCAAAGGCCGGCAAGGCTTCGCGCATCGCCGTGATCGCGTACTCGGGCAAGGCGGCTGCCAAGTCCGTCAGGTGCACGCCCGGTTTGTAAGACGGTTCCACACTGCCCAAAGCAGTTGAAGCCCGCGCCGCCAGAAAGTCGCCGACCAACTGGCCCGGCGCTTCATAGCTGCTGCCGCCCAGCACATACGCGTTCGATTCAAGTCGCCGCTGAAACGCGATGCCGGCCAAGGGATGTACGGGCTGGCCATGCGCAGGCTGCTCGTCCTCCGGGCCCAAGTAATCGGGCGGCGCGATGCCGACCACGATGCCGGCATTCGCGTTGCGCTCATTGCGCGAATACTGGCTCATGCCATTCGTCACCACGCGCCCTGGCTCTGACGTCGCTGCCACCACCGTGCCACCGGGGCACATGCAAAAGCTGTAAACGCTGCGGCCGTTGGCGGCGTGATGCACCAGCTTGTAATCAGCTGCGCCCAGAAGAGGGTGACCCGCGTGCTGGCCCAGGCGCGCGCGGTCAATCAGGCCCTGCGGATGCTCGATGCGAAAGCCGATGGAAAAAGGCTTGGCTTCCATGTACACGCCGCGCCCGTGCAGCATGGCAAAGGTGTCACGCGCGCTGTGGCCGGGGGCCAGCACCACGTGGTCGGCGCGCAAGGTGTAGCTGCTGCCGTCTTCGAGGTTTTCCACGGTCAAGCCGCGAATGTGTTTGCCTTCGCCTCCACCTTCACCATTGAGGCCGTCTTCAATGTCGACATCGCTCACCCGCTGCTTAAAACGAATCTCGCCGCCCATGGCTTCGATCTGCTCGCGCATGTGCTCGACCACCTTGACCAGCTTGAAGGTGCCGATGT
>CAZNQE010000105.1:0-9552 GCA_964575005.1 uncultured Polaromonas sp. | reverse complement strand
AAAGCCGCCGTGGCGCAGCGACACGTCGCGCGCGTTGTGCCAGTCGGTGATGTACACGTCGTGGTCTTGCAGCAGCGTGCGTGCGGTTTCGCGCAGCAGCGTGGCGAAATGGCCTGACAGGGGTGCGACCAGCAGCACCGCCGGTTGTCGGGGCGTGCCTTCCGCCAGGGTTTTACGAAAGTGCAGCAAGGTGCCGAAGGGCAAACTGAGCACGCTTTCTTCAGTGATGGCGCAGTCCTGGTCGCCCACTTGCACCGAGCTGATGTTGTAGGGCGGGCGTGCATGCGTTACCCGCAGACGCGAATAAACCTCCATCGACGCCGACAGCTTGCGCAGCCAACTGCCTTCCGTTTGGCCAAACCACATGGCTGCGCTGCTGCTTTGGGCCATCAATCGAAAGGGGGACAGCAGATCGGATTGGGCTTGGTAGGCTTGGTACAGCATGGCGTGGCAGTCAAGTGGCGGGCTTGTGGCCCAGATGGTGCATGAACAGGCAAGTTGCGGGCCAGCCGATGAGCTGACCCTGGCACAAGCCTTGCGAAAGAGCCTCATTCGACTAACTTCGAGGAGCCTCTTCATGGCCAAGGCCGTTCTCACCATCAGCAGTAAAAATTACGGTGCCTGGGCCTTGCGCGGCTGGCTCATGGCAGAGCTTGCGGGGCTGGAGTTTACGGAGAAAACCATCTCGCCAGACGACCCGGCAATGAAAGCAGAGATGCTGTTACTTTCTTCGAGCATGCTTGTGCCTTCGCTGCAACACGGGCGTGTAACAGTCTGGGACACGCTTGCTATTGGCGAGTATTTGAACGAGATAAAACCCGAGGCAAAACTGCTGCCCGCCGACGTCGCCGCGCGTGCGCATTGCCGCGCCATCAACGGTGAAATGCACTCGGGCTTTGCCTCCTTGCGCGCGGCGCTGCCCATGAACATCAAGGCGCATTTCCCAGGCTTCAAGGTGTGGTCGCGTGCGCAAGCAGACATTGACCGCGTGCTAGAGATCTGGCGCGAATGCTTGACTCGCTACGGCGGTCCCTATTTGTTTGGCAAGCAGCTCAGCCTGGCCGACGCCATGTATGCGCCCGTCGTCACACGTTTTTTGACCTACGACGTGCCGCTGGACAAGGCCTCGATGGCCTACGTCCAGCGCATCATGGACTTGCCTGCCATGAAGCGCTGGGTTTCTGAAGCGAAGGCGGAGCCAGAGGACATCGACGAGCTGGACGCCGAGTTCTAGGCCCCCGCTTTTAAGCGCTCAAGCGTTCAAGTCCTCAAGCGATCAAGCCCAGGGCGTGGGCGCTGGGATGGGGCAGACCGGCTCCACATCAATGGACTTGAAATCAGCCGGGCCCACGATTTCAAGGTACTCCATGTCGGCCGAATAGTCGAAAAGGTAATGCCTGATGCCGGGGCGCTGGTGCACCACGTCACCGGCTTCGACCAAGGTCTCCTTGTCTTCATACATGAAGCGCGCCCAGCCCTTGGTCATGATCACAATCTGGAAATCCGCTTCATGGCGGTGCCAGCCGGTGCCTGTTTCTGGTGCCATATTGGCCTTGACGAGGTGCGCAATGACTTTGCCATTCGTCGCTTCGGTCACGCCGAGGTCGCGGTACAAAAAGAAATCGCGCAGGCCCCCTGAGACAAACTGCGTGTCGCCAGGTTTGACATGAGAAAACTTGGTCGTGGTGCGGTCCAGCATGAGGAAACTCCTTTTTAAATGGTGCGCTGCAACAAAGCACAAAGCGTTCCAGAATCCGCCGCCGGCGCTCAGAGATAATTCGGACCATGAGCGGCAACACCTTCGGACAACTTTTCGCAGTCACCAACTTTGGTGAATCCCACGGCCCGGCCATTGGCTGCGTGATCGACGGCTGCCCGCCGGGCATGGACCTGAGCGAGGCCGACATTCAGCCCGACCTGGACCGCCGTCGCCCCGGCACCAGCCGCCACGTGACGCAGCGCAACGAGCCGGACGCGGTCGAAATCCTGTCTGGCGTGTACGAAGGCAAAACCACCGGCACGCCGATCTGCCTCTTGATTAAAAACACCGACCAGCGCAGCAAGGACTACGGGAACATTCTGGAGACCTTCCGCCCCGGTCATGCCGACTACACCTACCTGCACAAATACGGCCTGCGCGACCCGCGCGGTGGTGGCCGGTCGTCAGCCCGGCTGACGGCGCCCATGGTGGCGGCCGGCGCGGTGGCCAAAAAATGGCTGGCCGCGCAGTACGGCACGCGCTTTTACGGCTGCATGACGCAAGTGGGCGATGTGACCGTGCCGTTTGAAGACTGGGCACATGTGCCCAACAACCCGTTTTTCGCGCCCTGCGCCGATGTGTCGGCGCTGGAGGAATACATGGATGCGCTGCGCAAGTCGGGCGACTCGTGCGGTGCGCGCATTCGCGTGGTGGCCACCGGCATGCCGGTGGGCCTGGGTCAGCCGCTGTTTGACAAGTTAGATGCCGACATCGCCTACGCCATGATGGGCATCAACGCCGTCAAGGGTGTGGAGATTGGCGCCGGCTTTGCCAGCGTGACGCAGCGCGGCACGGTGCATGGCGACTCGCTGTCGCCCCAAGGTTTTAAAAGCAACAACGCGGGCGGTGTGCTGGGCGGCATCAGCACCGGGCAAGACCTGGACGTGTCGATTGCCATCAAGCCGACCAGCTCCATCATCACGCCGCGTGAGTCGATTGACGTGGCCGGGCAAAGCACCAGCGTGGTGACCAAGGGCCGGCACGACCCCTGCGTCGGCATTCGCGCCACGCCGATTGCCGAGGCCATGCTGGCGCTGGTGGTGATCGAGCATGCGCTGCAACACCGTGCGCAGTGTGCTGACGTGCGCATCGAGACGCCTCGCATTGCTGGTTCTGTTTAAAGCCTTGAGGTGACAAGCCGCCGGCAGTTGCTGCCCTTTGCCGCCCTGTCGGCCAGCTATTTCGCGCACATCGGCTTTTTCAATCCTTATTTGCCGCTCTGGCTCAAAGACTTGGGCCTGAGCATTTTTGCCATCAGCGTGCTGGTGTCGGTGCAGGCGGCTACGCGCTTGTTTGCGCCTTACGGCTGGGGCTGGCTGAGCGACCACACCGGCGAGCGCATCAAGCTGCTGCGCTACAGCGCCTGTGCGGCCTTGGTTGCGTCAGCCGGCCTGTGGCTTGACTGGGGCGTGAACTGGCTTTTCGTCGTGCTGCTCGTCATGTTCACGCACACCAGCGCCATGATGCCCATGAGTGAAGCGGCGATGGCGCACCTGGTCACCAAGGCCGGCGTGTTTGACACCCGGCGCTATGGCCGTGTGCGCCTGTGGGGCTCGCTGGGATTTTTGGTCACGGTGCTGGCGGCGGGCGCCTGGTTTGAAAAAGACGGCATGCGGCAGTTCCCGGCCTGGACTTTCTTCACCATGGCCGCGGTGGCGGTCAGTGTCTGGCTCTTGCCCAACCTCAAAGAAGCCGTGCCCGCGCATGAAGAGCGCGTGAGCGTGATGCCCGTGCTGCGCCAGCGCAGCGTGCAGTGGTTTTTTGCGGCAGCGTTTTTCCATGTGCTTTCGCACATCGGCATCTACGTGTTCTTTTCGCTTTACCTGGACGCGCTGGGCTACAGCAAAACCATGATCGGCCTGCTGTGGGCGCTGTCGGTGGTGGTGGAGATTGCCTGGTTTTTCACGCAGTCGCGTTGGCTGCCTTTGCTCAGTCTGCCGGCCTGGCTGGTGCTGTGCTCAGCGGCCATGGCGCTGCGCATGGGCATCACGGCGCAGGCTGCGCATGTCTTGCTATTGCTCTTGTTTGCACAGGTGCTGCACGCGCTGACTTTTGCGACGCACCACACGGTGTGCATTGCGTTGCTGTCGCAGCACTTCACCGGGCGCTTGCGCGGGCGCGGCCAAGCGCTTTACACCGTGGTGGCCTACGGCTTTCCCGGCGTGCTGGGTGGCTTGGCGGGCGGCTTGTTGAGCACCCACTTCGGCCTGGCCAGCGTGTACTGGGCTTGCACGCTCACCAGCTTATTGGCTGTTGTTGCGGCGCTCGGGGCTTGGCGGCATCAGCGCGGGCTCGGGTTCGGGCTTCACTAAGGTCTTGCCCATCCATTGGCGCAACTCAGTCCACATTTGCCGCATCTCGACCTCACGCGGCGTCTTGAGTGCGTTGGACAGCTCGATGGTGACGACCGGCACGCCCTGATGAATGCCGCTGTAGTTGCCCAGCGAGCCCGGAAATATGCCCACTTGGTCCAGGTACAGCCGGCCCAGGCGCGGCGGCGGCATGTGCGGCCCATCAAAGTCGAGCACGCCATAGGGCGCGTGGACGCTCACCACCAAGTCCGGCTTCATGCGCTCGATCTCAGCGTGCAGAAAGCGTGACTCCGGCTCAGACAAAGCCTGCGGCCCCGGCCAGCGACGCGGGTCTTTTTTAACGCGCTGCTCCCAGTAAATTTTGGTTTCGTGCGCCCAGTTGGGCGTGGGAAAGTTGCGGTTCAAGTCCACACCGCGTGCGTTGACACGCGCGGGGCGCTTGGCCAGAAGCCCGTCCGGGTTCAGCACCGGAATGAAGCGCCATTGCGTCGCGGCGCCATGGCCTTTGTCCGCCTGCTCGCGCTGCGCCTGGGCAATCCAGTGCAGGACCAAAGAGGTCGCCGACATCTCGTCGCCGTGGATACCGCCCACCACCAGGACCTGCAACTGCGGCCGCGTGGGCGCAAGGTCGCGCACCCAGATCGGACGGCCCTGCACGGATCTCGCTCCGCTGTCCTTGAGTTGGGCGGCCTCGCAAAGCGGTTTGCTCACGTTGGGCAGGCGCGGCAGCAGTTGATGGCAGGCGGCGGGCGTTGCTGTTGACAGGCTTGGCAACGCGCAAGCCAGCCAGAAAGTAAAGAGGAACCGGGTCTTGAAACGCATACCAAAGTTTAACTTTGGCCCGAGTTCAAGCTGCCAGCGCTGCGTCCAGTTCTCGCCAATGGCCGGGTGCCGTGCCGTCCAGGGCATAAGGCCCGATGGCTGCGCGCACCAGGCGCAAGGTCGGCAGGCCGACTGCTGCCGTCATGCGCCGTACTTGGCGGTTGCGTCCCTCGCGAATGCTCAGTGTCAGCCAGGCCGTGGGCTTGGCGGCGCGAACGCGAATGGGTGGCTCACGCGTCCAAAGCCCTGGGGGTTGTTCGGTGATGGCTTCCACCCGGGCCGGCAGAGTCATGCCGTCGTTCAGCTGCACGCCGCGTTGCAAGGCGTCCAGGGCTTCGGCAGTCGGCGTACCTTCCACCTGCACCCAATACGTCTTTTCCATCTTGAAGCGCGGGTCGGCAATGCGCGCTTGCAAGCGGCCATCGTTTGTCAGTAGCAGCAGGCCTTCGCTGTCGGCGTCAAGCCGGCCCGCCACATACACGCCGGGCAGATCAATGAAGTCCCGCAAGCCTTGCCATTTGCCTTCGGGCGTGAACTGGCTCAGCACGCCGTAGGGCTTGTTGAAAAGGATCAGGCGGGTGGACATTGCTGAGTGAGTGGCTGAGTGGCTGATTAGCTGGAGGGCGGCGCAGCATAGCACCCGTGTCCCTGAGTTTCAGGCAATCCACCGTTGTCAGCGGCGCGGCTTTCTGGCATGTTTGATGCAAGCCTGAGTTTTCTCAAAGGAGCCGCACCATGACTTCACACAGCTTGGTTGACCCCCGCCGGATGCGCTTGCCGATTGCCAACATGCACGCCGTGTATGACCCCGGCGAAGTCGAACGCAAGCTCAGCCAACTCAAGGACAGCGGCCAGCAGCGCGAGCGGGAGTCGCTTTGCAAAACCTACGAGCGCATGCTGCACGCCGGCCCCGAGCGCTTTTCAGTCAAGCCCTCGGGCCTGCCTGAAATGGACGAGCTGTATGACGCGCTGCCCAACTTTGGTCCGGTTCTGGACGAGGTGAAGCGCCACCTCGCGCTGGCTCAGGACAGCCGAGACCCGCCCGACCTCACACCCATCTTGCTGCTCGGCCCGCCCGGCGTGGGCAAGACACACTTTGCCCGGCAAATTGCCGAGCTGCTGGGCACCGGCATGACGCTGGTGCCCATGAGCTCCATGACGGCTGGCTGGCTGCTCTCAGGCTCGTCCTCGCAGTGGAAGGGCGCACGGCCGGGCAAGGTGTTTGAGGCGCTGGTTGAAGGCAAATACGCCAATCCGGTGATCGTGGTCGATGAGATCGACAAGGCCAGCACCGACGCGCAGTACGACCCACTGGGCGCGCTTTACAGCCTGCTGGAGCACGACACCGCGCAGTGCTTTACCGACGAATTTGCCGAGGTCGCGATTGACGCCAGCCAGGTCAACTGGTTCACCACGGCGAACGATGAGCGCGGTATTCCGGCCCCCATCTTGAACCGCATGAATGTCTTTTCCGTCGAGGCGCCCAGCCCGGACGCGGCGCGCAAGATTGCTGGGCGCCTGTACCGCAGCATCTTGTCTGAACACGACTGGGGCCAGCGCTTTGACCCGGTGCCGGCCGACGACGTGCTGGACTGCCTGATGGAGATGCCGCCGCGCGAAATGCGCCGCGCCTGGATGACCGGGCTGGGCAACGCGCGGCTGAAAGGCCGCTTCAACGTGATGTGTGAGGACTTGCCGCCTGCGCAGGGCAGCAAGAGCAAGGTCGGGTTTTTGTCCTGAGTGCGCTGCTTGAGTTCGCGGCTCAAGTGGTCAGTAAGGTTTGCGGAAAGCGAAGTTTTGCAACACTAGCTCATGCAGCCACGCCGACGTCGGCTGCCAAAGCGCCACCGACCGGAACGACCACTCAGTCAGCATGGCCAGGGAGCTGTCGCCGGCCCATAAATTCGATTGCATGCTGCCCCGGTAACCGGCTGAATCCAGGAAGGGGCTGGCATGGGTGGCGGACACGGCCACCAACACGATCAGCAAACCAGTCGCGGCCCAACGCCGCGCTCGCTCGCGCAGGCCCGGCATCAGGTTCACCGCAAGTTGCGCCAAGTTGACCAAGCCAAAAAACAGCGAAAACCCCAGCGTGAGCGGTGGGATGATGAGGTTGCGAAAGCCGTTGTCGAGTTGCGCCTGGGGCAGCACAGGCTTTACAGAAAGGGCGGGCTGGGCGGGCATGACGGGCGCGCTCAAGGCTGCGGTCCAAGCCGCAAGTTGCGTTGTACGCTGATCGACATAAAGGCTGGCTGCCGGGAAGAGCGCCGCCGTGATTTGTCCTTCGGCTGCGCTGGGTTTGCCTTGCAACAAAGCATCGCCACGCAGCGTTGTCAGCGTGCCTTGTCCCGCTGGCCCGGCCAAGGCGCCCAGTACCCAGGCGGCTTTCTTGTCGTCTTCACTGGCCGTGCTCACCCAATGCGCGGTGATCCATTTCTGCACATTCCACATCAGCACCACGCCCAGCAGCAAGCAAGCGCTCAAGCGCAGCAGCAGAGCCGCTGTGCTGCCTGGGCGCAAGCCCAGTCGGCCACGCGTCATGCGAAAAGCAGCAAACCAAAGCCGATACCCGACAGCAATCGGCCCCAAAACTCCAGACCCTCCAAAACTTGTTCATCCACCATGTCTGCGGTGAGCGTCATCAACCGGTGGTTAAAGCTGAACTCCAGCACCAAGTAGACCGCTGGCAGGCCAAGTGCGGCCAAATTGCGAAAGGTGAGCGAAGAGCGAGGCATCTGCTGAGCTTAAGGCCACTCAGTCGCCCAGGTGCAGCTCGGAGTTCAGCAGCAAGCCCGGCGGCGCTTCGTAGTCGGCCAGCACCAAGATGCGCTCGGCCTTTGCGGCCTCCACCTTCAGCGTTTCAATCAAGAAGGAAATCGATGGTTTGTCCAGCGCCGCAAACGGCATGTCAAGCAAAGTCAGGCGCGCGCCCGAGGCGAAGGCCGCCGCCAAGAAGACCTTGCGTTTGGAGCCGGTGGACAGCATGAAAAGCTGCTTGCCCAGGTGCGGCTCCAGCGCCAGACCGTCTAGCAGATGCGCGAGAAAAGTCTCGTCAAAGCTCGCCCATTTCGCCTTGATCTGGTTCAGATAATCGCTGGCCACCAGCGCGTCGTGCGCCTCTGAGCGCGGGTCTTGCCAGAAGACTTGCTGCTGATACAGCGCAGCCTGGTCTTGCAGGCCAATGCCATTCAGTTCAAGCCGACCTGAATCCGCTTGGAGCTCACCCGCCAGCAGGCGCAGCAGCGTTGTCTTGCCCCGCCCGTCGCCGCCGCGCACCAGCGTGATGCCGGGCGGGAAGGTTGCGGAGGAGTCGGCTAGGACCGGATTAGGAGCGGCCGGGTATTTGAAGTGAAGCTTAGATATGTGAAGCATGGGGTGGCAAAGGTTCACCTCGCAGCCATCGTGGCAGCCACCTGTTCGGCAGCCAGGATCAGACTTTCCACTAAGCGCCCATCCACTTCCAACAAGCCCTCGTATTCACCCAGGTTCCGCTTGTTATGGCACAGATCAAGCATTCGCCAGACTTCAGGCCCCAGCCCCAGCGTGTGCGGAAGGACCTGAAAAACAATGTACCGGTTGCTCGCGCGATAGCCTTTGGTTCGCAGCGCGGCCAAACACAAAGCGTGAGCCGCGTTGTAAGCCAGGTCGAATCGGCTTTCGAGTGCCAAGGAGGTGTTCCGGGCATCAACCAACCTTGCGCGACCCGTGCGCAACAAGCCCTCTATTTCGGCCGCGTCCGGCGGCTCTGGTTTGAGCGAGCCGCCCGTTCGGCTCAAGTTTTCGAGCGCGATCTCTGAGTTCACTGCGCATCCTCTCGGCCAATCAGCCATATCTTGGGTTGCTGCATCACGCGGTCGATGAAGGCGTTGCCGCTATCTCGCCGGGCGCGGAAGTCGGCAGTGGAATAAAGCGCGGGGTTGATCGTCCGCTCCAGCCTCCGGCTTGCAACTTCCAGCGCGCTCAGCAAGTCGGCATAGCCCAGTGTGTCGCTGACCACCATCAGATCGATGTCGCTCCGCGCGTTGTCTTGCTGCTTGGCGATGGAGCCAAACACAAAGGCGATTTCAATTTGCGCTGACAGCGGCGCGAGCGCGGCGCGCAGCACATCGGCCAGTCCCATGGTCTTGAGCACCAGCCCGCGTAACTCGGCAAACACTGGAGACGCCGCATTGGCCTGAAAGTGCTTTTGGTTGCCTTGCTTGCGCACGGTGAGCAGCCCCGCCTCAGCCATGTCTGCGAGCTCGCGCTGCACAGCGCCGGCACCTGAGCAGGCCAAGCCAATCACCTCGTTGGTATAAAAGCTGCGGTCAGGTGTACCGAACAAGACGCTGAGCACGCGCTGCCGCACTTTGGGGAAAAGGGCGTCGGCCACTGACGAGACGGAATCGGGGAGATTGGTACCCATAATGGGTTTGATAATACCCGAAACGGGTTCTTAATTCGTGCGGTCATCAGTCAACCGGATTCAGCGCTTCACCAATGACCTCGAACTTGCGTTCAACCGCAGCCTGAACTAATTCACTGTCCGCATAGGCTGCGCTGTCTATGCCCAACGTAAACGATTGGATTGCCAAAGCGGCTTCGCGGGCGTCCCATAGGAAAGCACGCGGGTCACGCTGCATAGATGGCTTCGCGGTCACGGTTGATGTGCGCCAAGAC
>CAZNQE010000104.1:0-9573 GCA_964575005.1 uncultured Polaromonas sp. | reverse complement strand
TTCTGGTTGAGCAAGATGATCCCGACGTTGGGCCTGAAGCCGTCTCGGTCGAGCATAATCAAACCTCAAATTTTTTAAACTGAGCCCATTATGCACAGCGAAGGCGAGAGCGCCAAGCATGTCAGCGGCTGCAGTCTCCCAACCCCAGAAAACATCCCGATGAAAGCCTCGCAGTTCTTCATTTCCACGCTCAAAGAAGCGCCTGCCGACGCGGAAGTGGTCAGCCATCAACTCATGATGCGCGCCGGCATGATCAAGAAGCTGGGCGCAGGCATCTACAACTACATGCCCATGGGGCTGCGCGTGATTCGCAAGGTCGAGGCTATCGTGCGCGAAGAAATGAACCGTGCCGGCGCCGTCGAAATGACCATGCCCGTGGTCCAGCCTGCTGAGCTTTGGCAAGAGA
Organism: uncultured Polaromonas sp.; assembly: GCA_964575005.1. Classification (GTDB taxonomy): domain Bacteria; phylum Pseudomonadota; class Gammaproteobacteria; order Burkholderiales; family Burkholderiaceae_C; genus Polaromonas. Next base: position 9,167 of record CAZNQE010000104.1, on the reverse strand, counting down.
CCGGCCGCTTTGAAAAAATGGGCCCTGAGCTGCTGCGCATTCAAGACAGGCACGGCCGCGACTTTGTGATTCAGCCCACCAGCGAAGAAGTCATCACCGACGTCGCGCGGCAAGACTTGCGCAGCTACAAGCAGCTGCCCAAGAACCTGTACCAGATCCAGACCAAATTCCGCGATGAACGCCGACCGCGCTTTGGCCTGATGCGTGGGCGCGAATTCATCATGAAGGACGCCTACAGCTTTGACCGCGACGCAGACGCGGCCAAAGCCAGCTACCAGGTCATGGCTGCGGCTTACCGTCGCATCTTTGACCGCTTTGGCCTACGTTACCGCGCCGTGGCCGCCGACAGCGGCGCCATCGGTGGCGACTTGAGCGAAGAGTTCCAAGTGATCGCCGCCACCGGTGAGGACGCCATTGTTTACTGCCCTGGCAGCGACTACGCCGCCAACATGGAAAAGGCCGAGGCGCTGGCGCCCGCCGGCCCTCGCCAGAGCGCCACGCAGGCTCTCGCCAAAACGCCGACGCCAGGCAAGAGCACCTGCGCCGACGTGGCCGAACTGTTGAGCGTGCCGCTGAACACCACGGTCAAATCTTTGGTGCTCGCCACAGACACGACCGCTGAAGACGGCAAAGTCAAGACACAAGTCTGGCTCTTGCTGCTACGCGGCGACCACGACATGAATGAAGTCAAGGTGGGCAAGGTCGAGGGTTTGGCGGGCTTTCGCTTTGCCACGCTGCCCGAGATTGAAGACCACTTCGGCTGCAAGCCTGGCTACCTCGGTCCACTGAACCTGAAAAAGCCTGTGGCCTTGGTGGTGGACCGCGACGTGGCCGTGATGCACGACTGGATCTGCGGCGCAAACGAAGCGGACTTCCACATGACGGGCGTGAACTGGGGCCGTGACTTGCCCGAGCCGACCCTCGTTGAAGACCTGCGCAACGTCGTGGCCGGTGATTCCTCGCCGGACGGCAAAGGTGCACTGGCCATCGAACGCGGCATCGAAGTGGGCCATGTGTTTTTCCTGGGCAGCAAATACAGCCGCGCCATGAACGCGACCTTCCTGGGCGAAAACGGCAAGCCGCAATTCTTTGAAATGGGTTGCTACGGCATTGGCATCACGCGCTTGCCCGCAGCCGCGATCGAGCAAAACCATGACGAGCGCGGCATCATCTGGCCCGACGCGATTGCGCCCTTCACGGTCGTGATCTGCCCCATCGGAGGCCATCGCAGCGCCGAAGTGCGCGAGGTCACGCAGAAGTTGCATGACGACTTGCAGGCCGCAGGTGTTGACGTGATGCTGGACGACCGCGACGAACGGCCGGGCGCCATGTTTGCTGATTGGGAATTGATCGGCGTGCCGCACCGGGTGGTGATTTCTGAACGCGGTTTGAAAGAAGGCCAGTTCGAGTACCAGCACCGCCGCGATACCGAAGCGCGCAAGGTCGACGCTGCTGGCATCCTTCAGTTCGTCAAGGACCAACTCGCGCCATGACGCTGCAACCGGGCGGCCTGCAGAGGCCCCTGGATCAATCCAAGCGCAAGACCTTGCAGCGATTGACGCTGGCGGGCTGGCTGGCCGGCGGTAGCTTCAAGGCCGCTGCCGAGGGGCAACTTGAAGAGCCCCTTGCCGACTCTGTTCGCAGTGCGCTGGGCGCGGCGGTCGCGGATCAAGCGCCACCGGTGCCCGTGTTCTCTGATGCAGAGCGCCAAGCGAGCTACCAACGCTGGCTAGGAGTGATGGACTTGCGTCTGCAGCACAGATTGCCTGAGCCTCAGATCCGCCAAGAGTTTCTCCAAACCGTTTGGTATGAAAGCACCCGCGCCCGGCACGACCCGGCATTGGTGCTGGGCCTGATCCAGGTTGAGAGCGCGTTCCGTAAATTCGCCATCAGTTCAGTCGGCGCACGCGGCTACATGCAAGTGATGCCGTTTTGGGCGCGGCTGATTGGGGATGGTGACGTGAGCCGGCTCTTTCAGGTGCAGACCAATTTGCGGTTTGGATGCGTGATTCTGCGCCATTACCTGGACCTGGAGCGCGGTGATCTCTTCATGGGCCTGGGCCGCTACAACGGCTCACGTGGGCAGCGGCCCTACCCTGACGCGGTGCTGGCTGCACAGCAAAACTGGATCGTTTGAGTCTCTGAGCGTAGGGGGCTCAGGTCGGGATGTGCGTGGCCGAATTGAAGCCGCGTTCCTCAGCAAACCAAGCCAATACCGGCACGGTGCCGGGCAGCACAGGCGCCACCGCCACCGGCAAATCTTGCCATGCAAAAGCCTGGCCTTCATGCATGTGCAACGTGCCCGTCCACTCATGGACTTTGCAAAAATTCAGTTGCACCAGCGCATGCGGATAGTCCACCGTTTCAGTACGCCACGGCAGAGCGGCGCCAATGGTGATGCCAATTTCTTCTTGCAGTTCGCGCCGCAACGCCTGCTCCACCGTTTCTCCAGCCTCAAGCTTGCCGCCAGGGAATTCCCAATAGCCTTCGTAGACCTTGCCGGGCGGGCGCGAGGTAAGCAGAAACTGACCATCTGGCCGAATCAAGACGCCGACGGCCACCTGAACCAGGGGCCGGCTGGCACCACCCTCACGGGGCAGACCAGCATCGGCAACCAGCGTGGGCTGACTCATTGGGCGCTGTGCTGGCCCGCGTAATCGCGGGCGAACTGATAGGCCACGCGGCCACTGCGCGAGCCGCGCTCCAGGGCCCACACCAGCGACGCAGGCTGCGCCGCCTTGATCGCGTCTGCGCTCACGCCAAATGAGGTGAGCCACTGCGCGACGATGCTCAGGTACTCGTCCTGGCTGAAGGGGTAAAAACTCACCCAGAGGCCGAAGCGCTCGGACAGCGAAATTTTTTCTTCCACCACTTCACCGGGGTGCACTTCGCCGTCAGCCGTGTGCGTGTAGCTGAGGTTTTCAGCCATGTACTCAGGCAGCAAATGGCGGCGGTTGCTGGTCGCATAAATCAAGACGTTGGGTGACGCTGCCGCCACCGAACCGTCCAGGATGGACTTGAGCGCTTTGTAGCCGGACTCGCCTTCTTCAAAGCTCAGGTCATCGCAGAAGATGATGAACTTCTCTGGGCGGCCGAACACCAGATCCACGATGTCAGGAAGGTCCACCAGATGGTCTTTATCGACCTCAATCAAGCGCAGTCCCTGGCTGGCATATTCGGTCAGGCAGGCTTTGATCAATGAAGACTTGCCCGTTCCGCGCGAGCCTGTGAGCAGCACGTTGTTGGCAGGCGCGCCGCTGACGAACTGCGCCGTATTGCGGCGGATCTTTTCTTTCTGGTCGTCAATTTCCTTGAGTGCATCCAGCGGCATACGGCCCAGGTGCATCACCGGCTCCAAGGCGCCGTGGCCCGAGCTGCGCTTGCGGTAACGAAAGGCGTGGGAGGCTTGCCAGTCGGGCGCCCCCAGCGGTTGTGGCAAGACCGATTCAATGCGGCTGATCAAGGAATCAACACGGCCAATCAGTCGCTCAAAGGCATCGATCATGAGCGACTCAGCTGCGGTAGTCGGCATTGATCTTCACGTAGTCGTAAGAGAAATCGCAAGTCCAGACGGTGTCAACGGAATCACCTCGACCGAGCAGCACGCGAACCAAAATTTCGCTTTGCTTCATGACGCGCTGGCCGTCGGCTTCGACATAGGCTGTGTGGCGACCGCCGTCCTTGGCCACCAGCACTTCGTCCAAATACAGATCGATCTTGGTGGCGTCCAGGTCGTCAATGCCGGCGTAGCCCACGGCCGCCAAAATGCGCCCGAGGTTCGGGTCGCTGGCAAAAAAGGCGGTCTTGACCAGCGGCGAATGCGCAATCGCGTAAGCGACCTTGCGGCACTCGGCCTCAGTCTTGCCACCCTCGACGCGAATGGTCATGAACTTGGTCGCGCCCTCGCCGTCCCGCACGATGGCTTGCGCCAGTTGGCGGGCGATGTCCAGCATCGCAGCCTTGAGTACCTTGCCGTCGGCGCTGTCCAAAGACGTGATGGGTGCATGCGCTGCCTTGTTCGTGGCAACCACCACAAAGGAGTCGTTGGTGGAGGTGTCACCGTCCACGGTCACGCGGTTAAACGATCCTTCAGCCAGCTCAAACGCCAACTGCGCCATGAGCGCTTGGGAGATGCAGGCATCCGTGGCCAGATAGCCCAACATGGTCGCCATGTTGGGACGGATCATGCCGGCGCCCTTGCTGATGCCGGTCACCGTCACCGTCGCGCCGCCCAACTGCAGCCGCGTTGAAAACGCCTTGGCCACCGTGTCGGTGGTCATGATGGCTTCAGCAGCGCGGGCCCAGTTGTCGGTTTTCGCGTCAGCCAAAGCAGCGGGCAGCCCGGCAGCGATGCGCTCGTGCGGCAGCGGCTCCATGATCACGCCGGTGGAAAAGGGCAGGATCTGCTCCGGCGCGAGGTTCAAGGCTTGCGCCAGCGCAATGCAAGTGGCGCGCGCGCGCATCAGACCGTCCGCGCCGGTGCCGGCGTTGGCGTTGCCCGTGTTGATCAGCATGGCGCGGATCCCCAGGCTTGCGCCTTTGTCCAACGCCAGGTTGTCCCGGCAGATCTGAACGGGCGCTGCGCAAAAACGGTTCTGCGTGAACACGGCACCAACCGAGGCGCCTTCGTCCAGCAGCATCACGGCCAAGTCTTTGCGGCCGGGCTTTTTGATGCCGGCCTCAGCAATGCCCCAGCGCAGGCCAGGGACAGGAAACAGAGCCTCAGCAGGCGTGGCAGTCAGGTTCACAGGCATGGACGCGCTCCAACGATCAGTTCAACTTGCCGTGGCACTGCTTGAATTTTTTGCCTGAACCACAAGGGCAAGGGTCGTTGCGGCCCACGCGTGCAAAGGCGTCGGCGCCAACGGCTCCGGCTAAAGCGGCGCCAGTGCGGGTCCCACGTGTCTCGTCCGGGAAGCTTTCAGCTTCGCCGGTTTCGGTTGGCGCGGTGTAGGTCACATTGCTGATGTTTTCAGCGCGGCTTTCCAGGGCTTCAGCGGCTTGGTCCAACTGCTCGCCGGACTGCACCTTCACCGTCATCAAGACACGCGTGACTTCATTCTTGACGCTGTCCAACAGCTGGCCAAAGAGCTCGAAGGCTTCGCGCTTGTACTCCTGCTTGGGTTGCTTTTGCGCATAGCCGCGCAGGTGAATGCCCTTGCGCAGATAGTCCAGCGCGCTCAGGTGTTCGCGCCAGTGCGTGTCGATGCTTTGCAGCAGCACCATGCGCTCGAACTGCACAAAGTTCGCCTCGCCAATCGTCTCCACCTTGGCGTCAAAGCTCGCATGCGCTGCAGTCAAAACCTTGTCTACGATATCTTCATCAGTGACTGCGCTAGCCGCCTCGACGTCAGCCAGCATGGCAACGTCAAGTTGCCACTCGTCACGCAAGACGGCTTCGAGTTTGGGCAAGTCCCATTGCTCTTCAACACTTTCGGCCGGCACGTATTGGCGCACCAGATCCGTGAAGCAACCTTCGCGCAAGGCCCGGATCTGCCCGTGCAGGTTGTCCGCTTCCATGATGTCGTTGCGCTGTTGATAAATCACTTTGCGCTGATCATTGGCCACGTCGTCGTACTCAAGCAATTGCTTGCGAATGTCGAAGTTGCGCGCCTCAACCTTGCGCTGAGCCGACTCGATGCTGCGCGTGACCATCCCCGCTTCGATCGCTTCGCCGTCAGGCATCTTCAGGCGCTCCATGATGGAACGCACGCGTTCACCCGCAAAGATACGCATCAGCGGATCGTCCAGGCTCAAATAAAAGCGTGAGGAACCTGGGTCACCCTGGCGGCCTGAACGGCCGCGCAACTGGTTGTCGATACGGCGCGACTCATGGCGCTCGGTGGCGATGATGCGCAAGCCGCCCAGGCCTTTGACGCGTTCGTGCTCTGCTGTCCATTCGGTGCGTAAGCGGGCCACTTCAGCGGCCTTGGCTGCGTCGTCCAAGGCTTCGTTCGCCTCGACCGCCTCAATCAGCTTTTCAATGTTGCCACCCAGCACGATGTCCGTGCCACGTCCAGCCATGTTGGTGGCAATCGTGATCATGCCGGGGCGGCCGGCCTGCGCCACGATTTCGGCTTCGCGGGCATGCTGCTTGGCATTCAAAACCTGGTGCGGCAGCTTTTCCTTTTCGAGCAACTGGTCGATGATTTCCGAGTTCTCGATCGAGGTCGTGCCCACCAGCACAGGCTGGCCGCGCTCGTAGCACTCACGAATGTCCTTGATCGCTGCCTCGTATTTTTCGCGGGTGCTCTTGTAGACGCGGTCAAGTTGGTCTTCGCGCTGGCTGCGGCGGTTGGGCGGAATGACCGTGGTTTCCAGGCCGTAAATTTCCTGGAATTCATAGGCCTCGGTGTCCGCCGTGCCGGTCATGCCCGCCAGCTTGTTGTACAGGCGGAAATAGTTCTGAAAAGTGATGGACGCCAGGGTCTGATTCTCAGCCTGGATGGCCACGCCTTCCTTGGCCTCGACGGCCTGGTGCAGGCCGTCGCTCCAGCGGCGCCCGGACATCAGGCGCCCGGTGAACTCGTCCACGATGACGATCTCACCGTCTTGAACCACGTAGTGTTGGTCCCGGTGATAGAGATGGTTGGCGCGCAAAGCTGCGTACAGATGATGCACCAGCGCAATGTTGGCCGGGTCGTACAGCGTGGCGCCTTCAGGGATCAGCCCCATGCTGAACAGCACGCGTTCAGCGTTTTCATGACCCTGCTCGGTCAAGAAAACCTGCTGGTTCTTTTCATCCAAGGTGAAGTCGCCCGGCGTGATGATGCCTTCGCCGGTACGCGGATCAGCCTCGCCTTCCTGGCGCCTCATCTGGGGCACAACCTGATTCATGGCCACATACATGGCCGTGTGGTCCTCCGCCTGACCGCTGATGATCAAGGGCGTGCGCGCCTCGTCAATCAGGATCGAGTCCACCTCGTCAACGATGGCGAAGTTCAAGCCGCGTTGCACACGGTCTGCCACTTCGTAGACCATGTTGTCACGCAAGTAGTCAAAGCCGTATTCGTTGTTTGTGCCGTAGGTAATGTCGGAGGCGTAAGCGGCCTGCTTTTCCTCGCGGCTCATCTGCGGCAGGTTGATACCGACGGTGAGCCCCAGGAAGTTGTAGAGCTTGCCCATCCAGCGGGCATCGCGGTTGGCCAGATAGTCATTGACCGTGACGACGTGAACGCCTTTGCCGGACAACGCATTCAGGTACACCGGCAGCGTAGCGGTCAAGGTCTTGCCTTCGCCCGTCCCCATCTCCGAGATCTTGCCGTTGTGCAGCGCCATGCCGCCCAACATCTGCACGTCGAAGTGCCGCATCTTCATGGCGCGCTTGCTGCCTTCACGCACCACAGCGAAGGCCTCGGGCAACAGCTCGTCGAGAGTTTCGCCGGCCTGGAACCGGTCTTTGAACGCTTGGGTTTTTGCCCGCAGCGCATCGTCGTCGAGCTTTTCGAGGGGAGCCTCGAGCGCATTGATGCGTTCAATCGTCTTGCGATAGGTTTTCAACAGGCGATCGTTGCGGCTGCCGAAGAGTTTTGTCAGAAGATTGGAAGCCATAGATGCGAGGCGGCGAGCCTGGGTCAGCAGGGCCAGCGGCCGAAACCTTTATTGAAAACAACTGTAAGAAGCCGCGCGCCTGTCCGGGAAAAAATGCGAAGGCGGCAAACCCTTCATTTTAACGCGGGGTCACCCTCATCAAATCGGGTGCGAGGCAGCGAGCACGTCAGCGCGGTTGGATTTGTGCTTTGAGGGGCAAAGGGGGGACGACTGGCCTCTGGCCCAGCTTCAGGAACAGTTCAGGATTTTGGTAGGCACCTTGGACGAGAACTTCAAAATGCAAGTGGGCGCCTGTGGAGCGGCCGCTGTTGCCAACTTCGGCAATGCGTTGCCCACGCCTGATCAAATCACCCTTTTTCACGTGGTGTTTGGACAAATGCGCGTAGCGGGTGAGCACGTCGTTGCCGTGGTCAATCTCTAGTAAATTGCCATAGGCAGGGTGGAACTCCTGCGCCACCACGAGTCCGCCAGCCGCTGCCAGCACGGGTGTGCCGACGTCCGCCGGGAAATCCAATCCGGTGTGCAAGGCCGACTGGCCGGTAAATGGATCGGGACGCCATCCAAAGCGAGAACCCAGTGCACGATCCAAGATCGGCGATTGCGTGGGCAGCATCATATTGCGCAATTTTTCATCAAGAAGGCGTGATTCGAGCACGGTCATCAAGTCATATTGCTGCTCGGTACGCCGACCCATTGCCGCCAGAGTCTGGGCGAGAACAGTGGAGTCTGGGGGCGGGACGGATGCCGGACTTACGAAGGGTCCGCCTCGACCTAGGGCTTTTGTATCAGCCGGACTTAAGCCGGCCAAGCCTGAAACGCGCTCGGACAGGGCCTCGACCTGCGCCAACTTGGCCGAAAGTTCACCCATTTGCCGTGCCATGACCGCGAGGTTTTCGCGCAAGACCCGTGCCTGCTGCCCGTCGGCAGTAACGGCCATTAATTTTGTCGAGGCAAGATAGAGAACCCCTGCGAAAAGCAGGCTCAGGACAAAGATGCAAAAAGCAACGCCCCAGCAGACTTTGGAGCCACTGAGGTAAAGGGTGCGCCCCTTCATGGACCACCCATCCGTGATAATCACCTGCACCTAGTTCACCCCGGGCTTTTCTTTGTTGTTGATCGCATGACGCCACGTCAATCCAAGCCCGTCAGCTTTAGCCAAGCGATTGACGCGTCGCCTTCCCTTGCACGGCTGAGCGGGATGGTGCGGGAGTCCACCGACATGCTCAAGAGCGTTGAGCGACTGCTGCCCGCAGCTTTGCGCCTTCAAGTCAAAGCCGGCCCGCTGGAAAACGATGGTTGGTGTTTGTTTGTGACGAGCAATGCTGTGGCCGCCAAAGTCAGACAAATCGTCCCGACCCTGCAGAGCTGCCTTCAGTCGAATGGCAGCAAGATTACCTCAATTAGAATAAAAGTTCTCGTTAAATAGAAGAATTGGCTCTAAATTATTCTATTTTGACGTCTGACTCTTTCCAAAATCCCATAAAAAAACCCGCTATTCCAGTAAGGAAAGCGGGTTCAGTGCTGCAGAGCAGCGGGGAAATGGTGCCGATTATCGGATTCGAACTGATGACCTACCGCTTACAAGGCGGTTGCTCTACCAACTGAGCTAAATCGGC
>CAZNQE010000103.1:0-9738 GCA_964575005.1 uncultured Polaromonas sp. | reverse complement strand
AGGGCCAGGCTCCCCGGTCGCTACAACCTGTACGTGTGATGCGGTGAATGAACATACCCGGCAAAGTGTAGCAAAGGGCCTGGGGCGCTTTTTGAGGATGCCGGGAGCGCGGGTCAGGCCCGGGCGCGGTGATCGCTTCGGCACGTCAGTGCCAGTTCTTGCAGGGAATCCACATGCGCGTCCGCGTCCACGCCATCAATCGGCAGGCCGTGGTTGTAGCCATAGCTCACCAGCGCTACCGGGCAAGCTGCAGCACGGGCAGCGCGGGCGTCGTTGATGGAGTCGCCCACCATCAGGCAATGGGCAGGTGTGACGCCAAGCGCCGCGCAAGTGGCCAGCAGCGGCAGCGGATCGGGCTTTTTGCGGGCAAAGGAATCGCCACCAAACACCTGCACAAAAAAGCCGTCCAAGCCTTTGGCTGCCAGCAGTTGCTGGGCAAAGGCCAACGGCTTGTTGGTGAGGCAGGCCATTGGCAAACCAGCCGCGTGCCAAGTGGCCAAGGCTTCTTTCACGCCGGGGTACACCGCCGAAAACTGACCATTGATTGCCAAGTAATGCTGCTGGTAGCTGGCCCAAGCGGCGGGGTACAGGTCTGCGGCGCGCGCGGCCAACTCCGCGGGCTGCACCGCCTGACCGGGTAACGCCGCCAACACATGCCGCAAGGCGGTATCAATCAGGTGTTCCGAGCCCTTGCCGACCATGGGCTCCACCTGGGCTGCCGTCAGTCGCGGCGCGGGGCCTTCACCCGCCATCCAAGGCAAGTCGGCCAACATGCGGTTCAGCGCTTCGACGAAGTCGCCCAGCGTGTCCACCATCGTGCCGTCCAGATCGACCATGACAGCATCGACCGCCCAGACAACGGGCGGTACGCGGCGACCCGAAGCTTGCACGTTCACTTGGCGAGTTCGGCGCGCATGGCGTCGATGACGGCCTTGTAGTCGGGCTTGCCAAAGATGGCGCTGCCGGCCACGAAGCTGTCAGCACCGGCGGCCGCCACGCGGGCGATGTTGTCGGTCTTGATGCCGCCATCGACTTCCAGGCGGATGTCCTTGCCCGAGGAGTCGATACGCTTGCGCACCGCCTCGATCTTGCGCAGCGCCGAGTCAATGAAGCTCTGGCCGCCAAAGCCCGGGTTGACGCTCATGATGAGAATCAGGTCGATGTCGTCAATCACCCAGTCCAGCACGTCCAGCGGCTCGGCGGGGTTAAAGACCAGGCCTGCCTTGCAGCCCTTGGACTTGATGGCTTGCACGCTGCGGTGCACATGGCCAGAAGCGTCGGGGTGAAAGCTGATGTAGTCAGCGCCCGCCTCGGCAAAAGCAGCGGCCAGCGCATCGACCGGCTGCACCATCAGGTGCACGTCAATGGGTACCGCCTCGCCCGTGGCCGTGACGGCGTGCGGCTTGAGCGCGCTGCAAATCATGGGCCCGAAGGTCAGGTTGGGCACGTAATGGTTGTCCATCACGTCAAAGTGAATCCAGTCTGCACCGGCCGCGATGACGTTTTTCACCTCGTCGCCCAGGCGGGCAAAGTCGGCGGAAAGGATGGACGGGGCGATGCGAAAGGTGGTGGTGGAAGCAGGAGAAGTCATTTGAGAATTGTCGCAGCACCGCGTTAACATCCCGGCGTTAACTTTTGAATGCCATGCCCACCTACCAGATGACTTGCGAAGTGCTGCCGAAGTTCCTGCCGGACCAGTCCGAGCCAGGCGAGCAGCTGTTTGCCTTTGCCTACACCGTCACGGTGACCAACACGGGCGACATGGCCGCGCAATTGATTTCTCGGCATTGGTTCATCAGCGACGCCAACGGCCACAACGAAGAAGTCAAAGGCCTGGGTCTGGTCGGCCAGCAACCCTTGCTGCGGCCGGGTGAATCTTTTCAGTACACCAGCGGTGCGCGCCTGCGCACACCCACGGGCGCGATGCACGGCAGCTACTTTTGCGTGGCTGAAGACGGCACCCGCTTTGAAGCCGAGATCCAAATGTTCGTGCTGGCGCCTGAGCCGGGCACGGGCACACGCGTTTTGCACTGATCACAAATGACCGCCGCATGTAAGCGGATGTTAATAAGCGTCATCAGCGGCGTTTAGACTGCCCTTGACTTCACCAACCGGGGCCTACCGCCCTTTTCGTTGGTAAACCGTCCCGCCACGTCAAACTGCCTTTTCAGGCAGAGCCTGACGTCCTGCAATCTGAACTCCCGGGAGGACGATGACTGAACTCCTGACCATTTGGTCTGACCTCAGCAAGCCTTCTGCTGGCCTGCCTACAGTGCAATGGGCCCTTTTGTTGGCCCTGGCTTCCGCCAGCGGCTACTTACTTCAACGCTACACCGGTTTGCCCAAAGTGGTGGGCTATTCCATGATTGGCGGCCTGGCTGGCCTGCTGGGCTTTACCGGCGCGGCCTGGCCGCTGCAAGGCATTGGCCTCTTTTTGCTTGAGCTGGGCGTGGCAGTCGTGCTGTTTGAAGCCGGCGGACGCATTCCGCTGCGTTGGTTCCGCCACAACCCCATGGTGCTGGTGCAAAGTCTGGCTGAGTCGGCCCTGACCTTCTGGGCTGTGTACAGCCTGCTGCGATGGTTTGACATGGCAGCACCCGTGGCCGAGGGGCTGGCCCTCCTGGCCATGGCAGCGTCGCCGGCCGTTTTGGCGCGCGTCATCATGGACACACGCGGTGCCGGCCCGGTGACCGAGCGGGCCATGGTGCTTTCAACGCTGAGCACCTTGTATGCGCTGGTTTTGTGCACCGCCCGCGCTGGCTTGCTGGCACACGCCGAGCGCGGCGTTGAAGTGCCGGCCCAAAGCGCTTTCATTTACCCGCTACTGGTGCTGGCCCTGTCCGTCGGGCTGGGCGCAGCGCTGGCAATGATGCTGCGCTTGGCACTTCGCGTCATGAGCCCAACCAGCGAGAACACCGCTATCTTGTTGCTGGCGCTGATTGCTGCAGCGGCCACGCTGGCGGCGCACTTCGGCGGCTCGGCGCCGCTGGCAGCCCTGCTCGGCGGCATGCTGCTCAAGCACCTGCACCCACGCCCTTGGTCTTGGCCTCGGCAAATGGGCACGGCATCGGTCATGCTCACCATGCTTATGTTTGTGGTGGTGTCAGTGGTGGCTGCGCAAGGCGACTGGTCGCTGCCGATTTTTGGCTGGGTACTGGCGCTGGTGGTGGCGCGCGCAGTGGCCAAAGTCGTCGGTGTGGGCCTGGGCAACATCGGCAGTGGCGCGAGCTGGAAACAGGCGCTGTGGGTAGGCTTTGCCATGTCGCCTATGTCGTCGGTTACCTTGTTGCTGGTGTCTCAGTTCGCTGCAGCCTCGCTCACGCTGGGCCCCGCCATTGCCAGCATTGCGCTGCCCGCCATCTTGCTGATGGAGGTGCTGGGCGCGGTGCTGGCCACCATCGCCATTCACCGGGCCGGCGAAAGCTCTCGCCCTTGGGCGACAGGCGGCAGCCGCACAGGAGAACGCCATGAGTCTTGAACCTTTCCAGAAGTCAGGCGCCCTCTCGCTGGGCGTTGAGCTTGAGTTGCAGTTGGTGAACACGCACGACTACGACCTGGCACCGTATGCCGAAGACATGCTGCGCCTGATGCCGCATAAAACCCTGCCCGGCAGCGTGGTGCCGGAGATGACGTCGAGCATGATCGAGGTCTCCACCGGCATTTGCCATAGCGCGGCCGAAGTGCTGGGCCAACTCACGCAGATTCGCGATGCCCTGGTCAAAAGCGCTGACAAGCTGAACATCGCGGTCGTCGGCGGTGGCACCCATCCATTTCAGCAATGGCACGAGCGGCGCATTTATGACAAGCCGCGTTTTCGCGAGCTCTCCGCGCTCTACGGCTATCTGTCCAAACAATTCACCATTTTTGGCCAGCATGTGCATGTGGGCTGCCCCGACGCGGACACGGCCTTGCTCACGCTGCACCGCATGTCGCGCTACATCCCGCACTTCATTGCGCTGTCGGCGTCCTCGCCTTATGTTCAGGGGCAAGACACCGCCTTTGATTCGGCGCGCCTGAACTCGGTCTTTGCCTTCCCGCTGTCGGGCCGTGCGCCCATGGCGCTGACCTGGGCGGACTTCACGACCTACTTTGACAAGATGACACGCACAGGCGTCGTCAAAAGCATGAAGGATTTTTACTGGGACATCCGGCCCAAGCCGGAGTTCGGCACCATCGAGATCCGCGTGTTTGACACGCCGCTCACCATCGAGCGGGCCGCGGCGCTATCAGGCTATGTGCAGGCGCTGGCGGCGTGGTTCATGCATGAAGCGCCCTTCATGCCCACTGAAGACGACTATTTGGTCTACACCTACAACCGCTTTCAGGCCTGCCGCTTCGGCCTGGACGCGGTGTATGTGGACCCCGGCACCGGCCTGCACATGCCGCTGCGCCAGCACATTCAGCAGACCATGGACGCGCTGCAAAGGCATGCGCACGCCGTCGGCGCCGACCACAGCCTGGGCCTGTTGCGGGCCAGCGTGGACAGTGGCTACAACGACGCCCGCTGGCTGCGCGAAAAGCAGGGGCGCGAGGGCCTGCTGGCCGAAGTGATCCGGCAGGCAGCCCTGCAATTTCGCGCCGCGCCAGGCGCCTGAGCGCAAGCCGCCTACCGGCCGGGCTATGCTTGGCCCATGGGTGAGTTTGATCTGATTGCGCGATATTTCCGCCGGCCGGCACGCCGCGCGGCGCTGGGCATTGGCGACGATTGCGCGCTGCTGCCGGCGCTGCCCGGCCAGCAGCTGGCCATCTCCAGCGACATGCTGGTCGAAGGCCGACATTTCTTTGAAGGCGTAGATCCGGTCACGCTTGGCCACAAAGCCCTGGCCGTCAATTTGTCAGACTTGGCCGCCTGCGGAGCCGAGCCGCTGGGCTTCACGCTGGCCTTGGCCCTGCCTCACATTGACGAGGCCTGGCTGGCCGGATTTTCAAAGGGCTTGCTGGCCCTGGCCGATGCGCAGCACTGCGAATTGATGGGCGGCGACACCACGCGCGGCCCGCTGAACATCTGCATCACGGTGTTTGGCACGGTGCCGGTGGCCAACGGTGCAGATGCCGGCCACAGCCAAGCCTTGCTGCGCAGCGGCGCGAAGGAAGGCGACGATCTGTATGTGAGCGGCAACCTGGGCGACGCCCGGCTGGCACTGGACGCGCTGACGGGCCGCATCCAGTTGCCGCCTGCTTTGCTGGATGCCACGAGGCACCGCCTTGAATCGCCCACCCCTCGCGTTGCGCTCGGCCTGGCCTTGCGCGGCCTGGCCAGCGCCGCCATTGACCTGAGCGATGGACTGGCCGGCGATCTGCAGCATCTTCTAGCCGCGTCCGACGTAGGCGCCAGCGTGAACCTCGAAGCAGCACTGGGCTTGCTGGCAGCTCGCCGCCATGCCGACTGGGCCGCGGCCAAGGTGAGCGACGCCGACGCGCTCAATGCAGTGCTGTCGGGTGGCGACGACTATGAGCTGGCCTTCACCGCGCCCAGTGCGCAGCGGCATGCCGTCGAAGCCGCCGCCCAGGCCAGCCACACCGTGGTCACCCGCGTGGGCCATATAGAAGCACAGCCCGGCCTGCGCTGGCTGAATGCCGATGGTGCGCCAGTGACTCAGGTATTCACCTCTTTCGACCACTTCGCATGAGCCTGTCGCCCGAACCCATCGCCGCGCCGCGCCGGCCCGACGCCCGCTTTATGCTGGCGCACCCGGCCCACTTCATCGCCCTGGGTTTTGGCTCCGGACTCAGCCCGGTCGCTCCCGGCACGGCCGGCACGCTGTGGGCCTGGTTGGCTTTCCTGGTGCTGCAAACCTGGCTGACTGAAGCGCAGCTGGGCTGGCTGATCGCCGCCTCCTTCGGCATCGGCTGGTGGGCCTGTACCGTGACCTCACGGCATTTGGGCGTGCCTGATTCAGGCCACATCGTCTGGGACGAAATCGTCTGCTTCTGGCTGATCCTCTGGCTGTTCTTGCCGGCCGGGCTGCTGGCGCAAACACTGGCCTTTGCCCTGTTTCGCGCCTTCGATGCGCTCAAGCCCGGTCCCATGGCCTGGGCCGACAAGCACTTCAAGGACTTCGGGCCACGGGGCGGTTTCGGCATCATGTTCGACGACTTGCTGGCCGCGTTTTGTACCTTGCTCGTGTTGGCGTTCTGGAGGTTCTGGTGGCCCTGAATCACGTCTCTTCAACCGTTGAAAAATTAGCAATTCAGCTGCAAGCACGCGGCTGGCAACTGACCACGGCAGAAAGCTGCACGGGCGGCTTGATTGCCGCGGCCTGCACCAATCTCGCGGGCTCCAGCACCTGGTTCGAACGCGGCTTCGTGAGCTATTCCAACGCAGCCAAGACCGAACTGCTGGGCGTACCGGCCGCGCTGATCGCGGCACATGGCGCGGTCAGCCAGGAAGTAGCCGAAGCCATGGCGTCAGGCGCCCTGACCAACGCCAGGGCCCAAGTGGCAGTGGCCGTGACGGGTGTGGCAGGCCCCAGCGGCGGCAGCGCGGCCAAACCGGTAGGCACAGTCTGGTTGGCCTGGGCCACACCGAGCGGCGTGTCGTCCGAGCTGGCGAATTTCCCGGGCGATCGAGCAGCCGTGCGCCTGGCGACGGTTCAGCGGGCCTTGCAAGGCTTGCTGGAGCACCTTCCCGACCCCTCGACTCGGGTTTAGCGCTTAGGGTTTAGCGCTTGATCACTTTCCCCAGGCCGGTCAACCAAAAACTCGACCCGAGGGACGCGTCAAAAAGTAAACATGAGCTGGGTGAGCCCTGAAAAAACTCATGTAAGCTTGGTGACAGATAAAAACAAAGGCGGCAGCGGCCGACCTATAACCAGAGGAGTCACCCATGCTGATTGGGGTACCTGCCGAAATACTGGCAGGCGAAACACGTGTCGCGGTCACACCCGAGACAGTCAAAAAACTCAAGGCCCAGGGCCACACGGTACGCATTCAGTCGGGCGCAGGCATTGCAGCCAGCATGCCCGATGCCGCCTATGAAGCCGTGGGTGCAGAGATCACCGATGCCGCCGGCGCTTATGCCGCCGACATCGTGCTCAAGGTGCGCTGCCCGCAAGACGCCGAGGTGCCGCACCTCAAGTCCGGCAGCGTGATCGCCGGCATGCTCAACCCTTTTGATGCCGCCGGCCTACAGCGCCTGGCCAGCGCGGGCGTGACAGCCTTTGCGATGGAAGCCGCCCCGCGCACCAGCCGCGCGCAAAGCATGGACGTGCTGAGCTCCCAAGCCAACATCGCCGGCTACAAGGCCGTGATGATGGCGGCCAACGCCTACCAGCGCTTTTTCCCCATGCTCATGACTGCCGCTGGCACCGTCAAAGCAGCGCGGGTTGTGATCCTGGGCGTGGGCGTGGCCGGCTTGCAAGCCATCGCCACCGCGAAACGTTTGGGCGCCGTCATTGAAGCGTCGGACGTTCGCCCCAGCGTGAAAGAGCAAGTCGAGTCCCTGGGCGCCAAGTTCATCGACGTGCCTTACGAAACCGACGAAGAGCGTGAAGCCGCAGTGGGCGTGGGCGGCTACGCCAAGCCCATGCCGCCCAGCTGGCTGGCCCGGCAAAAGGCCGAGGTTGCCAAGCGTGTGGCCCAAGCTGATGTGGTCATCACCACCGCCCTGATTCCCGGCCGCCCCGCGCCTGTGCTCGTGACCGAAGAAATGGTGCAAGCCATGAAGCCGGGCAGCGTGATTGTTGACCTGGCGGCACCGCAAGGCGGCAACTGCCCGCTGACCGTGCCCGGCCAGACAGTCGTCAAGCACGGCGTGACGCTCATTGGCGAGACCAATGTGCCGGCGCTTGTTGCCGCAGATGCCAGCGCCCTGTATGCGCGCAACCTGCTGGACTTCCTCAAGCTCATCGTGACCAAGGACGGCGCGCTGAAAATTGACCTGGAAGACGACATCGTGGCCGCGTGCCTGATGGCCCAGGGCGGCGAAGTCAAGAAGAAATAAATCAGGAACAAAGCACCATGGACCTCGCCTCCCCCGGGATCATCAATCTCATCATCTTCGTGTTGGCCATCTACGTGGGCTACCACGTCGTCTGGACCGTCACGCCCGCGCTGCACACGCCGCTGATGGCTGTGACCAACGCGATATCGGCCATCGTCATCGTGGGCGCCATGCTGGCGGCTGCACTCACCGTGACGCCCCTGGGCAAGACCATGGGCGTGCTGGCTGTGGCGCTGGCTGCGGTCAACGTCTTTGGCGGCTTCCTGGTCACGCGCCGGATGCTGGAGATGTTCAAGAAGAAAGAAAAGAAGGCTGCTCCCGCTGCAGGTACGGCTGACTCTGCCGCTGCAGGAGCCGCCAAATGAGCATGAACCTCGTCACCCTGCTGTACCTGCTGGCCAGCGTCTGCTTCATCCAGGCCCTCAAAGGCCTGTCGCACCCCACCACCTCGATTCGCGGCAACGTCTTCGGCATGTCGGGCATGGCCATTGCCGTGCTGACCACCGGCGCGCTGATTGTTGAGCTGTCCGGCGGCGCTGCTGAAGGCATGGTTTACGTGCTGGGCGCCCTCGTCGTAGGCGGCGCGGCCGGCACCTTGATGGCCAAGCGCGTCGAGATGACCAAGATGCCTGAACTGGTCGCTTTCATGCACAGCATGATTGGCTTGGCCGCGGTGTTCATCGCGGTGGCCGCCATGGCTGAACCGGACGCCTTCGGCATCACCGCCAAGGGCTTGGGCACCGACGCGATTCCAGCGGGCAACCGCCTGGAGTTGTTCCTGGGCGCGGCCATCGGCGCCATCACCTTCAGCGGCTCGGTCATTGCCTTTGGCAAGCTCAGCGGCAAATACAAGTTCCGCCTGTTCCAGGGCGCGCCGGTCACTTTCAGTGGCCAGCACATGCTGAACCTGGTGCTGGGCCTGGCCACGCTGGCGCTCGGCCTCGTGTTCACCTTCACCGGCAACTGGACGGCTTTCTTTGCCATGCTGGCGCTGTCCTTTGTGCTGGGCGTGCTCATCATCATCCCGATCGGCGGCGCTGACATGCCGGTGGTGGTGTCCATGCTCAACAGCTACTCCGGCTGGGCGGCGGCGGGCATCGGTTTCTCGCTGAACAACGCCATGCTGATCGTGGCCGGTTCCTTGGTCGGTTCCTCCGGCGCGATCCTGAGCTACATCATGTGCAAGGCCATGAACCGCTCCTTCTTCAACGTGATCCTGGGCGGCTTTGGCGGCGAGGCTGGTACGGCCGCCGTGGGCAGCGCCGTTCAGCGCAACGTCAAGTCCGGCTCGGCCGATGACGCCGCTTTCATCTTGGGCAATGCCGAGTCCGTGATCATCGTGCCGGGCTACGGCCTGGCCGTCGCACGCGCACAGCACTCGGTCAAGGAACTGGCGCAAAAGCTCACTGAAAAGGGCATCAACGTCAAATACGCCATCCACCCGGTGGCCGGCCGCATGCCTGGCCACATGAATGTGCTGCTGGCCGAGGCCGAAGTGCCTTACGACCAGGTGCATGAGATGGAAGACATCAACGCCGAGTTCGGCCAAGCCGATGTCGCGATCATCCTGGGCGCCAACGACGTGGTGAACCCTGCGGCGCACGTCAAGGGCAGCGCCATCTACGGCATGCCCATTCTGGAAGCCTACAAGGCCAAGACGGTGATCGTGAACAAGCGAAGCATGGCCGCTGGCTATGCCGGTCTGGACAACGAACTCTTCTACATGGACAAAACCATGATGGTCTTCGGTGACGCCAAGAAGGTCATCGAGGACATGGGCAAGGCCATCGAGTAAG
>CAZNQE010000102.1:0-9793 GCA_964575005.1 uncultured Polaromonas sp. | reverse complement strand
ACCATGGGCGGCCAGACCGCGCTGAACTGCGCGCTGGACCTGTGGCACCACGGCGTGCTGGACAAGTACAAGGTCGAGCTGATCGGCGCCACGCCTGAAGCCATCGACAAGGCCGAAGACCGCCTCAAGTTCAAAGACGCCATGACCAAGATCGGCCTGGGCTCGGCCCGCTCCGGTATTGCGCACACCATGGAAGAAGCCTGGACCGTGCAAAAGACGCTGGGTTTCCCCACCGTCATTCGCCCCAGCTTCACGCTGGGCGGCACCGGCGGCGGCATTGCCTACAACGCTGAAGAATTTGAAGTGATTTGCAAGCGCGGCCTGGAAGCCTCGCCCACCAACGAGCTCTTGATTGAAGAATCGCTGCTCGGCTGGAAAGAGTACGAGATGGAAGTCGTGCGCGACAAGGCTGACAACTGCATCATCGTCTGCTCGATTGAAAACCTGGACCCGATGGGCGTGCACACCGGCGACTCCATCACCGTGGCGCCAGCGCAAACGCTGACCGACAAGGAATACCAGATTTTGCGCAACGCCTCGCTGGCTGTTTTGCGCGAGATCGGCGTGGACACAGGCGGCTCGAACGTTCAGTTTTCCATCAACCCGGTAGACGGCCGCATGGTCGTCATTGAGATGAATCCGCGTGTCTCGCGTTCGTCCGCCTTGGCGTCTAAAGCCACGGGTTTCCCGATTGCCAAAGTCGCGGCCAAGCTGGCCATCGGCTACACGCTGGACGAGTTGCGCAACGAGATCACCGGCGGCGCCACTCCCGCCAGCTTCGAGCCCAGCATCGACTACGTGGTCACCAAGATCCCGCGTTTTGCGTTTGAAAAATTCCCCGCAGCTGATTCGCGTTTGACGACGCAGATGAAGTCGGTCGGCGAAGTCATGGCCATGGGCCGCACCTTCCAGGAGTCGTTCCAGAAAGCCCTGCGCGGCCTGGAAGTCGGCGTGGACGGCATGAACGAAAAAACGCAAGACCGCGAAGTGCTGGAGAAAGAACTCGGCGCGCCCGGCCCTGACCGCATTTGGTACGTGGGCGATGCTTTTGCCATGGGAATGAGCGTGGACGAGGTGTTTGCGCTGACCAAGATCGACCCCTGGTTTTTGGTGCAGATCGAGCAGATCGTCAAGGTCGAGCTGGAACTCGAAACCATGTCGCTGGACCAGATCGACGCGCCCACGCTGCGCGCGCTCAAGCAAAAAGGTTTTTCGGACCGCCGCCTGGCGCGCCAGCTTAAAACCACCGACACCGCCATTCGCGACAAGCGCAAGGCGCTGGGCGTGCGCCCCGTCTACAAGCGGGTGGACACCTGCGCGGCCGAGTTTGAAACCAACACCGCTTACCTGTATTCAACTTACGAAGCCCACAGCGAGTTCAACACCAGCAGCGAGTGCGAAGCCGCGCCGACCGACAAGAAAAAAATCATGGTCCTCGGCGGCGGTCCCAACCGCATTGGCCAGGGCATTGAGTTTGACTACTGCTGCGTGCACGCGGCTCTCGCCATGCGCGAAGACGGTTACGAGACCATCATGGTCAACTGCAACCCCGAAACCGTGTCCACCGACTACGACACCTCGGACCGCCTGTACTTCGAGCCGCTGACGCTGGAAGACGTGCTCGAAATCGTTGACAAAGAAAAGCCGTTTGGCGTCATCGTCCAATACGGCGGCCAGACGCCTTTGAAGTTGGCGCTGGACCTGGAGCGCAACGGCGTTCCCATCATCGGCACTTCCCCCGACATGATCGACGCCGCCGAAGACCGCGAGCGCTTTCAAAAGCTGCTGCATGAACTGAAATTGCGCCAGCCGCCCAACGCCACGGCTCGCACCGAGCCCGAAGCGCTGGAAAAAGCTGCCGCCCTGGGCTACCCCTTGGTGGTTCGCCCCAGCTACGTGCTGGGCGGCCGCGCCATGGAAATCGTGCACGAGCAGCGCGACCTCGAGCGCTACATGCGCGAAGCCGTCAAGGTCAGCCACGACTCGCCGGTGCTGTTGGATCGTTTCTTGAACGACGCGATTGAGTGCGACGTCGATTGCATTCGCGATGCGTCAGGCGCCACCTTCATTGGCGGCGTGATGGAGCACATCGAACAAGCCGGCGTGCACAGCGGTGACTCGGCTTGCTCCTTGCCGCCGTATTCGCTGAGTGCCGCCACGGTCACCGAGATCAAGCGCCAAACGGCCGCCATGGCCGCCGCCCTGAACGTGGTCGGTTTGATGAACGTGCAGTTCGCGATTCAGAACATCGACGGCAAAGACGTCATCTATGTGCTGGAAGTGAACCCACGCGCTTCGCGCACCGTGCCCTTCGTCAGCAAGGCCACCGGCGTCCAGCTGGCTAAGGTGGCAGCGCGCTGCATGGCCGGGCAGACCCTGGCGTCGCAAGGCATCACCAAGGAAGTCACGCCGCCGTACTTCAGTGTCAAGGAAGCGGTGTTCCCCTTCGTCAAGTTCCCCGGCGTGGACACCATCCTCGGCCCCGAGATGAAGTCCACTGGCGAAGTCATGGGCGTGGGCAAGACCTTTGGCGAGGCCTTTGTGAAGTCGCAGTTGGGTGCGGGCACCAAGCTGCCCACGTCCGGCCGCGTGTTCCTGACTGTCAAGAATAATGACAAGGCCCGTGCGGTCCAGGTGGCACGCGATTTGGCCGCGCTCAAGTTTGAGTTGGTGGCCACCAAGGGTACGGCCGCTGCTATCAATGCCGCTGGCATTGCTTGCACGGTAGTCAACAAGGTCACCGAAGGTCGTCCTCACGTGGTGGACATGATCAAGAACAATGAAGTGGTCTTGGTCATCAACACCGTGGAAGAGCGTCGCAATGCCATTGCCGATTCGCGTCAGATTCGCACCTCGGCGCTCTTGGCCCGCGTCACGACCTTCACCACCATCGCTGGTGCAGAGGCCGCTGTGCAGGGTATGGCGCATCTGGACAATCTGGGCGTTATTTCTGTGCAGGAAATGCACGCCCAATTGAGCTGAGAACTGAGCTAAAGATCGAGTTGAAAACGGCCCGTGCCAGGCTGAGTCCTCGCGGGTCGCCTTGCATTAAACTGAGGTTCGAAATGCCCACCCGCCGCCAGTTGACTGGCGGCGGTTTCGTTTTTGTCGGAGCAGAAAAACATGACCACCTTACCCATTACCAAACGCGGCGCTGAAAAGCTCAAGGCCGAGTTGCATCAGCTCAAAACGGTTGACCGGCCCTGGGTCATCAATGCGATTGCCGAAGCCCGTGCGCAGGGCGACTTGAGCGAAAACGCCGAATATGACGCCGCCAAGGATCGCCAAGGCTTTGTCGAAGGCCGCATTCAAGAGATTGAAGGCAAGCTGTCGGCTGCGCAGATCATCGATCCGACGGCAGTGGATGCGGGCGGCAAGATTGTTTTTGGCTCGACGGTCGCACTCGAAGACGAAGACAGCGGTGACAAAGTGACTTACCAGATCGTGGGCGAAGACGAAGCCGACCTGAAGCTTGGCTTGGTCAACATCTCCTCGCCGATTGCACGCGCGCTGATCGGCAAGGAAGAGGGCGACACCGCTGAGGTGGTGGCGCCGGGCGGTATCAAGCGCTACGAGATCATGGCGGTCCAGTACGTCTGAGTTGTCCGCGCAGATGCCAAGGAAGCTGCGATTTGGAATGCTGTTGGCCGCCTTGTGGTGGGGCAGTCTGAGCGCATTGGGTGCTCTCGTGGTGCCCTTGCTGTTTCAAACCCTGGGCTCGCCACAGGCCGCCGGCGCCATGGCTGCCAAGTTGTTCGCCGCGCAAACCTGGCTGTCCATTGGCTGCGCCATGGTGCTGTTGCTTTTGCTCAATCAAAAAGACGAGGCTGCGCCGCACCTTGAATCCAAGGCGCTAATGCCTTGGGTGGTGGCTGGCCTGTTGCTCGCAGTGTTGGTCGAATTTGGCGTGTCGCCCCGGATCGTGACGGCTCGGGCCACAGGTGGCGACCTCAAACTGTGGCACGGTCTGGGCAGTGCCATGTACCTGGGACAGTGGCTGAGTGCCACGCTGGTGCTTTGGCGAATGACGGCCTGGCCTCGGCCGCCCTCGGCTTCTCTTTAAAGGCGCTCTGCCGCTTCCAAGGTGTTGACCAGCAGCATCGTGATGGTCATGGGGCCAACGCCGCCCGGCACTGGCGTGATGTAGCCCGCCACTTCTTTCACACCCGCAAAGTCCACATCACCGCATAGCTTGCCTTCGGCATTTCGGTTCATGCCGACGTCAATCACGACCGCGCCCGGCTTGACCATGTCGGCCGTCAGCACGTTTTGCTTGCCTACCGCAGCCACGATCACATCAGCCTGTAGCGTCATGGCTTTGAGGTTGGCGGTGGCGCTGTGGCATACCGTGACCGTGGCGTTTTTTTGCAGCAGCATCAAGGCCATGGGCTTGCCGACGATGTTGCTGCGGCCAATCACCACCGCGTGTTTGCCGCGCAGGTCGTAGCCGATGGATTCGAGCATCTTCATGCAGCCATAAGGCGTGCATGGCCAAAAGCCGGGTTGGCCCACCATCAGCGCACCCGCGCTGGCCACATGAAAACCATCCACGTCCTTGGCTGGAGATATCGCCTCAATCACCTTTTGAGCGTCAATGTGCGCGGGCAGGGGCAGCTGCACCAGGATGCCGTGAATGGCTGGGTCGTTGTTCAGGGCGTCTACGCGGGCCAGCAAGTCGGCTTCGCTGAGCGTCGCCGGGTATTGCTCCAGCACCGAGTGCAGGCCGTTGTCCTGGCATGCCTTGACCTTGTTGCGCACGTAGACCTGACTGGCCGCGTTGTCTCCGACCAGCACCACGGCCAGACCTGGTGTGATGCCGCGAGCTTGCAGCGCAGCGGCCCGTTTGGCTACATCGGCGCGAAGCTGGGCGGAAAGTGCATTGCCATCAATCAGTTGGGCGGTCATGAATTTTTCAGTCTTCAAAAGTGAAAACGCCCGCAACAAGCACGGGCGTTGAAAAGGCGCGAGGCGCGCCCGGTTCAGGTCTTGGCGGGTGCAGAGCCCAAGGCGATCTTCAGGAGGTCTGCCACCGTGTTGGCGTTGAGTTTTTCCATGATGTTGGCGCGGTGAGCCTCGACGGTCTTGATGCTGATGCCCAGGTCGTCGGCGATCTGTTTGTTGAGCCTGCCCGCCACGATGCGTTCGAGCACCTGCGCCTCGCGCGAAGTCAACTTGGCCAGAAGCGCGTCGCGACTGGCAGAGTTTTGATGCTCACTGAAAGCGCCTTTAGCCTGGTCCAGCATGCGCTCGACGAGATTGAGCAGAGCTTCTTCCTGGAAAGGCTTCTGGATGAAATCCATCGCGCCTTTTTTCATGGTGTTAACCGCCATGGGCACGTCGCCGTGGCCAGTGATGAAGACGATGGGCAGTGGTGACTTACGTTCCACCAGCCGGTCTTGCAGTTCCAGCCCCGTCATGCCGCCCATGCGGATGTCGACGATCAGGCAAGCGACTTCTCGCGGGTCGTAGCGGCTTAAAAATGTCTCCGCCGAGTCGTAGCAGCGAACTCGGTAGTCCTTGCCTTCCAGCAGCCATTGCAGAGAATCGCGAACGCCTTCGTCGTCATCAACGACGTAGACCGTGCCCTTTTTGGGAATCAAGCTCATGCAAACCCTTCGTGAATCAAAGTCCGCTTTTTTCGTCTTTGCCAGCCGCCAGCTCAATGGGTGGCGGTGCTGCTGCAAGCAGAGGTTGCACCGGAATCCAGAAGGTAAACCGGCAGCCTACAACCTCTTCTCCATTGTAGAGGTTCTCTGCATGCATCCTGCCCTGATGGGATTCGACGATGCTGCGGCACAGCTTCAAGCCGATGCCCATGCCTTCAGCCTTGGTCGAGTAGAACGCCTCGTAGAGCCGGGCGCTGACTTCTGCCGACAAGCCCTTACCTGAATCAAGGACAGAGAACTCCACCACGCTCTGGTCTTCGATCTGTTTGGGCACCACGCGCAGTTCGACCGTGCGCCTCGCATTGGTGCGTTTGGCTTGCTCGATCGATTCAGCCGCGTTCTTCATGAGATTAATCAGCACCTGCTCAATCAAGATCGGATCGACCATGATGGCGGGCAGGCGGGCCGCGATGTAATGGCTCAGGCGCACGTGGTGGCGTCGCAGCTCAATTTCTGCCAGCTCCAGCGCGTTACTCACCATGGTCGGCACATCCGAGGAGGTCCGGTTCGGCTCGCTTCGTTTCACGAATGAGCGGATGCGGTGAATGATTTGCCCGGCGCGGTGCGCCTGGCGCGCGGTTTTCTCCAGCGCGCCCAGCAGGTCTTCGGTGCTGATGGAGTTGCGCTGCAGCCGTGACACCATGCCGTTGCAGTAGTTGTTGATGGCAGTCAGCGGCTGGTTCAATTCATGCGCCACGCTGGACGCCATCTCGCCCATGGTGATCAAGCGGCTGGCCGCTTGGGCCCGCTCAGCCTGAAGGGCTGCTTGCTCTTCTGCATTGCGACGCGGCGTGATGTCGGTGGCAATCACCATCTGTGCCAAACGCCCATCCACCCAGGTCAGGTAGCGCGAACGCACTTCCAGCCATTTGCCGAGTTCGGGCAAGAAGATCTCGGCGTTTTCTGTCCGAGCGGTGGTCAAGGTGTCTGTGGGCAAACCGGCCAGGCCATCAACGGCATCGGTTGCATCTTCCGTCGGGGCCACTGCAGGCACGCCTGCCTGCGCAATCAGGTTCATGTGGCCGGAAACGACGGAGCCAAACCAGGCGCGGTACAGCTTGTTGGCGAACAGCAGTTCTTCACTGCCCAGGGGCGCCACGGAGACGGCGGCGTCCAGGCCTTCGAGCACGGTTGTGAAGCGCTCGTAGGAGTTGGACAGTTCCTCGCGAATGCGCTTGGGCTCGGTGATGTCCGTCATTGATGTCATCCAGCCCGCTTGTTGTCCGCGGGGGTCGATCAAGGGCGAGACATACATGCGCGCATCGAAAATGGTGCCGCTCTTGCGCTTGACCCTTACTTCAAATCCACCCGGCGTAGAGCGCCCTTGCAACTCGTCATCCAGCCTTGCCGCCAGCCATTCGCGATCCTGTTCGGGCCAGTAGGGAAAGGGGGCAATTCGGCCGACCAGCTCGTCTTCGGACCAGCCCGTCATTTGGCAAAAAGCAGGGTTGACATAGGTGATGCGCCCCTGCAAATCCAGCGCACGCATACCGGTGAGCATGGAGTTCTCCATGGCCCGTCGAAAGTTGGTTTCTGAAATCAGCGCTTCTTGTGCCTGCACGCGCCGGCGCGTATGCCGCCAGGTTCCCAGCAGCATCCAGACGGTGAGCGCACTCAAGGCCGTGACCAGCCAGAAGAAGCCGCTGCCCACCACGCCCAGCGAGGCGCGATAAGCCTGCGCTCGGATCAGCAGGCCATTGCCAACGGGGCTGACAGGTATTTCGTATTCAGGCGCCTCGTCCGTCCAGGGTAATAGGCGAGCGGCCGATGTCCGCGGACTCGGCAAGGCGCCTGCCAGCACGCTGGCCTTGTCGTCCATCAAGGCGACGGCGTAGCGCGCGTTGATCTCGGTTGGCACACCAAAGCGCAGCATGCCGTCCAGTGAGTACTCGCCCAGGATCACACCGCCGAACTTTCCTTGATCTTCCAGTGGCACCTGGATTTGCAGGGTGGGTGAGGTGGTCCCGCCGTCATTGCTTGACGTCAAGGGCCGTGAGTAAACCGGCTGGCGAAGGTCGCGCGCCAAACCGTATGTCGCGTCAGTCTCGCCGCTGCGCAGTTGTTCGTTGGGTCCCCTGAACTGTGCCGGGTTTGCGCTGGGAGACACATAAGCCACGCGAACTCGCCGGCGCGCATCGACCCACGTGACAGCCAATAGTTCGGGGTATTGGTTCACAAGCGACTCCGCCTGCTGCAAAAAGCCGCCTGCATCGACGTCTTTGTTGGAGACATCGCGCCCCAGTCGCATGAGTTGCTCCTGCCGCTCGAGCAAGCGCAGCCTCAGACGCTGCTGGGCATATTCCACGTCCCGGCGAACCGCCTGCTGTTCGCGGTCGATCTCTTCAATCCGAAGGTAGGCAAATGCGGCCACCACCGCGGCCAGGAAAAGTGCCACGGCTAGCAAAGGACCCAGGGTAATGAATCGGTCCTGCCGGGTAGGCGATTGCTTGCGCCACCACTGGCGCCACCAAGCCAGCGCGCCTGCCGGGCTTCGCATGCGGGAGGGGGTGGCGGGGATTTCTTTGGCGTACGGTGGTGGCATGAGCAGGGGAGTTTAAGGGAGCTGGTTTTTCGCTGGGTCCTTGGTTCTTTTGGGTGGCCGTCGTTCAATTGGTCAAGTCTTCTTGTTTGTCATGGAGTTTGATTGAATTTCTTAATGTGAAATCATCAAGCACTATTTGAAATAGTTGAAAAATTGTGGGAAACTTGCCGAGACGGTCTAAATTGCGTTTACAACCAGTTTGGTCAGCGTTGGTCTGGACTTCGCCTATCCCCGCGGGAGGCTTGCCAAGACCCATCAAGAACAGTTTTTATAAGCAGGAGACAAACCCATGGCTGCCAATCCCCAGCAAGCCGGCACGGACAACCTACGCGCCGCCTCTCACGAAGCCAGTCCCGACAAGGACCGCCAGGAAACCCGTGAATGGATGGACGCGCTGTCCGCCGTCATTGAAAGCGAAGGCCCAGAGCGCGCTCACTTCTTGCTCGAACAACTGCTGGAGCACGCGCGCCAGCAAAGCATCGACATGCCGTTTTCGGCCAACACCGGTTATGTCAACACCATCGAGCCGGACCAGGAAGAGCGTTCGCCCGGCAACCTGGAAATTGAAGAGCGCCTGCGTGCCTACATGCGCTGGAACGCCATGGCCATGGTCGTCAAGGCCAACCGCTTGCACCCCGCTGACGGCGGCGACTTGGGCGGCCACATCGGCTCGTTTGCCTCGCTGGCCAGCATGTTCGGCGCAGGCTTTAACCACTTCTGGCACGCCGAGAGTGAAAACCACGGTGGCGACTGCCTGTATATCCAAGGCCATGTGTCGCCCGGCGTTTATGCCCGCGCCTACCTTGAAGGCCGCCTGACGGAAGAGCAATTGCTCAACTTCCGCCAGGAAGTCGATGGCAAGGGTTTGTCGAGCTACCCGCACCCGAAACTGATGCCCGAGTTCTGGCAGTTCCCCACGGTGTCGATGGGCCTGGGCCCGTTGATGGCGATTTACCAAGCGCGCTTTTTGAAGTACCTGCACGCCCGCGGCATTGCCAACACCGAGAACCGCAAGGTCTGGGTGTTCTGTGGCGACGGCGAGATGGACGAAGTTGAATCCATGGGCGCCATCGGCCTGGCCGCGCGTGAAAAGCTCGACAACTTGGTCTTCGTCATCAACTGCAACCTGCAACGCCTGGACGGGCCGGTGCGCGGCAACGGCAAGATCATTCAAGAGCTCGAAGGCGAGTTCCGCGGTGCCGGCTGGAACGTGCTCAAGCTGATCTGGGGCAGCAACTGGGACCCATTGCTGGCCCGCGATAAAGACGGCGCCCTGCGCAAAGTCATGATGGACACGCTGGACGGCGACTACCAGGCCATGAAAGCCAACGACGGCGCCTATGTGCGCAAGCATTTCTTTGGCAAGGATCCCCGCACGCTGGAAATGGTCGCCAAGATGAGCGACGAGGAAGTGTTTGACCTGCGCCGCGGTGGCCACGACTCCAAGAAGGTGTATGCCGCCTTCCACAAGGCCGTGCACCACAAGGGCCAACCCACCGTATTGCTGATCAAGACCGTCAAGGGCTTTGGCATGGGCAAGGCCGGTGAGGGCAAGAACAATGTGCACCAGACCAAGAAGCTGACC
>CAZNQE010000101.1:0-9798 GCA_964575005.1 uncultured Polaromonas sp. | reverse complement strand
AATGCCGGAATCAAAATCCGGTGCCTTAACCAACTTGGCGACACCCCTACACAGGACAACTGTCTTGCAACAGCCAACCTATCAATCGTCGCTGGGAGAATTTCCCAAGCCCGGCATTCTACCAACCGGCCAGAGGATGAATCTCCAGATTGCTGCATTTTTTTGCGATCCAGCCATCAGGCGGCTTGGGCGTCGGCATGTTGTGCAGCAACTGCGGAATTCGCGCAAATACCGCACTTCCTGAGCCGGTCATCCGTCCTTGCAATCCTTGGGCTTCGAGCCAGTCCAGGGACTGGCTGACGAGCGGGCATAACTGCTGGGCAACCGGCTGCAAGTCGTTTTGTCCAAACCCGAAGATTTGGTCGGCGTGCTCTGCAGCAAAGCCTTCGATTGTAGCAGTTTCGCTGTCCCGTTTGAGATCGGGCGACGTAAAAATGGCGGGGGTGGACAAGCCCGCGGGCGGTTTGACCACCAGGAAGTTTGCTGAGGGCAGGGCGATGGGGCTGAGCTGCTCGCCGATGCCCTCGACCCACGCATGACCGCCGCTGAGGAAAAACGGCACGTCCGCGCCCAGTTTCAGGGCCAGCGTGGCCAGTGCTTGCGGCGGCAGGCGCAGGCCCCACAAGCGCTGTAGGGCCAAGAGGCAACTGGCCGCGTCGGACGAACCGCCGCCCATGCCTGCCTGCGCCGGGATGCGCTTTTCCAGCCCAATGTGAACGCCCAGCGAAGTGCCCGTGGCCGCTTGCAGTGCCTTGGCGGCACGCACACACAGGTCATCGGCAGGCAATATGTGCGCAGCACTTTCACCCAAGTCTTCGCGGGTGATCAGGCCGTCATGGCGCAACTCAAAGTGCAGGGTGTCGCTCCAGTCGATGAGCATGAAGACCGACTGCAGCAGGTGATAGCCGTCCGGCCGCCTGCCTGTGATGTGCAAAAAGAGATTGAGCTTGGCAGGGGCCTGAACCTCGTACAGCGCCTTCAGAGGCGGGTTAGACGGGTTCATGGCGCTGCGTCCAGCACGATACGCAGCTCGGCCTCGGGCGCAGGCACTACGCGTCGCGCACTGATGCGACCTGAAGCGTAGCGGCTCAGATCGGCGGTCCAGCCGTCGGCTTGGCTAGGCCTGCCTTGCAGCCATTCAAAGAGCCCGCCAACAGGCAGGCTGGCGCCAGTCGTCTGTTGCAGCAAGGTGTCTATGTTTGCGTAGCGCTGGGTCTGGTTGCCGGCATCCAGCAGGGCTTCACTGGCAGTCCAGCGTGCGCTGAGCAGCGTGGTGCCCAGCGGCGTGCTCAGGCGTAACTCGCCCCGGTCGGCGGCGCCCTTCAATTCAAAAGCGGCACTCAGGGATTGCGGCGGGTCTGACTGCACTTGAAGGCTCAAGCGGCCCGACCAGAAATCTGCGCCTGCCGGCCGAGGCGACCGAGGAAGTTGGGCACAGGCCCCAAGCAGGAGCGTCAGGGATGCGCCGGCGCACAGCCCGCGCCGATTCAGGCTGCTCGGACTCAAAGCGCCGCGCGCAGGCGCTTGATCGTTTCCTGCAAGGTTTCGTTGTCGGCGTTGATGAGCAGGCCCTGTTTCCAGATGGCTTGGGCACGCTCGCGCTGGCCCAGGCTCCAGAGCACCTCGCCCAGATGCGCAGCAATCTCGGCGTCGGGCCTGGCCTTGAATGCCGCTTCGAGAATACGCAGGGCTTCCGTTCGGTTACCGAGCCGGAACTCGACCCAGCCCAAGCTGTCCTGAATGAACGGGTCGGCAGGCACAAACTCCAGTGCTTTCTGGATCAGCTGCTTGGCTTCGGGCAGGCGCACATTGCGGTCCGCCAGCGAATAGCCCAGAGCGTTATAGGCCGCGTGATAGTCGGGTTTGAGCGCGATCACCTGGCGCAGCAAGCGCTCCATGTCAGGCAGCAACTGCAGCTTTTCAGCCAGCATGGACTGCTCATAGATCAGCTCGATCTCCTGCGGCGACTCGGCAATGGCCTTGCCCATCAAGTCATAAGCAGGCTGGTATTGCTTGAATTCACGTAGCAAGGAAACTTCAGCCAGGAGCTTGGCGCGCGCCTCATCGACACGCCGCTCTGGCAGTGACCGGATCAAGGCGATGCCCTCCTGCAGTCGCCCTTGACGCCCCAGCAGTACAGCACGCCGGGTCTGGGTCTGCATCATCACGTCAGCGCTTTCGATCTTGCTGAGCCAGGACTCGGCAGCGGCGAAATCCTTGCGCTTTTCTGCCAATTGGGCCAAAGCCAGATAGGCCTGCGCCAATCCACGCGCCTTATCAGCGCTTGGCCCCCCTTGCGCCTGTGCCAGGCTGATGTAGCGCTGAAGCGATGCCTGCGCTGGCACGGACTGATTCTCCTGGGCTTGCACCGAACCCAGCACCAACCAGGCCTGCGCGTTGTCCGGGCTTTCGCGTGTCAGGGCTTGGAGTTGCGCCAGGGCGTCAGCGTTTCGCTGAGCGTCCAGCAGGCTGCGCACGTACGCCAGGCGCAATTCAGGCGAAGTAGCGCGCGCGTTGGTGAAGTAATTGCGGACCAGGGCTTCGGCCTGAGGCGTTCTCGCATCCATCAGTTCAAGCGCCAGCAGCACCGGCGCTTCAGATTGCGCGTCTGCGGCTTGCGCACGGCGCGCTGCCTCCAGGGCGCCGGTGGTGTTTCCGGCTGCCATGCGCAGACGGCCAATGCTCACCCAGGCGGGCGCAGCGCCTGCATTGCCCGCGATGGTGGGCAGCAGCGCTTGTTCCACCACGGCTGCGGCCTGTTTCTTGTCGCTTGCGCGTGCGTAAAGCCGGGGAATCGAGCCCAATGTCTGGGCTCGCTCGGCGACGGGCGTGACTTCGATCAGGCTTCTCAGCGCATCTGCCGATTCGGGTACGCGGTTCAGTGCCAACAGAATTTGCAGCACATAACGGTGCGCTTCGGCGGACTCGGGAACAGCCTGTCGCCAGGCGCGGGCTGATTGCAGTGCGGCGTCGCCGGACCGGGACTCCAAGGCCAGATCGGTCGCGCGCTTGAACAACTGAGGGTCTTTGGTCCGCCGCGCGGCATCGAGCAGGAGGCTGACCGCCGCGGCGGGTTCGCCCGTGCTGGCATTGATTTCACCGATGAGCAGCTGATAAAGGAGCTGCGCGTTCAAGGGAGAGTTTTCAATGCTGCTGGCTTTGGCACGCTCGGCGGCCAGGTCGGGCGCTGGCTTGTCGGCATCCACCGGCTGCGCATGCACCGGCAGCATCAGCAAGGTGCCCAGGGCCGCGGCCAGAAGTGTTTTGGTCATCAAGCCATGATAATTCAAGCATGCCTGAACTGCCTGAAGTCGAAGTCACCCGCCTGAGTTTTGTAGACCGCATTGCGGGTGCCACCATTGAACATGTGACGATGGGCAAGCCCTTGCGCTGGGCGCTGGGTTGTGCGCCGCAAGTCCTGGTGGGCCGCTTGGTGCTAGGTGTTCGCCGGCGCGGCAAATACCTCCTCATCGATCTGAGTGAAGGCCTTTTGCTGGTGCATCTGGGCATGTCTGGCAGCGTCGTATTTGCATCGGATTTGCCGGAGGCTGGCAAACACGATCACTTTGACATGCACACATCGAAAGGGCGCTTGCGCCTGCATGATCCTCGCCGCTTTGGCGCCGTAGTCTATGCCGCCAGCGAGCTTGACCCGGTGGCGATCAAGCTGTTGGGCCGCCTGGGGGTGGAGCCGCTGGGCGATGCTTTTCCTGCTGCTGAGTTTCATTCAGCGCTCAAGGCGCGCAAGTCGCCGATCAAGCAGGTTTTGCTGGGCGGCGAGATTGTGGTGGGTGTGGGCAACATCTACGCCTCGGAAGCACTTTTTCTAGCGGGGATTCGCCCCACGCTCAAGGCCTGCAACATCAGCAAGCCGCGCTCGGCCTTGCTGCACAGCGCCATCCGCCAGGTGCTGGCCGAGGCAGTGACCAAGGGCGGCACCACGCTGCGAGACTTTTCCAATGCCCAAGGCGAGCAGGGCCACTTCCAGCTCGATGCCATGGTGTACGACCGCGCAGGCCTGCCGTGCAGGCGCTGCGATCTACCGATCCGGCGCATCGTGCAGGGCCAGCGTTCCACTTTTTATTGCCCGCAATGCCAAAAACCTTGAGCCGCCTTGATGGCGACAAGCCTTCGCCCGTGTCTTTGCCGGCGGTGCTAGTGCAACAGTTTTCAGCCGATCTGGTGACCTGGCAGCGAGCGCATGGCCGCAGCAGCCTGCCTTGGCAAAACTCGCGCGATCCGTATCGCGTGTGGCTGTCCGAGATCATGTTGCAGCAGACGCAAGTCAGTACCGTGCTGGATTACTACGCTCGTTTTTTAGAACGCTTCTCCGACGTGCAGAGTCTGGCGGCAGCCGACGCTGATGCCGTGCTCGGGCTGTGGAGCGGCTTGGGTTACTACAGCCGGGCCCGCAACCTGCACCGCTGCGCGCAAGATGTGGTCGCACTGCACGGCGGCGCATTTCCTTCGTCGGCTGAATTGCTGCAGACCTTGCCCGGCATTGGGCGTTCGACCGCGGCGGCCGTCGCCTCGTTTTGTTTTGATGAGCGTGTGGCCATTCTGGACGGCAACGTCAAGCGCGTGCTGACGCGCTTGCTGGCCTTTTCTGAAGACCTTTCACAAGCCAAGGCCGAGCGTGACCTGTGGGCTCTGGCCGGGGAGTTGCTCCCAGCTAGTCCGGACATGCCCTCCTACACGCAAGGCCTCATGGACCTGGGCGCGACCCTGTGCACAAGCCGCAAGCCGCAGTGCCTGATCTGCCCGGTGCAGCGTTTGTGCCTGGCACAGCAAGGCGGCGAACCCGAGCGCTTTCCGGTCAAGACGCGCAAGCTCAAACGCAGCGCGCAGGCGCTCTGGTTGCTCAGGGCTGAGCGGGGCGCTGATGGTGCGGTTTGGCTGGAGCGGCGCCCTTCAAGTGGCATTTGGGGCGGGCTGTATTGCCTGCCGGTTTACGGGGATGAAGCTGCCTTGCTGCAAGCTGTGCCGCCCGGCGCGCGCGACGCGGCCTCGCATGGGCCGGGCTTTGTGCATGTGCTCACGCACAAGGACTTGCACCTCAAACCAGTGGTGGTGACGTTGAACGGGAATGAAGTGCCAGGAGCAAAGCCGCACGAGGTGGCAGAGCCTGCTGCGGCGGGCTGGTTTTTGCCTGAGCAGTGGGCGGGGCTGGGCTTGCCAGCGCCCGTGCGCAAGCTTCTGGAAGCCGCTTAGCTTGGCTTAACTTGGCTTAGCGCAACGCGTCGAGCTCGCGGTGGCGCTTGAGCGTTTGCCAGCGCGCGCCAAAGGCCTTAGCCAATGCTTCCACCAAATACACGGAGCGGTGCTGTCCGCCCGTGCAACCGATGGCCACGGTGACATAGCTGCGGTGGTCGCGCACCAGCGCGTGCAGCCAGTGGCCCACGAACTTCTCAATGCCGGTCAGCATGTCATTGACTTCAGAATGCCTGAGCAGGTAGTCCACCACGGGCTGGTCGCGCCCGGTCAAGTCGCGCAAAGCGTGTTCGTAATGGGGGTTGGGCAGCATGCGCACATCAAACACGTAGTCGGCGTCCAGCGGCACGCCCCGCTTGAAGGCAAAAGACTCGAAGACCAAAGTCAAACCGTCCGAAGGCGCAGAGATCAGGTTCTTCACATAGGACTGCAGTTGCGAGGCCCGGATCATGCTGGTGTCCATCACGATGGACTCCTCACGCATGCCGCCCAGCAGTTCCCGCTCCAGTTCAATGGCCTCGACCAGCGCGCGGTGCTGGTCCGCGGCGTCGGTTCTGGACAGCGGGTGCAGGCGCCGGGTTTCTGAGTAGCGGCGCACCAAGGTGTCGGTGCTCGCGTCCAGAAAGATGGATTTCACGTCGATCCCTTGCGCTCGCAGCACGGGCAATTGCTCGGGCACCAGAGGCAGCGAAGCAGCGCTGCGCACATCCATGGCAATGGCCACCTTGCGTGCGCCATGCTTGAGCTCCAGCGCCACAAAGCTGTCGAGCAGTTCGGGCGGCAAGTTGTCGACGCAGTAGTAGCCTGCGTCTTCCAGCGCATGCAGCGCCACAGACTTGCCGGAGCCGGACATGCCGGTGATCAGAACCATGTCCATTCTTATTGGCCCAGCATTTCCTTGGCATGCGCCAAGGTGGTTACTGAGAGTTTTTCGCCTCCCAGCATGCGGGCGATTTCAGCCACGCGCTGTTCGCCGTCTACAGGGGCCACGCTGCTGGCGGTGCCAGTCTTGTCGCTGCGCTTGGCCACCACCAGATGCTGGTCTGCGCAGGCGGCCACTTGCGGCAGGTGCGTGACAGCCAGCACCTGACGGTCCCGTCCGAGCTGCTTCATGAGGCGGCCCACGGTTTCGGCCACTGCGCCGCCCACGCCGGAATCGACTTCGTCAAAGATCAAGGTCTGGGCTTGCCCGAGCTGGCTGGTTGTCACGGCAATGGCCAAGGCAATGCGCGACAACTCACCGCCCGACGCGACCTTGCCAACAGGCCGTGGCGTGCTGCCCGCATGGCCTGCCACCAAAAATTCGATCTGTTCCAGGCCATGGGCCGCAGCTTGGGCCAAGGGGCTCAGCGCCACTTCGAAGCGCCCGCCCTGCATGCCCAGGCCCTGCATGGCGGTGGTGATGGCTTTGGCCAGCGCGGGGGCCGAACGCGTGCGTGCTTTGGAAAGCCGCTTGGCCTCGTCCATGTAGGCCGATTGCAAGCCCGCTGCCTTTAGCTCCAGTGCGGCCAGATCGGCGGCGGCATCGAGCCGCTTGAGCTCATCCTTCCAGCCGGCCAGCAGCTCAGGCAACTCAGCGGGCGGCCGTTTGTAGCGGCGCGCCAGGCTGACCCAGCTGGCCAGTCGTTCGTCCAGTTCTTGCAGTCGCTGGGGCTCCAGCTCGGCATGACGTGCATAGCCGTTGAGTGAATGCACGGCGTCTTCGGCCTGCGCCAGCGCGCTGTGCAAGACCTCAAGTGGCCCGGAAAATTGGGGCTCGATGTTGGCTTGTGCCTGCAGCGCGGCCACGGCCCGACCCAGCTGGCTGGTGGCGCTATCGTCCTCGTCGCTGAGCGCGTTGAGCGCCAGTTGAACCGCGTCGCGCAGCGCTTGCGCATTCGATAGCCGGCTGTGCTGGGTGTTGAGCTCAGTCCATTCGTCCGTGCCCGGCGCCAGCTTGTCGACTTCACTAATCTGCCAGGCCAGTCGCTCTTGCTCGCGCTGCAGGCTGTCCTGGGCGCTGCGCGCCTCGTCCAGCAGCTTGATGGCGCTGCGCCACTCCGTCCAAGCTGAGCTCAGCGTGGTCAGGTTCAGGCCGGCATAGGCGTCCAGCAGGCCGCGCACCGCGTCTGGCCGCGTCAGGCTTTGCCAGGCGTGCTGTCCATGAATGTCCACCAGTTGATCGGCGATGTCCTTGAGCTGTGTGGCTGTGGCCGGGCTTCCGTTGATCCAGGCGCGGCTTTTCCCTTGCGTGTCTACAGTGCGGCGCAGCAGCAAGACGTCTTCTTGCGGCATGCCCTTGTCGTCCAGCCAGGCCTGCAGCGCAGGCGGGCAATCAAAAGCGGCGCTGATCTCGCAGCGTTCAGCGCCTTCGCGCACAGCACCTGCATCTGCGCGGGCGCCCAGGGCCAGCTGCAAGGCGTCAATCAAAATGGACTTGCCTGCGCCGGTTTCACCGGTCAGCACGGTAAAGCCGGCCGACAGGTCCAGCTCCAAAGAGCGCACGATCACGAAGTCGCGCAGGTAAATGCTTTTCAGGCTCATATTGAAATGCTCTGCGCGTTTTAGACGCCGCCCTCGTTCCAGTGCAGCTTTTTGCGTAGCGTGTCAAAGTAGCTCCAGCCCTTGGGGTGCAAAAAGCGCACCTGGCGCTCAGAGCGCCGCACCACGATGCGGTCGCCATGCAGCAGGCTGGCGAGTGACTGCATGTCAAAGTTGGCGCTGGCGTCGCGGCCGGCCACGATTTCGATGGCGACTTCGCCGGTGTCCGACAAGACGATGGGCCGGTTTGACAGCGTATGCGGCGCAATGGGCACCAGGATCCAGCCGCCGATAGAAGGGTGCAGCAAGGGGCCGCCAGCCGACAGCGCGTAAGCCGTGGAACCTGTGGGCGACGCAATGATCAGGCCATCGGCGCGTTGATTGGCCACAAATCGCCCGTCCACCTCGACGCGCAATTCGACCATGCCGGCCGAGGCGCCGCGGTTGACCACCACGTCGTTCATGGCCGTGGCCTTGAACACGCAATGTCCGTCTCGCATGACCTGCGCCTGCATCATCCAGCGTGAATCTTCTTCGCACATGCCCTGGAGCATGGGGCCGAGCACCGATTGATAGCCTTCAAAGGCGATGTCAGTGATAAAGCCCAGGCGGCCCTGGTTGATGCCGATCAGCGGCACGCCGTACTGCGCCAGTTGCCGGCCGATGCCGAGCATGGTGCCGTCGCCGCCCACCACCAGCGCCAAGTCGCACTGCTGGCCAATGGCGGGGACGTCCAGGATGGGGTAGCCGGTGATGCCGGTGTTGCCGGCCGTGTCATGTTCAATCGCGACCTCGCAGCCTTGCGTGCTGACGAACTGCGCGATGTCCTCCAGCGCCGACCTGGAGCCTTGGGCTTGGTACTTGCCAACCAGGGCGACATGTCGGAATTGGGACTTCATCATTAAATTACATCACAAGCGCTGGCGAGCCTTCGTAGAATCGGCGCATGTTAGATGATCGAGCCCGGATGTTGCTCAAGGCGCTGGTTGAGCGCCATATTGCTGATGGCCAGCCGGTGGGGTCGCGCACGCTCTCCAAGGCTTCGGGGCTGGAGCTGTCGCCCGCCACCATTCGCAATGTGATGAGCGACCTGGAGGAAATGGGCCTCATCGTGAGCCCTCACACCTCGGCCGGCCGCGTGCCGACGGCCAAGGGTTACCGGCTTTTTGTGGACACCATGCTCACGCTGCAGCCTGGTCAGTTGAGCAACGGCCCGCTGGGCGCGCCCCGCTTGGCGCCCGACCAGCCGCAAAAAGTCATCAGCAACGCGGCCCACATGCTGTCCAGCCTGTCGCAATTTGTCGGCGTGGTCATGGCGCCCCGGCGCACGTCGGTGTTCAAGCACATTGAGTTTTTGCGGCTGTCTGAGCGGCGGCTCTTGGTCATCATCGTCTCGCCCGACGGAGACGTGCAGAACCGCGTGATCTGTACCGAGATTGACTTCAGCCAGAGCCAGCTGATAGAGACCGCGAACTTTTTGAACGCGCATTACGCCGGCATGGCCATAGAAGAGGTACGCGAGCGGCTCAAGCACGAGGTCGAGGCCTTGCGCAGCGAGATTGCCGGGCTCATGCAGGCGGCGGTCGAGGCGGGCACTGAAGCCATTGCGTCGCGCGACGAGGTGGTGATCTCAGGCGAGCGCAACTTGCTGGCCGTCAGTGATTTTTCGGGCGACATGGGCAACTTGCGCAAGCTCTTTGATCTGTTCGAAGAAAAAGCCCAACTCATGCGCCTGCTGGATGTGTCAAGCCGGGCTGAAGGCGTGCGCATCTACATCGGCGGGGAGAGCCAGGTCATCCCTTACCAAGAACTCGCGGTGGTGACGGCGCCTTATGAGGTGGACGGCCAGGTCGTCGGTACGCTGGGCGTGATTGGCCCCATGCGCATGCCCTACGAAAAGATGATCCAGATCGTGGACATCACCTCCAAGCTGGTGAGCACAGCTCTAAGTCACGGCAAATAGCCCGCCTACAATCTGCGCTGGTCAGGGGCGTTAGCTCAGTTGGTTAGAGCAGAGGACTCATAATCCTTTGGTCGTCAGTTCAAGTCTGACACGCCCTACCATTT
>CAZNQE010000100.1:0-9830 GCA_964575005.1 uncultured Polaromonas sp. | reverse complement strand
AAGTCGTTGCCCTCACGGGTACGCTCACCCACACCGGCAAACACGGACAGACCCGAGTGCGCCTTAGCGATGTTGTTGATGAGTTCCATCATGTTCACGGTTTTGCCCACGCCGGCGCCACCGAACAAGCCAACCTTGCCGCCTTTGGCGAACGGGCAAACCAGGTCAATCACCTTGATGCCGGTTTCCAGCAACTCTTGCGATGGCGACAGCTCGTCGTACGCAGGGGCTTTGCGATGGATCGGAGCGGTCAGGGTCTGGTCAACCGGGCCACGCTCGTCGATAGGCGCGCCGAGCACGTCCATGATGCGGCCCAGAGTGGCCTTGCCCACGGGCACCGTGATGTTGGCGCCAGTGTTGTAGACCATGTTGCCGCGGCGCAGGCCGTCGGACGTGCCCAGCGCGATGGTGCGGACAATGCCGTCGCCCAGCTGCTGCTGCACTTCCAGGGTCAGCGCGGAGCCTTCCATTTTCAGCGCGTCATACACGCTGGGCATCTGGTTGCGCGGGAACTCGACGTCCACCACAGCGCCAATGCACTGAACAATCTTGCCTTGAGCCTGAGCCATGATTGAATCCTCTTTACGTTCTTTAATTGGTTAGACGGCGGCGGCGCCTGCCACGATTTCCGAAAGTTCTTTCGTGATCGCTGCCTGACGCGTCTTGTTGTAGATCAGCTTGAGTTCGCCGATCACGCTGCCGGCGTTGTCGGTGGCGGCCTTCATGGCCACCATGCGTGCCGACTGCTCGGAGGCCATGTTTTCGGCCACCGCCTGGTAGACCACTGCCTCGACGTAGCGCAGCAGCAGATCGTCAATGACGCTTTGCGGATCCGGCTCGTACAGATAGTCCCAGTCATGCTGGCTTTTATCGACTTGCATGCGCTCAGCCGACAGCGGCAGCAACTGCTCGACCACGGGCTCCTGGCGCATCGTGTTCACAAACTTGGTGTAGCACAGGTGAACCGAACCGATCTTGCCTTCAGCGTACGCGTCGAGCAGGACCTTGACCGGGCCAATGAGCTTTTCCAGATGTGGCTTGTCGCCCAGCTGGGTCACATGCGAGACCACTTGCGCGCCCACGCGGTTCAAGAAGCCCAGACCCTTGTTGCCAATGGCCACAGCCTGCACACCCGTGCCGGCCGCTTGCGCGTCCTTGAGCCTGCCAGTGACGGCACGCAGCACATTGGTGTTCATGCCACCGCACAGACCTTTGTCGGTCGTGACGATGATCAGGCCAGCGACCTTGGCGTCGTTGGGCTGCATGAACGGATGCGTGTACTCAGGATGCGCCTGGCTCAAGTTGGCCGCAATGTTGCGGACCTTGTCGCTGTAAGGCCGGGCCGCACGCATGCGGTCCTGCGCCTTGCGCATCTTGGAAGCAGCCACCATTTCCATGGCCTTGGTGATCTTCTTGGTGTTTTCCACCGATTTGATCTTGCCGCGAATTTCCTTGCCTGCTGCCATATGTGTTCCTAAATAGTTTCGAAAGCTTGTGGCTTTTTATTCAGGTTTGATCAGGCAAAGATCTTCTTGAACGCGGCGACTGCAGCGGTCATCTCGGCTTCAGCGTCCTTGTCCATGGCCTTGGCGGACTCGAGCTTGGCCATCAAAGGCGCATGCTTGTCTTTGAGGTAGCTATGCAGGCCGGCTTCGAAAGCCAAGACTTTCTTGACTTCGATGTCGTCCATGAAGCCTTTGTTCACTGCGAACAGCGTGGAGGCCATGGTGGAGATAGACAGTGGCGAGTACTGAGCTTGCTTGAGCAACTCGGTCACGCGGGCACCACGGTCCAGCTGCTTGCGGGTGGCTTCGTCCAGATCAGAGGCGAACTGCGCGAACGCAGCCAACTCACGGTACTGGGCCAAGTCGGTACGGATACCACCAGACAGGTTCTTGATCAGTTTGGTCTGAGCAGCACCACCGACGCGCGACACCGAGATACCGGCGTTGATGGCGGGGCGGATACCGGCGTTGAACAAGCTGGTTTCCAAAAAGATCTGGCCGTCGGTGATCGAGATCACGTTGGTTGGCACGAAGGCAGACACGTCGCCGGCTTGCGTTTCAATGATCGGCAGGGCCGTCAAGGAACCGGTCTTGCCTTTGACTTCACCTTTGGTGAAGGCTTCGACGTAGTCGGCATTCACGCGGGCTGCGCGCTCGAGCAGGCGGCTGTGCAGATAGAACACGTCGCCTGGGTAGGCTTCGCGGCCTGGTGGACGGCGCAGCAGCAAGGAGACCTGGCGGTAAGCCACAGCCTGCTTGGACAGGTCGTCATAAACGATCAGGGCGTCTTGGCCGCGGTCGCGGAAGTACTCGCCCATGGTGCAGCCAGAGTAGGCGCTGACGTACTGCATGGCAGCCGATTCAGAAGCCGAAGCCGCCACCACGATGGTGTACTCCATCGCGCCGGCTTGCTCGAGCGAGCGCACCACGTTCTTGATGGAAGAAGCTTTTTGACCAATCGCCACGTAGATGCAAGAAACACCCTGGCCTTTTTGGTTGATGATCGCGTCGATGGCGACAGCAGTCTTGCCGGTCTGGCGGTCGCCAATGATCAGCTCGCGCTGGCCACGGCCCACAGGAACCATGGAGTCGATGGATTTGAGGCCGGTCTGCAGTGGCTGGTCCACCGATTTACGAGCGATCACGCCCGGTGCGACCTTTTCGATCACGTCAGTCAACTTGGCGTTGATTGGGCCTTTGCCGTCGATAGGCTGGCCGAGTGCATTGACCACGCGGCCAAGCAGTTCAGGACCAACAGGCACTTCCAAAATACGGCCCGTGCATTTGACGGTGTCGCCTTCAGAGATGTGCTCGTACTCACCCAGAATCACGGAGCCAACCGAGTCACGCTCGAGGTTCAGCGCCAGACCGAAAGTGGCGACGCCGGCGGCGGTCGCGGGGAACTCAAGCATCTCGCCTTGCATCACGTCCGACAGGCCGTGAATGCGCACGATACCGTCGGCCACAGACACCACGGTGCCCTGGTTGCGGATGTCGCTGCTGGCGCCAAGACCTTCGATACGGCTCTTGATCAGTTCAGAAATCTCTGCGGGATTGAGTTGCATGACTCTTTCCTTCTTTCTATGTTTGTTGGCTAAAAACTTGGGGCTAGCGCGGCGCGCATCCTCAAGCGATCAGCGCCATCTTCATTTGTTCCAGACGGGCCTTCACCGAAGTGTCCAGGACCTCGTCACCCACGACGGCGCGGATGCCACCGATCAACGACTCATCGATCTCGACCTTCACGCCAAGCTTGCGCCCAAAACGCTTTTCCAGGGCAGCAGCCACCTCGGCGGTCGCCTGGCCATCCATTGGAAAGGCGCTGTAGACGAGCGCATCGGTCGAGCCACTCGCGGCGTTTTTCAGCGCGCGAAACTGGCGGGCGACCTCAGGCAGTGCGGGCAGACGCCCGTTTTCAAGGACCAGGCCCATGAAGTTCAGGGCAGCCGCGGGCAATTGCTTGCCGCCGGTCATTACCTGAAGCACCTGAGCCGGATCGGCCTTCGGATGCTCGGCAAACTGGCGCAGCTGCTCGTTCTCGGCCACGGCCGCCAGCTCATCGAGCCAGACAGCCGTGTTGGCCAGGTCAGCGCCCTGCGCCTTGAACAGCGCTTCCGC
This sequence comes from uncultured Polaromonas sp., assembly GCA_964575005.1. Taxonomy (GTDB): domain Bacteria; phylum Pseudomonadota; class Gammaproteobacteria; order Burkholderiales; family Burkholderiaceae_C; genus Polaromonas. Next base: position 6,207 of record CAZNQE010000100.1, on the reverse strand, counting down.
GTACGGGCGGGCAATGGTTGCAAGTTCAGCCATGGTTTTGTCCTGGCTCAGAGCTCGGTCTTCAGACGCGAAAGCAGGTCAGCGTGGACGCCAGCATTGACTTCCTTGCGGAGAATCTGCTCGGCGCCTTTGACTGCCAGCACGGCGACCTGCTCACGCAGGGCCTCACGCGCCCGAACCACCTGTTGACCCGCATCGGCTTGCGCCGCAGCGATGATCTTGCTGGCTTCTTCAGTGGCCTTGGCCTTGGCTTCTTCAATGATGCCCTGGGCCCGGCGCTCAGCGTCAGCCAGACGCGTGGCCGTCTCGTTGCGCGACGTGGCAAGTTCAGCCTCGACCCGCTTGTTGGCGGTAGCGAGTTCAGACTTGGCCATGTCAGCAGCGGCGAGGCCGTCAGCGATTTTCTGTGCCCGCTCGTCCAGCGCTTTTGTGATCGGAGGCCACACGAATTTCATCGTGAACCACACCAGGATCGCAAAAACGACAGCCTGCAGGAACAGGGTTGCGTTTATGTTCACGGCTTATTCCTTTGCAACGTGAAAGATGCGGGGATTTAGCGCAGAACGAATGGGTTGGCGAATGCGAACAGCAGGGCGATAGCAACGCCGATCAGGAAAGCCGCGTCGATCAGACCGGCCAAAATGAACATCTTGGTCTGCAGGTCGTTCATCAGTTCTGGCTGGCGAGCCGAAGCTTCCAGGAACTTGCCGCCCATCAGTGCAATACCGATCGAAGCGCCGATAGCGCCGAGACCCACGATCAGACCGCAAGCCAGTGCGACGAAGCCGAGAACGTTTTCCATGATTTGTCCTTAAAAAATGAGAAGGGAAAGAAAAAACAAAAACCGAAAGTTTAGTGAGAGTCGTGGGCCTGCCCCACGTAAATCAGCGTCAACATCATGAAGATGAAGGCTTGCAGCGTGATCACCAGAATGTGGAAGATGCTCCACACGGTTCCAGCGACAACATGCCCGATCCCCAGCCAGAAACCGCCCGTGAGGGGGTTGAACTGCCAGGCCCATACGCCGCCCATCAGGGCGATCAGCATGAAAACCAGTTCGCCGGCAAACATGTTGCCGAACAACCGCATGCCGTGCGAAACGGTCTTGGCGGTGAATTCAATCATCTGCATCAGGAAGTTGACCGGATACAGGAACCATTTGTCACCGAAGGGCGCGGCCATCAATTCGTGGATCCAGCCGCCCAGGCCTTTGATCTTGACGTTGTAGACCAGGCAAACCAGCAAGACACTGACCGACAGACCCAGCGTGGTGGACAAGTCAGCGGTCGGCACGACGCGCATATAGTCCTTGGCGCCGAGCGCCGGGCCAACGCTGTGCCAGAAAGAAGGGATCAGATCGACGGGCAGCATGTCCATCGCGTTCATCAGGAAGATCCAGACGAAAACAGTCAAAGCCAATGGCGACACCAGCTTGCGGCTCTTGGCGTTGTGCACCACGCCTTTGGCTTGGGTCTCGACCAGCTCAGACAGCATTTCAACCGCAGCCTGGAAGCGACCAGGAACGCCAGAGGTTGCCTTGCGGGCAGCGCGCCACATGAAAAAGCAACCCAGCGCACCCAGCAACACAGAGTAAAACAGCGAGTCGGCGTTGAAAACGCTGAAGTCGACGATGCTGGTCTGCTTGACGCCTTGCAAGGAGAAATTGGTCTGCAGGTGTTGCAGGTGGTGTTGGATGTATTCACCGGCCGAGGGGCCATGTGTTCCAGCGTTTTCAGCAGCAGCCATAAATCACCCGTTTATCGATCTTCAAGTTTTTTGACCTTCGATGTCGATGCCAGGCGAAGCCACATGGCCAGCCAATACACCTTCATCGTCACCACAAAGCCCGCCACCAGGGCGAGCCAGCTCAAATCCATCACCAACCGAGGCGCGAGCAACAGCATTGCCAGCGTCAGTCCAATCTTGGCCAACTCCCATACAAAGAAGCTCGCCAAGGCGGCATTTCCAACCTCTAAACCCGCCTGCCGGGACAAGGCCCGCGCAAACAAGGCAGCAGGCACCACCACCGCCAAACCACCGCAGCCCGCTGACCACATCACATTCATGTGACCCGTCAACAACCAAGCCAGCCCAGCCACTCCGCACGCCACCAGGGCTTGCAAAGCCACCACGCGCCACAACGAAAGTCGCGGGCTGCGCTGGCGCAGCGTCATCGCTTCTTCACGCGTCAGCGGCTTGAAGACTTCAACATCCCCATCTTCCAACCCCGTCCCGGCATCCGAACTCGCCATTCTTGACTTTTCTAATTACGGGAAGGTTACGACGAGGTTTCAGTGCGAACGCCGGCTTTAGTGGCCAGTTTTAGCAAAGCCTCTCATTATACGTAGAAACCCCCGGTGCTCAACCATTCTTCATTTTCCAAACCCTTGAAAGCCGTGGACAGCCCCGCAGACCGCCAGGTTACTGGGGTCTACGCCACAATCGCGCAAAATTTGCCCTCCCTCTGAAAGCCCCGCATGTACGCCTGGATGAACCTACTTCACATTGCCGCCGCCATCGTCTGGCTGGGTGGCGCGGCCTTCATGCTTTTTGCCATGCGCCCGGCCGCGATGACGCTGCCCGCACCTGAACGCCTGGGCCTGATGGTGGTGGCGATGGGCCGCTTTTTTGCCTTGGTCTGGGTGTGCATTGCCACCCTGCTCGCGAGCGGCCTGGCCATGATGATGGGTGCGGGCATGAAGAACGCCCCCCTGGGCTGGCACCTGATGGCTGGTATTGGCTTGCTGATGTTTGCGCTGTTTGGCCATTTGTACTTTGGCCCATTTCGTCGCATGCGCCTGGCCGTGGCGGCATCAGACTGGGCTGCCGCCGGTCAGAAGGCCGGTCAGGTCGCCAGGCTGGCGCAGCTCAATTTGCTACTGGGTGCATTGGCCGTGGCTTCAGTCTTGCTCCTGGCGTGAAGCACCGGCTTTCATGGCTTTACGCGGGCGAGCTCAAACGCCTGGGTGGCTGCTTGTGGTTCGGGATACTCTTGGCTGGATTGGCCGGCTGCGCCGCCGTTTTTCCATCGGCGCCGCTCAACCCGTACTTCGACGCGTCAAAGCCGCATCACACCCCGCGCGGCTTTAAAAACAACTACCTGCCAGAAGGCGGCAAATCCTTCAGCGATTTGCTGCGCTGGAATTGGGAAGCTTGGCGGCAGGGCTTGCCAAAGGCGCCCACACAAGCCACGCCCAGCCAAGCGCCGGACATGGCACTGATTGCCGTCAACTCCGAGGCGCGCACAGCGGACAAGCCGAATGCAGCGCCAGCCATCACCTGGATAGGCCACGCCAGCATGCTGGTGCAAGCCGGCCGCCTGAACGTGCTGGTGGACCCGATGTTTTCAGAGCGGGCCAGCCCCGTTTCTTTCATGGGGCCGCGTCGCGCCCAGCCCCCAGGGCTGGCTTTGGCGCAGCTGCCGCCGGTTGATGTAGTGCTTATTTCGCACAACCACTATGACCACCTGGACGAGGCCAGCGTCAAAGCATTGGCTGAGCGCGGCCGGGCGATGGGCGCCGAGCCGCTGTTCATCGTGCCGCTCGGCCTCAAGCCTTGGCTGGCCGTGCGCGGGATCACGCGCGTCGTTGAGCTGGACTGGTGGCAGCAGCACGGCCACGCCGGCAGCACCTTTTATTTGACGCCGGCCCAGCATTGGTCGGCGCGCGGCTTTTGGGATCGCAGTGAAACGCTGTGGGGCGGATTCGCCGTGTTTGCACCCGACTTCCACTGGTTTTACAGTGGCGACACGGGCTATTCCAAAGACTTTGAAGACATTCGTGCACGCTTTTCGGGCCCTGAGTCGGCAGGCGGTTTGGGCGCGCAATGGCGCGGCTTTGATTTGGCGATGATCCCGGTGGGCGCCTACGAGCCGCGCTGGTTCATGAAGGAGCAGCATGTGAACCCGGCTGAAGCCTTGCAGATTCACCGCGACCTGGCTGTGCGCCAGAGCGTGGGCGTGCACTGGGGAGTTTTCGCATTGACCGACGAAGCGCTGGATCAACCGCCCAAAGACCTGGCGGCAGCGCGGCAGCAGGCAGGCATGACAGAAGAAGAGTTTTTCTTGATGCGCATTGGCGAAACCCGGCAATTCCCAGCGCGGAGCGCGCCATGAGCAAAAACAAACCCGATCCTCAACCGCCGAGCTGGCAAGACAGCTTGAAAAACGCACTGCCCGACCGGCACACACTGGCTGCGCATCCCTGGCTCAAGCCCGTGGCACACCGCTTGCTCGACCCTTCGCTTTGGCATGCGCGGCATGAGGCCGTAGCCCGCGGCGCGGCCATCGGCATGTTTTGGGCCTTCGCCGTTCCCTTCGGGCAGTTCTTGTTTGCGGCTGCGCATTGCGTGCTGTGGCGGGGCAACATTCCCGTCGCTGCGGGGGTCACGCTGATCACCAACCCGCTGACGCTGACGTTCTGGCTCTGGCTGGCCTACCAGGTCGGCAATGCGCTGCTGGGCACGAATTCATCGGGGCCCGTGCCCGACACCACGGCATCGGGACTCATCGACTGGCTGACCAGCTACGGCGCCCCGGCTGCGCTGGGCATGGCTGTTTTTGCGGTGGGCGGCGCGGCCCTGGCTTACCTCAGCATCAAGCTCGCCTGGCGACTGCGCATCTGGTTCAAGCGACGCGGCCGCTGAGCCTGGCCACCCTAACTTGAACAGGCTTTTGGGAGTTACCGGACAATCGGGGTTTCTCCCGCTCTGCCAGACCATGTCCTCACCCACCGACCCCGCCACGAGCAAAGACTCGCTCATCGACTACCCCTGCGCCTTCCCCATCAAAGTGATGGGCGTGAAGGTTGAAGGCCTGGTCAGCGCCATCACGGTGGTGGCCCGGAGTTTCGACCCCAGCTTTGACGCCACGACGATTGAGCTGCGCGAAAGCAAAGGCGGCAAATACCTGGGCGTCACCATCACGGTGCTGGCTACCAGCCGCGAGCAGCTTGACGAGCTGTACCGCACGCTGTCCACGCACCCGATGGTCAAGGTCGTGCTGTGAAGCTTTGGGACTTGGCAGCGCTTTGATCACGCCGACCGCTTTGCTCAACCCGACCTTTTTAGGGCGCGTGGATTACGCAGACAGCTACACAGCCATGCAGGAATTCACCCAGGCGCGCGATGCCAGCACGCCAGACGCGCTGTGGATTTGCGAGCACGCGCCCGTCTTCACGCAAGGCCTTGCTGGCCAGGCCGACCACGTGCTGGCGCCCGGCGACATTCCGGTGGTGCAAAGCAATCGCGGCGGGCAAGTGACGTACCACGGGCCTGGGCAAGTGGTCGCCTACCCGCTGATCGATTTACGGCGCGCCGGCTACTTCGTCAAAGAATATGTGTACCGGATTGAGGAAGCCGTGATCCGCACGCTGCGCCACTTCGGCGTGACGGGCCACCGCGTTGCCGGTTCGCCCGGTATTTATGTGCGGCTCGACGACCCGACCGGCCACGCCATGCTCAGCGGACCGCAGCATCCGTCCGACCCGTTCCGCGGCCTGGGCAAGATCGCCGCGTTGGGTATCAAGGTCAGCAGGCATTGCACCTACCACGGCGTGGCGCTTAACGTCGGCATGGACCTTTCGCCTTTTGGCCGCATCAACCCTTGCGGCTACAGAGGCCTTAAAACCATCGACCTTTCTACAATTGGCGTTGCCGTCAGCTGGCAAGACGCTGCGGATGTGCTGGGCCAAAAGCTCAGCAGCCACCTTTCACCTTGACAAGAAAAACCGACCATGACCACACCTGAAGCCGGCAACCCCGTCGTTCGCGAAGCCCAGAGCGTTGAAGACTACAACCCACTGGCCAAGCAAAAAGCCGGGGCCAAGCTCTCGCGCATCCCGGTCAAGGTGGAACAAGCGCCGATGCTGAAAAAGCCCGACTGGATTCGCGTCAAGGCTGGCAGCCCGAGCACGCGTTTTTACGAGATCAAGCAGATCCTGCGCGAGAACAAGCTCAATACCGTGTGCGAAGAAGCCAGCTGCCCGAACATCGGTGAATGCTTCGGCAAAGGCACAGCGACCTTCATGATCATGGGCGACAAGTGCACGCGCCGCTGCCCGTTTTGCGACGTGGGCCACGGCCGCCCTGACCCGCTGGACCTGAACGAGCCCGAGAACCTGGCCAAGACGATTGCCGCGCTCAAGCTGAGCTACGTGGTCATCACCAGCGTGGACCGCGACGACTTGCGTGACGGCGGTGCGCAGCACT
>CAZNQE010000099.1:0-10384 GCA_964575005.1 uncultured Polaromonas sp. | reverse complement strand
TGAACGGTGGCCGCATAAGCGTCAAACAGCGCCGGATGCGGGTCGTCGCGGGCGAGCAATCGCATCAGCAATTCGTTGATGTAGTAGCCCGACAGCAGCGCGTCGCCCGTCGGCATGACATGACCGCCCTGCCATTCGGCGCTTTTGAGGTTGCGGATCTCGGCGTCGCCACCGAAAGCCACGTGCAAAGGCTGTAGCGGCAGCAACACGGGCCGGAAGTTGGAACTGGGCTTTTTGGCGCCCCGCGCCACCAGCGCCACGCGGCCATGCTGGCGCGTGAACACTTCCAGAATCAGGCTCGACTCGCTCCAGTCGTAGCGGTGCAGCACATAGGCTGGCTCGTCAGAGATTCGCTTGGCCGCCACCGATTACTCATAACCGAAGGTCTTGACCCTCGCATCGTCATCGGCCCAGCCCGAACGCACCTTGACCCAGATTTCGAGAAAGACTTTGCCACCGGTCAGCGTCTCGAGTTCGTGCCGCGCTTCAGTGCCGATGCGCTTGAGCTTTTCGCCCTTCTCGCCAATGATCATGCCCTTGTGTCCGTCGCGCTCGACCACGATGGTCGCGGCGATCTTGCGCAGGTTGCCCTCTTCTTCGAACTTGTCGATGATGACGGTAGAGGTGTAAGGCAGCTCGTCGCCGGTGAGGCGAAACAGCTTTTCCCGAATGATCTCGGCCGCCATGAAGCGCTCGCTGCGGTCGGTCAACTCATCGGCACCGTACATCCAGGGCTGCTCGGGCAAATACTTTTCGCAAATGCCAAAGAGGCGCTCAATGTCCTTGGCGTTGTTGGCCGACATGGGCACGAACTCGGCAAAGGGGTGACGCTCCTGCATGGAGCGCAACCACGGCGCCAAGTCACCCCGGCGATGAATCAAGTCAAACTTGTTGGCCAGCAAGATGGCCGGCGTCTTGGGCGGCAACAGCGCCAAGACCTTGGCATCAGCCATGTTGAACTGGCCGGCTTCCACGACAAAAACGATCAGGTCCACGTCGTTCACGGCGCCGACCACGGTACGGTTGAGGGAGCGGTTCAGCGCATTGCCATGCCGGGTTTGAAAGCCCGGCGTATCGACGAACACGAACTGCGTTGGCCCCAAGGTGCGCATGCCTGTGATGCGGTGGCGCGTGGTTTGCGCCTTGCGCGATGTAATGCTGACCTTTTGGCCGACCAGAGCGTTGAGCAGCGTGGACTTGCCGACGTTGGGCTTGCCGACGATGGCGATCAGACCGCAACGCTGGCCGTCGACGGGCTTGGCTGGCGCCTGGCTGCTGCGCACAGTCATGGCCTGGGCGAGCATGGCGCTGAGAGCCTCGGGGCTTTGGGGTGCGTCGTCGCTTGGAAGGGTGTCGGAGGGGCCAGTGGTCATGGGGTCAATTCAGCGCGGGGCGCGAGTGCAGGAGCGAAAGCAGAGGCAAAAAAAAAGAGGCAAGCATCGCGCTTGCAGCTAAAACAAAAAAGTCAGGACGGCATGCTCTTGAGAAAGACCAGCATGGCCGACGCGGCGGCTTGCTCACCCGCCCTTCGCGAGCCGCCGATGCCCCGTTCGGCCCGGCCGTATTCAGCAATCTCGCATTCGACATCAAAGGTTTGCTGATGCGCAGCACCGGAGGTTCCCACCACACGGTAGATAGGCAAATTCATTTTGCGACCCTGCAGCCATTCCTGCAACTCGGTCTTTGGGTCTTTGCCGATGGCTGGCATTTGGGGCGTGATGTCCACGTCCTTGAAGAGCCTGCGCACCAGGGCCGCGGCGCTGTCAAAACCTGCATCCAGATAGACGGCGCCAATAACGGCCTCAAGTGCATCTGCCAGGATGGACGGACGTTTGCTGCCGCCCGACTTGGCTTCGCCTTCGCCCAGGCGCAGTAGGAGCGGCAGGCCCAGGCCCACGGCGAGTTGGTGCAAGGTGTCTTGCTTGACGAGGTTGGCGCGCACGCGGGACAAGTCGCCTTCGGGAAGAGCCGCCAGACGCTCATAGAGCAGGCCCGCCACAGCGAGGTTCAACACTGAATCGCCCAAGAACTCGAGCCGCTCGTTGTGATCAGCCGAAAAGCTGCGATGGGTAAGTGCCATCTGCAAAAGGCGCGGCTTGCCAAACACGTGCTGCAAACGGCCTTCCAGGGCTTGCAAGGGCGCGCTCAAAGACGTGCCTGAAGAAGCTGGCGCCACTGGCGCGGTGCTGGAGAGCTTGTCTTTCACGGGGGCGGGGCTGGAACTCATGGGCGCTTGATGGACGGTCTTACTGGAAAGAGCCAATGCGCTTGAGGTTGCCGAAGTTCATCCAGACAAAGAAAGCCTTGCCGACGATGTTTTTCTCGGGCACGAAGCCCCAGTAGCGCGAGTCCAGCGAGTTGTCGCGGTTGTCACCCATCATGAAATAGTGGCCAGCAGGCACCTTGCACACCACGCCTTCGCTGCTGTAACGGCAGTTGTCGCGAAACGGAAAGTCGTCCGTGGCCTGCACGAAGGCCGGGCGGTCTGCGTCGTTGAGGATGCGGTAGCTGCGGGAGCCGTCGGCTGTGGTTTCTTCAAACTGCTTGGCGTAACGCAGGGCATCTTCGTCAAAGAAATCCGGCAATGCCTTTTTGGGCACGGGCTTACCGTTCACGGTCAGGCTCTTGTTCAGGTAAGCCACCTCGTCACCGGGCACGCCGACCACGCGTTTGATGTAGTCCAGGCTGGGCTTGGGTGGGTAACGGAACACCATCACGTCGCCACGCTGCGGCTCGTTGTTATCCCAGACCTTGGTGAAGATCACGGGCAAGCGAATGCCGTAATGAAATTTGTTGACCAGGATCAGGTCATTGACCAGCAGCGTCGGAATCATCGAACCCGAGGGGATCTTGAAGGGCTCGAACAAGAAGGAGCGCAATACAAAAACGGCGACGATGACGGGGAAGAGCCCGGCCGTCCAGTCCAGCCACCAGGGCTGCATCATCAGACGCAAGCGGGCTTCAGCCAGGTCGGTCTGCACGGCTTGCACGCCTTGACGCGCCAATTCAGCATTGCGCTGAGTACTGACGGCTTCCAGGACCAGGGCGGATTTTTGGCGTTGGGGCAAAAAATAAAAGCGCTCGGCCAACCAGTAAACACCGGTCACCACCGTGGCCAAAAATAGCAGAAGCGAAAAATTACCCTCCACCATGCCCGCATACCAGGCAGCGCCGTAACCGGCAAAAGCCGCCAATATCAAGGCGGTGAGGGAACTCATGACTGCAACCATTTAATCTTCCACCTGCAAAATGGCCAGGAAGGCCTCTTGGGGCACTTCGACAGAACCAATCTGCTTCATGCGCTTTTTGCCCGCTTTTTGTTTTTCCAACAGCTTCTTTTTGCGCGAAATATCGCCGCCGTAGCACTTGGCGATCACGTTCTTGCGCAGCGCTTTGATTGTCTCACGCGCAATCACATTGGCCCCGATAGCGGCCTGGATGGCGACGTCGAACTGCTGGCGAGAAATGATCTCGCGCATCTTGGCCACCACGGCGCGGCCGCGGTACTGAGACTGGCTGCGGTGCACGATGATGGACAGCGCGTCCACCCGCTCGCCGTTGAGCAAGATGTCGACCTTGACCACGTCAGATGCGCGGAATTCCTTGAACTCATAGTCCATGGACGCATAGCCGCGGGAGACCGACTTGAGTTTGTCAAAGAAGTCCAGCACGATCTCGCCCAGCGGCATTTCGTAGGTCAGCATGACCTGCTTGCCGTGATAGGCCATGTTCATCTGCACGCCGCGCTTTTGGTTGGCCAGCGTCATGACGGCGCCCACGTAGTCCTGCGGCATATACAGATGTACGGTGACGATGGGCTCACGGATCTCCTGGATGCGGCCGGCGTCCGGAATCTTGGATGGGTTTTCGACCATCAACACGTCGCCATCAGGCTTGACCACTTGGTACACCACACTGGGCGCGGTGGTGATCAGGTCTTGGTCAAACTCGCGCTCCAGGCGCTCCTGGACGATCTCCATATGGAGCAGACCCAGGAAGCCGCAGCGAAAGCCAAAGCCCAGGGCCTGGCTGACCTCGGGTTCGTAATGCAAGGACGCGTCGTTCAGCTTGAGCTTTTCCAGCGCGTCGCGCAGCGACTCGTATTCGCTGGCTTCCGTCGGGTAGAGCCCTGCAAACACCTGCGGTTGAATTTCCTTGAAGCCGGGCAGCGCCTCGGTCGCAGTCATTGCTGCGCCGCCTGTGCCGGGTTTGATGAGGGTCACGGTATCGCCCACGCGAGCGGCCTGCAACTCCTTGATGCCAGCAATCACAAAGCCCACCTCGCCAGCTTCGAGAGAAGGTCGTGGTTCGGTGTGCGGCGTGAAGACGCCGAGCTGCTCGGCGTTGTAAGTCGCCTCACTGGCCATCAGCTTGATGCGGTCGCCCTTGGCCAGGCGGCCATCGACCACGCGCACCAACATGACCACGCCGACATAAGCGTCGTACCAGCTGTCGATGATCATGGCGCGAAGTGCGCCTGCGGGATTTCCCTGGGGCGGCGGAATCTTAGCCACCACAGCCTCCAGAATCTCGTCAATGCCCATGCCAGTCTTGGCGCTGCAAGGGATCGCATCCGTCGCATCGATGCCGATCACGTCTTCAATTTCTTGCTTGGCGTTCTCCGGGTCGGCCTGCGGCAAGTCCATCTTGTTCAGCACGGGCACGACGGTCACGTTCAGGTCGAGCGCGGTGTAGCAGTTGGCTACCGTCTGCGCTTCCACGCCCTGGCTCGCGTCAACGACCAGCAGCGCGCCTTCGCAAGCCGACAGTGAACGACTGACTTCATAAGAGAAGTCGACGTGACCTGGCGTGTCGATCAAATTGAGGTTGTAGATCTGCCCGTCAGCGGCCTTGTAGCGCAGCGCAGCGGTCTGCGCCTTGATGGTTATCCCACGCTCTTTTTCAAGTTCCATCGAGTCCAGCACCTGCGCGCTCATTTCGCGATCTTGCAAACCGCCGCATCGTTGAATGATCCGGTCAGCCAGCGTGGACTTGCCGTGGTCGATGTGCGCAATGATCGAAAAATTTCTGATGTGATTCATCAACGGAAACGCCTAAGTGCTTGAAAGTATTGCGAAGCAAGGAGCTCACTTCGCGACGGACATAAAAAAGGGCGCGTCGGATTTGCGACGCGCCCTGAACCAACAATCTATGGCAACTGCGATAGTTGGAACTTCATTGTAGGCAAAAAGCCAGCAGTGCATCGCCTGGAAAAAGCCAAATCTTTCTCGTTGCAGGGCAGCAACATGAATGTTATCCACAGCTTGTTCACATTTTGTTCGGAGCCGAACTGAACAACTTGTGGGTGATCTGTGGATCGACGCTGAATGATCCTAAACCACAGCATTTGCGTCGATTTCACTCGTTTGATATAGCCTAAACGCCAAGAAACAAGCCTCGATTCTACCGAAAGTCATGTAGATGCTGAGAAGCACTCAAACAGCGTGCCAGCCATGTGCTTTTTGACGCACTAAAAGAAGGGATTTAATTTTTTGGCCAGACTCTAAAAGCCCGAAAAAGCCATGAAAAACCCCCAGGACTGATGGGTTACTGGGGGTAGCTCAGCCTCAAAATAGCGGGTTTACCCGTAGATTGAAGCTCAGCGACCAGGGCGGATCAAGGCGTATTGCGCCAGGTCACCCCGCCGAAACAGCACATTGACCGGCTTGGTTTTATCGGTCTTGGCCAAGACCTGCTCGAACTGCTTGACTGAAGTGACGTCTGTGTTGGCAAGGGCCACGATGACATCGCCCTCCTGCAAGCCAGCTCGAGCGGCAGCACCCTGGGCGCTTTCAACCCGAACTCCACCGCGCACCTTGAGCTCTTTCTTTTGAGCCTCGCTGACCTCGGCCACCACCAGCCCCAGCGCTTGAGCAGGGCCGGCAACAGGTGGCTTGGGTTCGGGTGCCACCGTCGGCCGCACCGGCTTTTCAACCTCGACTTCAGCAATCGTGACGGTCAAATCGCGCGAGGCACCTCGGCGGAACACGGTCACCGTCGCACGAGTACCCGGCTTGACGTTGCCCACCAGACGCGGCAAATCGCTGGATTTCTCAATTAGCTTGCCGTCAAACTTGGTGATGATGTCGCCGGCCTCGATGCCCGCCTTGTCTGCCGGGGCGCCAGCCTCCACACCGCGCACCAGCGCGCCCTGCGCACGGCCAAGACCGATGGACTCAGCGATTTCCTTGCTGACCTGGTCAATCTGCACGCCGATACGCCCACGCGTGACACGCCCTGAAGTGCGCAACTGTTCGGAAACGCGGATCGCCTCGTCAATGGGAATGGCAAATGAGATGCCTTGGAAGCCACCCGAGCGCGAATAGATCTGGCTGTTGATACCCACCACTTCACCGCGCATATTGATCAGGGGCCCGCCCGAATTACCGGGGTTGATGGCGACATCGGTCTGGATGAATGGCAGGTAGTCACCCGTGTCGCGTTGTTTGGCACTCACGATGCCCGCGGTCACGGTGTTTTCCAGGCCAAAGGGAGAGCCAATGGCCATCACCCATTCGCCCACCCGCATGCGGTTGGCGTCACCTATCTTCACAGCTGGCAGACCGCTGGCCTCGATCTTGACCACAGCAACGTCGGTGCGCTTGTCCGCGCCGATCAGCCTGGCCTTGAACTCGCGCTTGTCGGTGAGCGTCACGATGACTTCGTCAGCACCTTCGACCACGTGGGCGTTTGTCATCACGAAGCCGTCGGTGGACAAGATGAAGCCCGAGCCCACCCCGCGCGGCGTGTCCTCGTCCGGTGGCGCGCCGCGGTCAGGCCTTGGGGTACGCGGCATATTGGGCGGCACAGGAATGCCGAAGCGCCGGAAGAATTCGAGCATTTGCTCTTCATTGGGCGACGCGGCGCCAGGTTTGGCTTTTTCCAGCGTCCGGATGTTTACGACAGCTGGGCCGACCTGGTCGACCAGATCGGTAAAGTCAGGCAGCCCGCGCATTTGCGCCTGCGCCGCGGCCGACTGCGCCCAAGCCGGCTGCACCGGCAGACCGGAAACCATGCCGATCAAGGCCAGGGAGCCTGCGAGCGCTTGGGTTCGCAGGCGAGATGGGTTGAGCTTGAGCATCTTGAGCCTCTTAGAAAAAACAAAGAAATCGGGAGGGTCGCACCGCCTCACCAGTTCACGCTTCGACTTGCAACTTCCGCTTGGGACCACTTGGGGCGTTAACCTTAGCGTTCAAGGGTAGCCAGAGGCAGTTCGCCCACCGCGATGTCACCGCCATTGCCCAGCCGGATAGTAAGGGCACTTCACCAAAGCTCAGCTGTCTCGACCGCTCGGTGCCGAGGGGAACGTTCTCCTGATCGTCAGCGCCGCTCGATAGATGACTCGGGCGCATTGGCCTGGACGTCCATGGCATGTTCAGGTCGTGGTCTGGCGTAAACGGCACGGCGCAAGTCAAGCCAGCGAGGCAGCGACCCGTCACTCTCTGCCCAGAGCCACCAAGACGCACCCGCCGGGTTGTTCAGGCGAAGCAACACGGCGCTCTGCAAATCTAGCACGACCTGGGGCGCCTCCAAGGTACTGCCGCCCTGATAAACCGGGCTTTCCCAAGCCCAGTGTTGACCGTCCCAGCTGAGCTGACCGACGGGCGAGCGTTGCCAGCCACGCGCCAAGATGGCACCCGCGCCCAAAAGCACTGCCAAACCAAGCCAGGGCCGCCAATCGCTGGCTGCGCTGAACCACCACCAAGCAGCCATCAGCACGGCGCACATGCACCAGGCCAGCAACAAAAGCGCACCCAGGAAACACGAGCGCCCCATCGGATAACTCACCGGCGGGGCGCTGTGCAGGGGCATGGTGGCGGCCGAAAAGTTCAGCCAACGGAGATCACACTCGCTTGAAGACGAGCGAACCGTTGGTCCCGCCAAAGCCGAAGTTGTTCTTCAGGGCCACATCAATCTTGGCGTCACGCGCGGTATTGGCGCAGTAGTCAAGGTCGCACTCCGCATCCTGGTTGAAGATGTTGATGGTCGGTGGGATTTTTTGGTGATGCAGCGCAAGCACGGTGTACACCGACTCGATGCCGCCAGCACCGCCCAGCAAATGTCCGGTCATGGATTTGGTGGAACTGACCATCATGCGCGAAGCATGGTCGCCAAAGGCGGCCTTGATGGCTTGCGTTTCATTGACGTCGCCCAACGGTGTCGATGTGCCGTGCGCGTTGAGGTACTGCACCTCGTCCGCGTTGATGCCGGCGTTTGCCAGGGCGCCGCGCATAGCGCGGCGCGGGCCGTCCATGTTGGGCGCCGTGATGTGGCCAGCGTCTGCGCTCATGCCAAAGCCGGCGAGCTCTGCGTAAATGCGCGCGCCGCGTGCCTTGGCATGTTCGTACTCTTCCAGAACCATCATGCCGGCACCCTCACCCAGCACGAAACCATCGCGGTCTTTGTCCCAGGGTCGACTGGCGGTTTTTGGATCGTCGTTGCGTGTGGACAAGGCGCGCATGGCGGCAAAGCCACCAACGCCCAGCGGCGACACTGTCGACTCCGCCCCGCCGGCGATCATCACGTCTGCGTCACCGTATTCGATCATGCGGCCGGCGTCACCAATGCAATGCAAGCCCGTCGTGCAGGCCGTCGCGATGGCCAGATTCGGCCCCTTGAACCCGAACTTCATGGACACATGACCGGCGATCATATTGACGATGGAGCCAGGCACAAAAAATGGCGTGATTCGGCGCGGACCGCGATTGACGAGCTCGCCATGCGTATCTTCGATCAGCGGCAAGCCACCGATGCCCGAGCCAATGACGCAGCCAATGCGCACGGCCAGCTCTTCACTGAGCGCCTCACCTGTAGGCAAGCCACTGTCCACAACGGCCTGGCAGGCAGCCGCCAAGCCGAAATGGATGAAGGTGTCCATGTGGCGGGCTTCTTTTTCGGCGATGTAATCACCGATCTTGAAACCCTTGACCTCGCCTGCAATCTTGCAGGAAAAGGCACTGGCATCGAATTTGGAAATCAGGTCAATGCCGGAGTTACCAGCGAGCAGATTGCTCCAGTTCTCAGCCACGGTGTTACCCACGGGGCTGATGCAACCCAGACCTGTCACGACGACACGGCGACGGCTCATGCGCTAATCCTGGAAAAACTCAAAAGAAATAAAAACTCAAAAGGCCGCAAGCGGCCTTTCAGACTGAGAAGGGCAAGGCCCGTTCAGGCTTTCTGATGGGTGTTGGCGTAATCGATCGCGTTTTGCACGGTCGTGATTTTCTCGGCGTCCTCATCAGGAATCTCGATGCCGAACTCGTCTTCCAGAGCCATGACCAGTTCAACCGTGTCAAGGGAGTCAGCGCCCAGATCGGCGACGAAGGACTTTTCACTGGTGACCTGGCCTTCTTCCACGCCGAGTTGCTCGGCAATGATCTTCTTAACACGTGCTTCGATATCGCTCATATGTCCCTCTGAGGGTTGTGAATTAATCCGTGATTTTAGCCCGTTGCCGGGCTAAGTCGGCAGCCGCGTGGACTCAGGCCAAAAAGAGCCCGAGTTCAGCAGCTACCTTACATGTGCATCCCACCATTGACGTGGATTTCCTGACCGGTGATGTAGCCCGCCTCAGCGCTCGCCACAAAGGCCACCGCATGCGCGATGTCTTGCGGTTTACCCAGGTGACCCAGCGGGATCTGGCCGAGCAATGCTTTTTGCTGCTCTTCCGGCAAGCCCGCCGTCATGTCGGTTTCAATGAAGCCGGGCGCAATGCAATTGACCGTGATGCCGCGCGAGCCCAGTTCACGGGCCAGGGCGCGCGTCATGCCCGCCACACCGGCTTTGGAAGCTGCGTAGTTGGCTTGACCCGCATTGCCGGACGCGCCCACCACCGAGGTGATGCTGATGATGCGGCCATAACGCTGCTTCATCATGGTCCGCATGACGGCACGGCTCATGCGAAACACAGCCTTCAGGTTGGTGTCCAGCACGGCGTCCCAGTCGTCGTCTTTCAGGCGCATGGCCAGCATGTCTCGGGTGATGCCCGCGTTATTGACGAGCACGTGCAAGCCGCCATGGGCCTTGCTGATCTCGTCCGTGATGGCTTCAATGGCAGCGCCGTCGTTGACGTTGAGGTTGCGCCCGCTGCAACCAGGGTAGGCCGCCAGCGCGGCAGAAATTCGGGCTGCGCCCTCGTCCGTGGTGGCGGTACCGATGACCGTCATGCCGCGGCGAGCAAGTTCAAGCGCGATGGCCGCGCCAATGCCGCGCGAAGCGCCAGTGACCAACGCCACGGGCTTGCTGGGGGCTTTGTCAGTCATGCTGCATCCGTTGTCAAAAGAGTTTTTACGTCCGCCAGGCTGGCTGGGTCAAACAGGGGGGCGCCGGTCAATTCAACATCAATGCGCTTGACCATGCCAGCCAGCACCTTGCCCGGACC
>CAZNQE010000098.1:0-10841 GCA_964575005.1 uncultured Polaromonas sp. | reverse complement strand
GCACCGTGCCGCCCAAAGCCAGGCCCCGGTACCAGGCAAAAAAGCCCAGCCACATCGAGAACACCGCCACATAAGCAAAGCCGCCCCAGGCACTCAGAGGCAGCGCCGCCTGCGGCCTGCTGGCCCAGGCCAGCGGCACCGTGAGCGGCAGCGCCATCACCAGCGCCCAGCAAATGACGTGCTCGGCCCGCATGCGCTGCGACAGGCGCCCGCCGTAGGCATAACCGATGGACGCGCACAGCATGGCGCCGAGCAAAAGCACGTCGGCAAAGTGCAGCTGCAAACCGGCGCTACCTGACCGCAGCACGGCAAAAGTGACAACGAGGCCACTGCCCAACACCGCGCACAGCCAAAAGCCGAGGGACGGCCGCTGCCGGTGCAGCAGCGCGCCCACCGCCGCCGTGCCCAGCGGCAGCACGCCGACGATGACGCTGGCGTGCACCGCGTCCACATGGCGCATGGCAATGGACGTGAGCAGCGGAAAGCCGAAGACCACGCCGCCCATGACGAGCAGCAAAGGCCACCAGTCTTCACGTCGGGGCCAGGGCGCCCGCGTGGCCAGCAAAAACACAATCGACAGGCCTGCGGCTACCACCGCGCGGCCCAAGGCGATGAAGACGCCGGACATCAGCGGCGCGTCCGGCGTGCCCACAGCCAGGCGCGTCATGGGCAAGGTCATGGCAAAAATCGTCACGCCCAAGAGTCCCATCCACAGGCCACGCGTGGTCGCGGACATGGGTGCGGACACCTTCACATCGGCTGTCACAGCCGCAGCATCCAGATGCCCGTCAACACCAGCACGCCGGCCATCAAGCGGTTGAACCACATCAGCCTCGCATGGCTGCCATCAGGCCCGGCCAGCCAGGCGCGCAGCAGCGAGCCGACCAGCGCATAAGCCAGGTTGCTCGAAAACGCATAAAACAGCATCACCGGCAGCACCACCGCAAAGCGCGCCAGGGCGTCGCCATGCCCGGCAACCCAGCCGCTCACGATGGTCAGCGCCAGCATCCAGGCCTTGATGTTGACGAACTGCAGCGCCACGCCCTGGGCAAAGCCGACCGTGACCGCGCTGGTTTGCGCCATGGCCCGGGTGCGCGCCAGCCGGCTGGCCAGCCACAACAAATAGCCCACGCCCACCGCCTTGACGGCCCAGCCCAGCCAGGGCAAGGCCAGCACCAGCGCGCCCAGGCCCAGGGCGCAGGCGCCCAGCAGCAGGCCCCAGCCCACCGGCACAGCCATCACAAAAGGCATGGCCCGCTTCAGGCCGTGGTTGGCGGCCATCGCCGTAGACAAGGTGGTGTTGGGCCCTGGCGTGAAGCTCATGGCCGTGGCCAGGATCAGCAGGGCGGTGAATTCAGTTCCGTTCATAACGCAACAGTAACACCCCGGTTCCAATCCCCCCTTGAATTTGCCGCCGGCCAACCCAACTATGGCTTCATGAAAAAACAGACCCTTGCCTTCCAAGCCGAAGTCGCCCAGCTCCTGCAACTGGTGACGCACTCTCTTTATTCCAATCCTGATATTTTCTTGCGCGAGCTCATTTCAAATGCATCTGACGCCTGCGACAAGCTGCGTTTTGAGGCGCTGAATGACGCCGGCCTGTATGAGAACGCGCCCGAACTCAAAGTTCGCGTGAGTTTTGACAAAGCCGCCAAGACGCTGACCATCAGCGACAACGGCATCGGCATGTCTGAGCAAGAAGCCATCGACCACCTGGGCACGATTGCCAAAAGCGGCACGCGCGAGTTCGTGTCCAAGCTGTCGGGCGACCAAAAGAGTGATTCGCAGCTCATCGGCCAGTTCGGCGTCGGTTTTTATTCCGGCTTCATCGTGGCCGATCGCATCACGGTCGAAAGCCGGCGCGCCGGCCTGCCAACTTCGCAAGGTGTGCGCTGGGCCAGCAGCGGCACGGGCGACTTTGAAGTCGACGAGATTGAGCGCGCAGAGCGCGGCAGCAGCGTCATCTTGCACCTCAAGGAAGACGCGCTCGACTACATGAATGCCTGGAAGGTCAAGGGCATCATCAACAAATACTCTGACCACATTTCCCTGCCCATCGAGATGGAAAAGGAAGAGTGGAAAGAAGGCGAGGACGGCCAGCCCGGCGACATGGCGAAAACCGGCGAATGGGAAACCGTGAACCAGGCTGCGGCGCTGTGGAGCCGCGCCAAGAAGGACGTCACGCAAGAGCAGTACGACGAGTTCTACAAGCAGATCAGCTACGACAGCGAAGCGCCGCTGGCCACCACGCACAACCGGGTGGAAGGCAGCACCGAGTACACGCAGCTGCTGTTCATCCCGGCCAAGGCGCCGATGGATTTGTTCAACCGCGACAAGGCGGCGGGCGTCAAGCTCTACGTCAAGCGCGTCTTCATCATGGACGACGCGCAGGCACTCTTGCCCAGCTACCTGCGCTTCGTCAAAGGCGTGGTGGATTCGTCTGACTTGCCGCTGAACGTGTCGCGCGAACTGCTACAAGAAAGCCGCGCGGTCAAGGCGATTCGCGAAGGCAACACGCGCCGCGTGCTGTCCATGATTGAAGACCTGGCGGCGAACGACGCTGAGAAGTTCACGACCTTTTACCGCGAGTTTGGTGCGGTGCTCAAAGAAGGCCTGGGTGAAGACTTTGCCAACCGTGAACGCCTGGCCAAGCTGCTGCGCTTTGCCTCGTCCACCACTGACACCACCACAGTCAGCCTGGCCGACTACAAAGCCCGCATGAAGGAAGGCCAGGAGGCGATTTACTACATCACCGCTGACACGCAAGCCGCCGGCAAGAACAGCCCGCAGCTTGAAATCTTCCGCAAGAAAGGCATTGAGGTCTTGCTCATGACGGACCGCGTCGATGAGTGGGCGCTGAACTATCTGAACGAGTTTGACGGCACGCCGCTGCAGTCCGTCGCCAAGGGCGCGGTGGACTTGGGCAAGCTGCAAGACGACGACGAAAAGAAAGCCGCCGAAGAAGCGCAGACCCAGTTCAAGCCCATCTTGGACCGCCTGAAAGACGCGCTCAAAGACAAAGCCAAAGACGTGCGCGCCACCACGCGCCTGGTGGATTCCGCCGCCTGCCTGGTGGTGCAAGACGGCGATATGTCCACGCAGCTCGCCCGCATGCTCAAGCAAGCCGGCCAGCCCGTGCCTGAGGTCAAGCCGATTCTGGAAGTCAACGCGCAGCATGCGCTGGTTAAAAAGCTGGAAGCGCAAGAAGGCGCAGCTTTTGAAGACCTGGCGCACATCCTGTTTGACCAGGCGCTGCTGTCTGAAGGCGGCCTGCCTGACGACCCGGCTGCCTACGTGCGACGCATCAACGCGCTCTTGGTATGAGTGCGGCGGTGCCTGAGATGAAGACGACTGCGAAAGTTCTGGCCTTCGACATCTTTGGCACCGTGGTCGATTGGCACGGCTCCATCGTGCGCGAGATGCAAAGCCTTTACCCGCAAGTTGATGGCAACGCTTTCGCGCTGGCCTGGCGGGCGGGCTACCAGCCGGCCATGCAGCGCGTGCGCTCGGGTGAGCTGGGCTGGGTGCGCATTGATACCTTGCACCGCATGATCTTGGACGACTTGCTGTCCACTTTCAATTTGGGTCATTTGACTGAAGCCGAGCGTCAGCACCTGAACCGCGTCTGGCATCGGCTCGACGCCTGGCCTGACAGCGTCGAAGGCCTGCAGCGCCTTAAAAAACGCTTTGTGATCTGCAGCTTGTCCAACGGCAACCTGGGCCTGCTCACCGCCATGGCCAAGCGCGCTGGCCTGCCTTGGGACTGCATCTTGTCGGCTGAAGTGTTCAAAGCCTACAAGCCCGACCCGGCGACCTACCTGGGTGTGGCCGATGTGTTTGATGTGGCGCCGCAAGAGGTGATGCTGTGCGCCGCGCACCATGATGATTTGGCGGCGGCGCGGGCTTGCGGTTTGCAGACGGCGTACATCGAGCGGCCATTGGAGTTTGGTGCGGCGCAGCCCAAAGACGTGTCGCCGCAGGCGGGCAACGATCTGCATGCGTCCAGCATCACGGCGCTGGCTGATTTGCTGGGTTGCTGAACTTCGTGCCTCGGTTCGCTCAGACGATGAGTGGCCGTTCCTGCATCGCCTCAGTCTGCTCCACCAGCATGTCGATCTGCCCCTTCCAGTAGTCGCTGGAGCCGAACCACGGGAAGTTGATCGGAAAGATCGGGTCGGTAAAACGTTGCGCGAGCCAGGCGCTGTAATGCACCAGTCGCAGCGTGCGCAGCGGCTCGATCAGTGCCAATTCGCGCCGGTCAAATTCTCGAAATTCCTCGTAGCCGTCAACCAGCGCGCCGAGCTGCCGCGTGCATTGCGCGCGGTCACCGGCCAGCAGCATCCAGAAGTCTTGTACCGCGGGGCCAGTGCGTGCGTCGTCCAAGTCGACGAAGTGCGGGCCGGCACCTGGCTGACCTTCTGGCGTCCACAAAATATTGCCGGGGTGGCAGTCGCCGTGCAGGCGCAGGGTGCGCACATCGCCCACCTCTTTCATCACGCCTTCAGTCACTTGCATGGCTTCGTCAAACGCAGTGCGCCAGCGTGACGCCATGTCGAGTGGCAGATGATTGCCGCTAAGCAAAACGTCGCGGCTGGCATGGCCGAAGGTCTGGATGTTGAGCGCAGGCCGCAGCGCAAAAGGCCTAGCCGCACCGACTGCATGAATGCGGCCTAAAAATCGGCCAATCCATTCCAGCACGGCCGTGTCGTCGAGCTCAGGCCGGCGGCCGCCGCGCCTTGGCGAAACGCTGAAGGCAAAACCATTGAAGTGGTGCAAGGTCTGCCCGTTCAAGACCAGCGGCCCGATCACAGGAATCTCTGCCGCCATCAATTCGGCAGCGAAGGCGTGCTCTTCCAAGATCTGCGCATCGCTCCAGCGCTCGGGCCGGTAGAACTTGGCGACCACGAACTCGCCCTCTGCACTGCCGCCTTCCAGCGCGACTTGGTAGACGCGGTTTTCGTAGCTGGACAAAGCCGTGAGCCGGCCGTCGCCGTACAGGCCGACGCTGGCCAAGGCGTCCAGCACCACGTCGGGCGTCAAGTGCTCGTAAGGGTGCGCGGCGCTGCTGGCGGTTGTGGCTGGCGCCGTATTGAAAGGATCGGGCTGGCCGTCCTCATCGTCTTCATCGTCTTCAACGTCGTCCTCACGGACGCGGTTGTAGTCGTGGTCTTCCTCGTCTTGTGGCTCATCTGGGCGTTCATTCATCCGGCGATTGTGGCGCGTGGGCGTTGCGGCATGGGCGTTAGACTTGCCCGCCATGTCTAAAGCCACCCGCCCGAAAGCCTCTTCTCCCGCAATCCCTGCAATGCAAGCGGCCAAGCCCGCCCAAGTCATTGAAGAGCTGCGGCCGGGGCAGTCGATTGAGCTGCTCAAAGAGCTGCACATCTTGACGCGTGAGGGCAAGCTCAACCAGGACACGCGGCGCAAGCTCAAGCAGGTTTACCACCTGTACCAGTTCATCGAGCCGCTGCTGAACGACGCGTTTGCGCACAACCCTGCGCCCACGCTGGCGGACCACGGGGCTGGCAAGTCGTATCTGGGCTTCATTCTTTACGACCTGTTTTTCAATGTGGCGCATGCGGGGCGAAAAACCGCTGGCCAGATTTTTGGCATTGAAACCCGTGCCGAGTTGGTGGCCAAGTCCAGCGAGCTGGCCCAGCGCCTGGGCTTTGAGCGCATGCATTTCTTGAACCTGTCGGTGCAAGAGGCCACGGCCTCGAATGCGCTGCCGGCTGTGGTGGACATCGTGACGGCGCTGCACGCGTGCGACACGGCGACCGACGACGCGATTGCGTTTGGCTTGGCGCGGGGCGCGCGGCACATGGTGCTGGTGCCTTGCTGCCAGGCAGAAGTCGCCGGGGTGCTAAAGCAGGGCAGGGCACTGTCACTCAAGCGCACGCCCTTGGCTGAGCTGTGGCGGCACCCGCTGCACACGCGGGAGTTCGGCAGCCAGATCACGAATGTCTTGCGTTGCTTGCAGCTGGAAGCGCAGGGCTACGAAGTGACGGTGACGGAGCTGGTGGGCTGGGAGCACTCGATGAAGAATGAGTTGATCCTGGCCAGCCGGCCTGAGCGGGTGAATGCGCAGAAAGCTGCTGCGGCGCGGGAGCGTTTGTTGGAGGTGCTGGGGGAGCTGGGGCTGGGTGGGTTGGCTTCGCGGTTTGGGGTGGCGGGGACTTAAGCGCTTGTTGATCTGCGCGCTGCGGCCAGTGCATGAATCGCGGTGATCACTTCTTGCTGGGCCGCGTTGGCTTGCATGTCGGCGCGTAACGTCAGGCCAACCATTTCCTCGGTGCCGCGCATGTCGGCTGGGAGCACCGCCAAATTTCTGGCGTTCAATTCGTCTTCGACCGCGCCTTGGGGTGTGAGCCAGATCGCCTCACTCTGACAGACATAACGGCTGGCGACCCCAACGTCCAGCGTTTCCAGGCGGCCGGTATTGCCTAAGCCGTGTTTGCTTAAAAAGCTGTCTGCCGTGTGGCGGATCGCCGTGCCGGGCAGGGGCAAAACCCAGGGGTAGGCGCTGAGTTCGGCCATGACCACTGGCTTTGATTTCTTGCTGTGTGTAGCCGGCTGTAGCGGATGGCCCGGGCGCACCACCATGACCAGTGGGTCGGCATAGAGGTGTTCAAAGCTCAAGCCCAGCATGTGAGCGGGCTCGGCGAAGCGGCCGATGACGAGGTCCAGGCTGCCGGATCGCAATTGCTTGAGCAACTCGGGGTTGGGGCCGGTGTGCAGTTGCAGATTGACACGGCGGCTCTGGGAGCTGACCGTGCTGTTGGATTTTTCGTCCAGCATTCGCAACAGCTTGGGCAGCAGCCACGGCGCGACGGTGGGCAAGACGCCGATGTGGATGCGGCTGGTGGCGGCCTGGCTGGCGGGGGACACGCTGGCCACGGCTTCACGCAGGGCGTTGACGCTGGCTTCGGCGTGGCGCAAAAAGGCTTCGCCTTGCGGCGTGAGTTGCGCGCCGCGCCGACCGCGCTCCAGCAGCCGCGCACTGACCAAGCTCTCCAACTCTTGCAAGGTCTTGGACGCCGCTGGCTGCGTGATGGCCAGTCGGTCAGCGGCTTTTTGCACGCTGCCCAGCTGGGCGGTGGCCAGGAAGCACTGCAGGTGCCTGAATTTGATGCGGCTGTCGATCACTGAATCAGGCCCTTTGTTCCATGCTCATTTGGTTATGTGAATCTGCCAAAAAACTCACTATACATAACCAAGCTTCGGGCCTAAAGTTCGGCACCTGCTACCCAAGGAGCCGCATCCCATGAAAGCTATGACCACTTCCGCAACCAACAGCGCCGCAATGGGCTCAAGCGCCACCCTGAGCCCGCGCGACTGGGCCTGCCACCCCGCGCACATCGACCCGCTCTACAAGTCCACGGGCTTGCGCGGTCCCAAGCAAACGCTGATTCCCATGAGGCATGCGCTGGCCCAGCGCAATGCGCCGGTCTACAGCGCCGCGCAAATGGGTGCGCTGGACAACGACATGACGCTCAATGCCGTGATGAACGGCGCGCCTTTGGGCGAGCGCATCATCGTCACCGGCCGTGTGCTGGACGAAGACGGCCGCCCTGTGCGCAACACGCTGGTTGAAGTCTGGCAGGCCAATGCCGCTGGCCGCTATGTGCACAAGGTGGACCAGCACGACGCGCCGCTGGACCCGAACTTTCTGGGCGCCGGTCGCTGCATGACGGACGATCAAGGTCGCTACACCTTCAAGACCATCAAGCCCGGCGCTTACCCCTGGGGCAACCACCCCAACGCCTGGCGGCCGAACCACATTCACTTCTCGCTCTTTGGCGACTACTTTGCCAGCCGCTTGGTCACGCAGATGTATTTCCCCGGCGATCCGCTCTTGACGCTGGACCCCATGTACATGGGCGCGCCTGCGCATTTGCGCGAAACCATGGTGTCCAAGTTCAGCCTCGACGTGACCCAGCCCGACTACGCACTGGGCTATGTGTTTGACATCGTGTTGCGCGGCGCCAAAGCCACGCGTTTTGAATAAGCCCCCGGATAAGCCCGACTAAGCCGAAGACGCCCACCATGAACAACATGCCCATCATCAGCACTGACGTCAGCACCACGATGCAAGACGCCACTGGCCAGCGCCTGCTGCAAACCCCTTCGCAAACCGTCGGCCCTTACTTCGCCTACGGACTCACGCCCACGCAATACGGCTACGACTTCAAGAGCCTGTTCAATCCCGTGCTCACGCAAGCGCATGCCGAAGGCGAGCACATTCGCATCACTGGACGGGTATTTGACGGCGCAGGCCAAGTCGTGGGCGACGCCATCGTCGAGATCAACCAGCCCGACGCACACGGTCAGCACATCGCGTCAGTTGAAGACGCAGCCGCTAAAGGTTTCGCCGGTTTCGGCCGCTGCGGCACAGGCACGTTTGCAGGCAACCACTTCGTTTTTGACACCGTCAAGCCCGGCGCGTTGGCCGCGGGTCAAGCACCCTTCATTGACGTCTGCGTGACCATGCGCGGCCTTTTGGTGCACACCTTCACGCGGATTTATTTCTCTGATGAAGCGGCAGCCAATGCGGCTGACGAAGTGCTGAACAGCGTGCCTGCCGAGCGCCGCGCCAGCTTGGTCGCCCAGCGTGAGATGACGAATGCCGGCCCGGTTTATCGCTTTGACATCTACATGCAAGACAGCGACAAGGGACGCGAGACAGTCTTCTTTGACTTGTAAAAAGTCGGAAGTCTCAGCTGCGAAAGCGCTTGCGCGTGAGCGCCAGCGCGATCCAGAACGCGCCCACCGCATAGGCCACCAGCACGGCCAGGTGCAGCCAGCCATTGGCTGGCCACTGGCCCATGAACAGTGGACGAATCAGCTCGACCGCTGCCGTCAGCGGCAAGAAGTCGGACAGGGCTTGCATGAAGCCGGGCAACTGATCACGCGGAAAGAACACGCCGCTCAAGAACATGGTCGGCGTCAAGAACAGCGTGAAGTAATACGTGAAAAAGTCGTAGCTCTTGGCCAGTGCATTGAAGATGAGCGCGATGCTTGCAAAGACGACGCCGACGAGTCCCAGCAGTGGCCAAGCCAGCAGCAGATAAGGGCTGTGGCTGATGTTGAGCGCCAGCATCACCAGCAAGATGACCGTGCTGGTAAAGAGCGACTTGAAGGCCGACCAGACCATCTCTGCCAGCAGCACGTCGTCCAGGTTGACGGGCGCGTTCATGATGCCGTCCCAGGTGCGCTGCACGTGCATGCGCGAGAAGGCTGAGTACAGCGACTCGAAAGACGCTGCGTTCATGGCGCTCATGCAAATCGAGCCGCTGGCCAGGAACAAGATGTAAGGCACGGCAGTGCCGCTGAGCTGCACCTGCCCGACCAGCGCGCCCAAGCCGTAACCAAAGGCCACCAACGTGATGAGTGGCTCGGCGATGTTGCCGACCAGGCTGGGGATGAAAAGCTTGCGCCAGACCAAAAGGTTGCGGCGGAACACGGGCAGCCAGCGCAGGCTCAGGCGCGGTGCGCTCCATATCGAGGCGGGCGCGCTGCCGTCCGGTGCATTGGAAGTAGAAAGAGCAGACATGGGATTCAAGCGCTTTCCCGGATCTGGCGTCCGGTGAGTTTGAGGAACAGATCTTCGAGGTTGACAGGCCTGTGCAGCGTGCGCAGTTGCGGATGCTGCTCGGCCATGGCGGCTAGCAAAGCTTTGGCGTCTTGCGTGTAGAAAAACACCGTCTCGCCACTGACTTCGGTGCGGGCGGCCAGGGCTTTGAGCGGCGAGTCCATGAGCGACAACGCGCCTTGCCCATAGACCTCGACCACGTCGGGCTCCAGGTTCTGCGCAATCAAATCACGCGGCCGGCCTTCGGTCATTTTTTTGCCGTGGTCCAGCACCAGCAGGCGGTTGCACAGGCGCTCGGCCTCGTCCATGAAGTGCGTGGTCAGCAAGATCGACTTACCTTGCTGCACCAGGCGCTGCAGCCGCTCCCACATCAAATGCCGCGCTTGCGGGTCCAGGCCGGTGGTGGGCTCGTCGAGCAGCAGCAGCTGCGGGTCATTGACCAGCGCGCGGGCCAAGGACAGCCGACGCTTCATGCCGCCTGAAAGTTCACTGAGCTTGGCGTCGGCCTTGTGCGTGAGCGCGGCGAATTCCAGCAGTTGCGGAATGCGCGCCTTGATCACCGCATCAGGCAAGCCAAAGTAACGGCCAAAGACCAGCAAGTTCTCACTGCATGAAAAGTCCGGGTCCAGGCTGTCGAACTGGCTCACGATGCCGAGCTGCCGCTTGATGGCCAACGAATCGCGCGGCATTTTCAAGGCCGTGCCGGGCTCGCCCGGCGGGTGAAAAGACACCGCGCCGCTGTCGGGCGCAGTCAGGCCCAGGCACATGCGGATGGTGGTGGTTTTGCCAGCGCCGTTGGGGCCGATCACGCCCAGGCATTCGCCCGGGGCAATCGAAAAACTCAGGTCGCTGACGACCTGAGTGCTGCCGAAGTGCTTGTTCAGCTTGTGAACGGAAAAGATGGGTGGAGCCAGGTCGCGTTGCATCCTGCCATTGTGCCCGGCGCCCTCGGCGCGGGCTTATCTTGATTGCTCAGTGCCTTACTGAAAAGCCACTTCAGAAAAGCTGCGCAGCTTGCGGCTGTGCAACTGGCTGCTGCCTTCCGCGCGCAGCAACTCAACCGCACGTACACCGATGCGCAAGTGCTGGTCTACACGCTCACGGTAAAAGTGATTCGCCATGCCCGGCAGCTTGATCTCGCCGTGCAGCGGCTTGTCGCTCACGCACAGCAAGGTGCCGTAGGGCACGCGAAAACGGAAGCCGTTGGCGGCGATGGTGGCGCTTTCCATGTCCAGCGCCACGGCGCGGC
>CAZNQE010000097.1:0-10862 GCA_964575005.1 uncultured Polaromonas sp. | reverse complement strand
GGACGAAGCCATGCACCCGCTGACGCTGCTGACCTTTGGCATGTATGGCGAGGTGCTACCGAACCAGAGCGGCGCGCCGGTGCGTATGGTCATGCCCTGGAAGTACGGTTTCAAGAGCGGCAAGTCCATCGTCAAGATCCGCTTTACCGACAAAGAACCGCGCACGGCCTGGAACAAAGCTGCGCCCTCTGAATACGGCTTTTATGCCAACGTCAATCCGAACGTCTCGCACCCGCGCTGGTCGCAAGAAACCGAGCGCCGCATCGGTGAAGACGGGCTGTTTGCCAAGCGCCGCAAGACGCAGATGTTCAACGGCTATGAAGCGCAGGTCGGCCAGCTGTACGCCGGCATGAACCTGAAGAACCTGTTCTGAACAAGCTGCTGCTTCATCCGCTGGCCAAGCCGCTGGTCTGGCTGCTGTGCCTGCTGCCCTTGGCGTGGTTGGTCTACACCGCAGCGACTGACCAACTGGGCGCGAATCCGCAAGAAGCACTGATCCGCGCCACCGGCGATTGGGCCCTGCGTTTCCTGTGCCTGGTGCTGGCCGTCACGCCGCTGCGCGTGCTGAGCCACACGCCGGCACTAGCCCGCTTTCGGCGCATGCTTGGCCTCTTCATGTACTTTTATGCGCTGGTGCATTTTTTAAGCTACAGCGGCTTTGACAAAGAGTTCGATGTGGCAGCGATCATTGCCGACATCATCAAGCGGCCCTTCATCCTGGTGGGCAGCTTGTCTGTCTTGCTGCTCACGCCCTTGGCGGCCACGTCATTCAATGGCGCAATCAAACGGATGGGCGCCAAGCGCTGGCAGCAGTTGCACCGGCTGGTTTATGCCGTCGCCGGTTTGAGCGTGCTGCACTTTTTCTGGATGCGCGCAGGCAAGAATGACTTTGCCGAAGTGGCCGTTTATGCCCTTATCTTGGGCGTGTTGCTAGGCTGGCGGGTGCAGCAGGCCTGGCAAAAGAAAACCCTGGCGCTCAGACGTTGACCAGTCGCTCATGGCGCATCTGGTCCGCCGCGCTCTCACGCTCGCGGATCACATGCACTGTGTGGCCATCGACCAGCAACTCGGCGGCGCGGCCACGCGTGTTGTAGTTGCTGGCCATGCTCATGCAATAAGCGCCGGCCGACAGCACGGCCAACTGATCACCGGCCGTCACCGCCAGCTCACGGTCGCGGCCGATCCAGTCGCCGCTCTCGCAGATCGGGCCGACCACGTCGTAGCGCGTGGCTTTGCCCTTCGACTTTCCTTCTTGCAGCGGCACGATGGTGTGAAAGGCCTGGTACATCGCAGGACGAGGCAGGTCGTTCATGGCCGCGTCGATGATGCAGAAGTTCTTGTGCTCGCCCGGCTTGGTGTAGAGCACCTCGGTCACACACACACCGGCGTTGCCCACCAGCGAGCGGCCCGGCTCGATCATCAGCTTCTTGTGGCCGTAACCACGAGCGTCGATTTTTTGCAGCAGTTGCGCCCACAGCGCATCGGCTTCGGGTGGCGTGTCGCCGTTGTAGTTGATGCCCAGGCCGCCACCAAAGTCGATGTGCGCCAGCACAATGCCGCTGGCCTCAATCGCTGCCACCAGGTCAAGCACGCGGTCCATCGCGTCCAGGTAGGGCGTGGCGTCGGTGATCTGCGAGCCGATGTGGCAATCGATGCCGACCACCTTCAGGCCGGGCAGGCTGGCCGCGTGCTGATAGATGCGCAGCGCGTCTTCGTGCGCCACGCCAAATTTGTTGTCTTTCAGGCCCGTTGAAATATAGGGGTGCGTCTTTGGGTCCACGTTCGGGTTGACGCGGATGCTGACCGGTGCCTTCAAGCCCATCGACACGGCCACATCCGACAGAACGTCCAGTTCAGCTTCGCTCTCAACGTTGAAGCAGCCGATGCTTGCGTCCAATGCCTGGCGCATCTCGCTGCGCGACTTGCCTACGCCCGAAAAAATGATCTTGCCCGGCTCGCCACCGGCCGCCAATACACGCGCCAACTCGCCGCCAGACACGATGTCAAAACCGCAACCGGCTTGGGCAAACACCTGCAGCACGCCCAGCGATGAGTTGGCCTTCATGGCGTAGCAAATCTGCGCGTCGCGCCCGGCAAAGCCGCGTTGATAAGCGGCCAATGCCGACAGCATGGACGCTTTTGAATAGACGAAAAGGGGGGTGCCGTGCGTGGCAGCCAGTTCGCTCAGGGATGCACTCTCCACATGCAGCGCAGCGTCGCGGTACGCAATGAAGGGTTGACCGGGGAGGTGAGCGGCAGAAATCTGGGGGGCAGGGTGTTGGCTCATTGGGGGGCGGAGGCGGGCCTGGCTGGGCTGACGGTTGCGGGAGTGGAGGCTGCTGGAGGTGGCGTTGTAACTGGTGCCGTCAAGGCCTTGGGAGGTGGCGGCAGGAACAAAGGGCCCTTCTGCCCGCAGCCACTCAAGCTCAAGGCGATCAGCATGCAAAGCACGGCGGTCAATGCGGCCCGTCCATGACCTTGGGCTGCGCAGTCGGCGTGCCCGCAGCCTAGAATTCCAGGCGGTGTCTTGAGTGAAGCAAACATGATGGGATTGTAATGACCGACCTGGAATATCTGGACCGTGCCGAGGCCGTTCTCAAAGCGGTGGAGCAGGCCTGCGACCGGATCAATGACGAGTCGGATGCCGACGTGGACAACCAGCGCACGGGCGGCATGATCACGCTGACCTTTGCCAACCGCAGCCAGATCATCATCAACCTGCAAAAGCCTTTGCAAGAGATTTGGCTGGCGGCTCGGGCCGGTGGCTTTCATTACCGCTGTGACGCTGGCTCAGCGCCTGCGCGTTGGCTGGACACCAAGGTCAGCACTGAATTTTTTGCCGACTTGTCGCAGCACGCGTCCGAGCAGGCTGGCCAGGCGCTGGTGTTCCAGCCCTGAAGCCAGGCCTCAGTTCTTGAACAAGTCCAATATGCGCCGGCGCTCGTCCGGCGCGGGCAGCACTTGAATCGGCCCGCCAGCCTGACCTTCTGCTGACTTGCCGTCCAGGCCCATGCTCGTGATGCCAGCGCCGCGCGCGTATTCCTCGTAGAACCACTCACCGCCCAGGTTGACCACGCCGGCCGGCACGGGCAACTCGGAAGGCGGTGTGCTCTTCAGGGCCTTTTCCATGAAGTTGATCCAGATCGGCAGGCTCAAGCCTCCGCCGGTTTCGCGGTCACCCAGCTTGCGCGGCTTGTCGTAACCCATCCACACGGCGGCGGTCAGCGTGGGCTGATAGCCCACAAACCAGGTGTCGATCGAATCGTTGGTGGTTCCGGTCTTGCCGTACAAGTCCGTGCGTTTGAGCATGGCCTGGGCTTTAGCCGCCGTGCCTGAGCGGGTGACCTCCTGCAACAGGCTGGACATGATGAAGGCGTTGCGCGGCTCGATGGCGCGGGCTGATTCGTCCAGCGCCGGCGCTGGCGACTCCACCAGCACGCGGCCTTGCTGGTCGGTGATTTTGGTGACCAGGTGCGGGCTCACTCGGTAGCCACCATTGGCAAACACCGAGTAGGCGGTGGCCATTTGCATGGGCGTGACCGAGCCTGCGCCCAGCGCCATCGTGAGGTAAGCGGGGTGCTTGTCGGCTTCAAAGCCGAAGCGGCTTATCCATTCCTGCGCGCTTTGCGTCCCGACGGCCTGCAGGATGCGGATCGAGATCATGTTCTTGGACTTTTTGAGTGCCGTGCGCATGCTCATTGGCCCTTCAAAAGTGCCGTCGTAGTTCTTCGGCTCCCAGGGCTGGCCGCCGGTGAAGCCGGCGTCAAAGAACAGCGGCGCATCGTTGATCACGGTGGCCGGCGTGAAGCCTTTTTCAAGCGCGGCTGAATAGATAAAGGGTTTGAAGCTTGAGCCCGGCTGGCGCCAGGCTTGCGTCACGTGGTTGAACTTGTTCTTGCCAAAGTCAAAGCCGCCGACCAGGGCGCGCAGCGCGCCATCACGCGGGTCCAGCGCGACAAACGCGCCTTCGACTTCTGGCAGTTGTGTGATTTCCCAGCCGTTGGTGCCTACGCGGGCGACACGGATCAGCGCGCCGCGGCGCAGCCGGATATTGGGCGGAGCTTTGTCGCTCAGGCCCGATTGCGCAGGCTTGAGGCCGTCGCCTGTGATCTCCAGCTTTTCACCGTTCTGCCGCACGGCCACGATCTTCTTGGGGCTGGCCTCCAGCACCACGGCCGACATCACGTCGCCGTTGTCCGGACTGTCCGCCAGGGCGTCGTCAATGGCGTCTTCTTGCTCGGCCGGCGTGTTGGGCAGGTCCAGGAACTTTTCGGGGCCGCGGTAGATTTGCCGGCGCTCGAAGTCCATGATGCCCTTGCGCAGCGCTTTGTAGGCCGCTTCCTGGTCGGTGGAAGACAAGGTGGTGTAGACGTTCAGGCCGCGGGTGTAGGTCTCATCGCCATATTGGCTGAACACCAGTTGGCGCACGGTTTCAGCCACGTACTCGGCATGCACACGGTCGCCGTCCTTGCTGGAGCGGATCTTGAGTTCTTCCTTCTTTGCGGCCACGGCCTGCTCGGCCGTGATGAAGCCGTTTTCTTCCATCCGCTCAATGATGTAGAGCTGGCGCGAGCGGGCGCGCTGCGGGTTGCTGATCGGGTTGTAGGCCGAGGGTGCCTTGGGCAAGCCGGCCAGCATGGCGGCTTCTGCGATCGTGATGTTTTTGAGTGGCTTGCCGAAATAGGCTTCGGACGCCGCCGCAAAACCATAGGCCCGGTTGCCCAGAAAAATCTGGTTCATGTAGATCTCAAGGATCTGGTCCTTGGTCAACATGTGCTCGAGCTTGAAGGTCAGCAAGATTTCGTAGATCTTGCGCGTGTAGCTTTTTTCCGCCGTCAGATAAACATTGCGCGCCACCTGCATGGTGATGGTCGATGCACCCTGGCTCTTGGACCGGCCCACGTTGGCCAGGCCCGCCCGCACCACGCCCAGGTAATCCACGCCGCCATGCTGAAAAAAGCGGGCATCTTCGATGGCCAGTACCGCGTCTTTCATGGCTTGCGGAATTTCCTTGATCGGCGTCAGGCTGCGCCGCTCTTCCCCAAACTCGCCGATCAAGGCGCCGTCGGCAGAAAACACGCGCATTGGCAGCTTGGGCCGGTAATTCGACAGCTCTGAAATGTCAGGCAGGTTGGGGTAGGCCACCGACAAAGCCACGGCGATCACCATCAGCAAGGCCAGCCCAGCGGCCCCGGCTAAGGCGCCCGCCCACATCAACAGCCGGATCAAGGTCGATCGCCAGTTGAAGGCGGCCGAAGTTGCGCTGGGGGAGTCGTTTCGAGGCTGGTTTTTAGTGGGCATGCAGGCAATCGTGGGGAGCCGCATTATAAAAAATGAATGCGAACGCAGGTGTCAGCTTGTGCAAATAGCAGCGCCGGCAGTCATGTAAGGCAAGCCAGTATTGACGCACGGAAACATTGGCACAAAATAATACTTAAGTATGCAAATATTAACTGGGCTCATGCGCCAACCGTCGGTCAAGGCCGTCGGACTGGACATGAATGACTCGGGACTGTGCTGGGTAGCGCTGTGCGACGACAAACAGCACGGTCGGCTGCTCCAGGCCTGTCAATTCGAGCCCTTGGCGCCGGGTTGGATTGTCAAGGGCCAGATCGTCGATTTCGGGCAGGTCGAGGCGGCTTTGGGGCGTTTGCTGCACCGGGTCAGAGCCGCCATGCCGGCCGACGCTGGCCTTTCGAGGTTTGAGCAGCTTTCACAGCGTCGGCGCAAGGCAAAACCGGTGGCCTTGGCGCTGGCAGTTCCGTCCCTGCTGGTGGCTTTGCACCGCGCCCGCTATCCCGCCGATCTGTCCGAGGCGATGCTGACCGCACGGGTGAAAGCCGATCTGGCAGGCCATTTGCAGTGCCTGCCCGCTGACGTGTGCGCTGACTTTCGCCAAGACCTGGCCGCGCCTGATGCTGGCAACCCGCGGGCAATAGACGTGCTGGCGGCAGCGGTTCCCCGTGAGGCCGTGGAAGACCGCGTGGCCTTGATCGAAGCCATCGGCCTACCCGTGCATGTGGCCATGGTGGGCTCGGCACAGGAGGCGGGCTTGCGGGCCGCGCGTCACTTGATGGCCTCGCAAACACCGCCGCTTCAAGGGGCAGTAGCACTGATTCAGATGGAGGCGCGATGGTTTCAGCTCGATATCCTGGATCAAAGCGGTCCCGTCCATGGTGAACGTTTCAGCCTGGCCGAGCCCTTCGCGACCGTTCCAAGCTTCGTCTTGCCGGAGGGGCTGGTGAATGCGCTCCTGGGCTTTTCAGGCGAACCTCCGCTGCGGGTGTGGGTGAGTGGTCCGGCTGAGGCGGCGCTGGCGTGTGCGGCTGTCTTGCAGCAGCACACCGGTCTGCCTTGCGAGCGCATCAATGTTTTGCAAGCCATGGTTTCTGGCGATAGCGTCGGCAGTGTGGAAGGGAACGGTGCCCCACATGGGCCGCGTGAGTCTGAAGCACTGGTGGCTTGCGGCCTGGCTTTGATGGCGCTCGCGGCATCAAGTCCTTCAAAGTCAGCGGCAAAACGCACGTCACCTTTCAATTTTCTTCCCCATCGGCAAGCCGCACTCGCGCATCGTCAAAAGCGCTTCGTGCTTCAACTTGGCGCCGTGGCCTTGTGTGGACTGCTGGCAACGGCCGGCCTGCGTCTGGCGCTCTCGGCGCAACTGGCAAGCCAGCACGCAGCACAAACTGCTGTGCGGCAAGAAATCGCCAGGCTTGATGCTGAAATCAAACGCATGGCCGCCGCAGCGCCTCAAGCGCAGCGCTTTGAGCGCGATGCTGCCGCGCTGAAGGCTTTTGCTCAAAGGCGCCAGCAACTGCCTCAATTGCTGCGAGAACTCTCAGGGCTGCTGCCGGAAGGGCTGCATCTGACCAGCCTTCGCTGCGAACCAGACGGCAGCGCGATCCTTGCGGGGCAGGCCCGCTCTCCGGCCGAGGTGTTTGAGTTGATCGAGCGCATGACGGCCAACAGCCCCTCTTTCAAACGGCCGGCGCTGCTGGACTTGTCCTGGCGGAGCGATCCCGGCTTGGCAGCGCTTGCAAGCAGCACGGGCTCCTCCGTGGTCGTTTCAGGCCCAGCCCAGTTGCCTGCCGCAGCCCCAAGCTCCGTCGGCCTTGTAGAGCGCGTCGCGTTTACTTTGCGCGCTCAGTCGCCATGAAGACCGCCGTCCCCTCGCGTCTGCGCGCTGCTGCCGACCGCGTGGTCAGCGCACCCACATGGATTCGCTATGGTTTGCTGTTCGCGTTCGGCGCATGTCAATTTGCTTTGGGTTGGTGGCTGCTGGTGCAAGATCTTCAGCAGTCCGTGGCAGCGCAGGGGCCGCTGCAGGAACTGGAGCAGACGCGCCTGGCAGAGCGCCTGGCGGGGCTGCGCCGAGCTGAGCGGGACGCGGCCCTGAGTCGCCTTCAGCAAGATCAGTTGGCAGGGCTTGAAAGCGAGTTGCCGGACGCGTCTGCTGCCACGAGCAGCTGGGCTCGGGTACACCAAGCCAGTGAACAGCATGGTTTGCGTATGGCCTTATTCAAGCCAGGGCCCTTGGGCGTGGAACAGCCTTACCCCGAGCAGCGTGCCACTGTGCGTTTGAGCGGTAGCTTTGCGGCTTTGCTTGGTTTTGCGCAAGCACTGGCCCAGGGCAAGGGGCCAGTGGCCATCGAGAGCTTTTCTTTGACTGGCGGCCAGGGCCAGGGTGGCCCCAACGCGGCGGTCAACGGCCCTTTGGTGCTGGAGGCTGTGCTGCTCAGTCTGCACCAGCCGGCACGCACCGCTACCGCACCTTCTGCTTCTGCTTCGGCTGCACCTTCGGCTTCAGCTTCCGCGCCTGGCACAGGCCCGCCGGCGACCGCGGCATCCAGCGTGTTGGCGCCGATGGCCGGGGTGACGACGGACCCTTTTGAAAGCCAGCGCATGCTGGCTTCGACAGCATCGACCCTGACAGCAAGTTCGGCAGCAGGCCAGGCGTTGCGAGCCGCGCCCTTATCAACCATGCGCATGGTGGGCAGCGTGCGTGCGGCTGAGCAGTCGATCGCCTTACTCATGGTCAGCGGCACGCTGCACGCCGTGCGCGTGGGTGATGCACTGGGCAATGCGCACGGGCGTGTGGCGGCGATCCTTGCGGATCGGATCACGGTTAACGAGCCCGTCACCCGTGGCCCTGACCAGACGGTGCGCCCGGTGGTTTTGCTGCTGGCCAAGGACTAGCCAGCCAGGCGCCACACTGTTTAAAGGAGCGTCCCATGCCGTGCAACCTTTCCCTTTTTTCGCATCTTAGGTGCGCACGTCTGGCCCGCTGCTTTGTGTTGGCGCTGCTGGCCTGGGGCGCGGCTGGCGCTGCCAGGGGACAGCCATCGCCGGGTTCACCAAGCCAGGCGGACGCCAAGATGACGCTGGTGTTCAAGAGCATTGAGGTGCGCTCGCTCTTGCAGCTCATGGCCGAATTCACCGGCCAGAACATGATCATTGCCGACAGCGTGGCGGGCACGGTCAGCCTGAATCTCAAAGAGGTGCCGTGGCCGCAGGCACTTGACATCATCCTCAGCGCGCGAGGCTTGGGTAAGCGGCAGTCTGGCAACGTGATCGAAATTGCCCCCAAGGCTGAAATCGATGCCCGGGAAAAAAGCGAGGCGCAAGCCCGGCAATCGATCGAAGGCCTTGAGCCGCTGCGAACGCAAGACTTCAAACTCAACTACGCCAAGGCCGGTGACGTGGCCGCCAGTTTGATGGGCACCACGGGCTCTATCACGGCGATGGGCGCTACTACGGTCACGATGAGCAGCAGTTCGGCGGCGCGTGTGCTGTCGCCGCGCGGCAGCGTGCTGCCCGAGTTGCGCACCAACCAGCTCTTCGTGACGGACATTCCGTCCGCCCTGGCGCGTGTGCAGGCCTTGATTCGCAAGCTGGACATTCCGGTGCGGCAGGTGCTGATTGAAGCGCGCATTGTCGAGGCGTCCGACACCTTTGGCCGCTCCCTGGGTGTGCGCCTGGGTGGCCGGCCGATCACGCTCAATGCGGGCGCGAACACGCAGTTTGGTGGCAGCTACACGGTGCCTGAACTGTTGCCCGGCTCG
Organism: uncultured Polaromonas sp.; assembly: GCA_964575005.1. Classification (GTDB taxonomy): domain Bacteria; phylum Pseudomonadota; class Gammaproteobacteria; order Burkholderiales; family Burkholderiaceae_C; genus Polaromonas. The sequence continues at coordinate 1,800 of CAZNQE010000097.1, read as the reverse complement.
CCATCCACCGTGGGGAATTTCGGCACCACGACGGCGGATTTCTTCAACCTGCCGGCCGTCGGCCTGAACGCTCTGGCGCCCGCCACTTTCGCCCTTTCGCTGTTCAACTCGGCGCGCACGCGCCTGCTCAACCTGGAAATATCGGCCCTGGAGGCCGACGGCAAAGGCAAGATTGTTTCCAGCCCCCGCATCGTGACGACCGACCAGGTCAAGGCCTTGATCGAGCAGGGCACCGAGTTGCCCTACCAGACCCGCGGCAGTGCCACCGTCGAGCCCAAAGTCGAATTTCGCAAAGCCATCCTCAAGCTGGAAGTCACGCCCCAGATCACGCCTGAAGGCAACATCATCCTGACGCTGGAAGTCAATAAAGACAGTGTTGGCCGGGTCACGCCAGCGGGCTTTGCGATTGATACCAAGCGTGTGCAAACGCAGGTGCTGGTGGAAAACGGCGGCACGGTGGCCATCGGCGGCATCTTTGAAGAAACGGAGCGCCAGGACGAAACCAAGGTGCCGCTGCTCGGGGATTTGCCTGGCTTGGGTTATTTGTTCAGAAGCCGCACCCGCAGTACCAGCAAGTCTGAATTGCTGGTGTTCATCACGCCCCAGTTATTAACAAGCAGCCAGGCCGCGAGCGCACCTTGAAGCGTCGGCCAAGCCAGCGGCCCCGGTTATGCTCTCCGCTTTACCGGTTTGCCCACTTACCGGCTGGCCCAAAGACCGCATCTTGAATTCGAACCCGCCGCGCCCCGGACGCGCACCTCATCAAGCCTTCAGACGCATCGCCTGTGTAGGCCTGCCCGGCTCTGGCAAGTCCACGGTGGGGCGGCACCTGGCGCGCCGCATCGGCTGGCGTTTTGTGGACTCAGACCACGTGATCGAGCACCGCATCGGCTGCTCGATCCGTGAGTTTTTCGAGCGCGAAGGCGAATCTGCTTTTCGTGACCTTGAAGAGTCCGTGCTCGACGAATTGACCCAAGGTGGCGGCTGCGTGCTGTCCACCGGTGGCGGTGCCGTGCTGCGCCCCGCCAACCGCCAGCACCTGCATGGCCGCAGCACAGTGGTGTATCTGCATTCGGCGCCCGACGAAGTCTTTCGGCGCCTGCGGCATGACCAGAACCGGCCACTGCTCCAGGTCAGCGACCCCTTGGCCCGGCTCAAAGAGTTGTATGCCGCACGCGACCCGCTCTACCGCGAGACGGCGCACCTGGTGATCGAAACCGGACGCCCCTCGGTGGCCAGCCTGGTCAGCGCGGTCATGTCTCAGCTGGGGCTGGAGCCGGCGGTGCCCGTCGATGCGCAAGACGCGGCGGCCCAGAACAAGGCCTGAAGCGGCGACCTGAAACAGCGCCCTACTTGGCGGCCGGGGCGCCGATACACTTGGCGCCATGCACGCCACGCCAGCCGTTTCCCCACCGTTGCCCACCGCCTTGACTGCGCCCGTCCAGGTGCAAATCGCCCTGGGCGAGCGTTCGTACGCCATTCACATTGGCGCTGATCTGATCAGCCAGGCCGCCAGCTGGGCCGACTTGCCCAAGGCCCGCACGGCACTTATCGTCTCCAACACCGCGGTGGCCCCGCTGTACGCTGCGCAATTGCAAGCCGCACTGGCTTCGCGCTACCCGCAGGTTTTGACGCTGGCCTTGCCCGACGGCGAAGCGCACAAGGATTGGCCCACGCTGCAGCGCATTTTTGACGTGCTGCTGGAGAACGAATGCGACCGCAAGACCGTGCTGTTTGCGCTCGGCGGCGGCGTGGTGGGCGACATGACCGGCTTTGCTGCGGCCAGCTACATGCGCGGCG
>CAZNQE010000096.1:0-10899 GCA_964575005.1 uncultured Polaromonas sp. | reverse complement strand
ACATGTGGCCCGGCCCTTATGGCCAAGGCGGCGGCTCGCGCAAGTACGTGCTGGCCAGCCTGGACCAGAGCCTTCAGCGCATGGGCCTGGACTACGTGGACATTTTTTATTCGCACCGCTTTGACCCGGACACTCCGCTGGAAGAAACCATGGGCGCGCTGGCCACCGCCGTGCAGCAGGGCAAGGCGCTGTATGTGGGCGTATCGAGCTATTCAGCCGCCAAGACGCGTGAGGCAGAAGCCATCTTGCGCAGCCTGGGCGTCAAGGCCTTGATTCACCAACCTTCGTACAGCCTGCTCAATCGCTGGATTGAGGACGAGCTGCTGGGCACACTGGCCGAGACCGGCATGGGTTGCATTGCATTTAGCGCGCTCGCACAAGGCCTGCTGAGCAACAAGTATTTGCAGGGTACGCCGACTGATGCACGCATCAACCGACCGGGCGGCGGCTCTTTCAAGAGCGATCATTTGAGCGAAGGCAATCTGGTGCATGTGCGCGCGCTGAACGACATCGCCACCGCACGCGGCCAGAACCTGGCGCAGATGGCGGTGGCCTGGGTGCTGCGCGATGCACGCGTGAGCTCGGCGCTGATTGGCGCCAGCCGCCCTGAGCAGATCACTGACTTGGTCGGCGCCCTGAAGAACCTGAGCTTCAGCGCTGCTGAACTCGCGGCGATTGATCAACACGCCGTGGACGGCGGGCTGAACCTTTGGCAGAAGTCGTCAGCGCAAACGTGAGCCGCACTGCTGCTCCCGCTGCTCCTGCTGAAAATAGGGCTCAAGCCGCACGAATCGCGCAGCCGGTACAAGCCAGGCTGTACGCACTCGGCGCCATTGCGCTGTGGGTTTCGCTCGCGTCGCTGGGCGTCGCGCTCAAGCACCTGCCGCCCTTCTTGCTGACGGGCGCAGCCTTGGTGATGGGCGGCCTGCTGGCTTTGCCGCAAGTGCTGCGCAACCCCAAGGCTTGGCGCGTGCCGCCGGCCACGCTGGCGCTGGGTGTTTATGGACTCTTCGGCTATCACTTCATGCTCTTCATGGCGCTGCGCCTGGCGCCGCCAGTGGAGGCCAATCTCATCAACTACCTGTGGCCGCTATTGATGGTGGTGCTGGCGCCCGTGCTCTTGCCCGGCATGCGCCTCAAAGGCGTGCATGTGCTGGCGGCTTTGCTGGGCTTTGGAGGTGCGGCCGTTGCCATCTTGGGCGCGGGCCGGGGTGACACATCGGCGGGCATTTTTTCGCTCACCGGCACTGCGGGCTGGGGTTATGCCATGGCCTTGGCGGCAGCCTTAATGTGGTCCAGCTATTCGCTTTTGACGCAGCGTGTGCCGGCTTTCCCAACGGCGGCTATTGGCTTGTTCGCGTTGGTGTCTGGTGTACTCGCGCTGGCGTGCCACTGGCTGCTCGAAGCGCCCGTTGCGCTAAGCACGCAAGACTGGTTGCTGCTGGCGCTCACGGGACTCGGGCCTCTGGGCGGCGCGTTTTTCTTATGGGACAAGGCTTTGAAGCTGGGCGACGCCCGGCAGATCGGCATTTTGAGTTACCTCACGCCTTTGGGCTCCACCGCACTGTTGATCTTTGTCAGCGGCAGAAGCTGGAGCTGGAGCGTGGCGCTGGCCGCGCTCTTGATCATGGCGGCGGCAGTGCTGGGCACGCGCGCACGCGCCTGAAGTTCGTCTGTCGCTTTAAAGCAAAGCCGCTGGGTCTTCGCTTTCAATCACCGATTCGGCCCAGCTCGCCAGCTTGCCGGCGTCGGCGCGCAGCACCTGCTGCTTGACCGCCAGAATCTGCGACGGGTGCATTGAAAAACAGCGCAGGCCCAGGCCCAGAAGCAGGCGCGTCATGGCCACGTCGCCAGCCATCTCGCCGCACACACTCACCGGCTTGCCCTGTGCACTGCATTCGCGAATCGTCTCGGCAATCAGACGCAACACCGCCGGGTGCAGGGGGTCGTACAAGTGCGCCACGGCTTCGTCAGCCCGGTCAATCGCCAGGGTGTACTGGATCAAGTCGTTGGTGCCAATCGACAAAAAGTCGAAGTACTTGAGAAAGAGCTTGAGCGTGAGCGCCGCCGCTGGAATCTCGATCATCGCGCCCAACTTGACCGGCCCGTAGGGCACGCCCTTGTTGTCGAGTTGCGCGCGCGCATGGTCAATGAGTGCCACCGTCTGCCGAATTTCCGCCGCATGGGCCAGCATGGGCACAAGCAAGTTGACTTGTCCGTGCGCCGCTGCGCGCAAGATGGCGCGCAACTGCGTCAAGAACATCGGCGGATCTGCCAGGCTCCAGCGAATGGCGCGCAGGCCCAGCGCAGGGTTCAGATGCGTGTCCGTTTTGGCGTGACGGTCCAATGGCTTGTCTGACCCAATGTCCACCGTGCGAATGGTGACGGGCAGGCCATGCATGCCTTCGATGGCCTGGCAGTAAGCGCGGTACTGTTCTTCTTCGTCGGGAAGGTTGCCGTTGCGACCCATGAACAAAAATTCACTGCGGAACAAGCCCACGCCCACGGCCCCCGCTTTCACGGCACCGGCCGTGTCGGTCGGCATTTCAATATTGGCCAGCAGGTCGATCTTTTGCCCGTCCAGCGTGATGGCCGGTGTGTGGCGCAGACGGTTCAGGCGCTCTCGCTCCAGCTCACCCTGACGCTGCTTGAAGCCGTATTCAGCCAGGATGATGGGCGAAGGATCGACGATGAGCACGCCCGCGTCGCCGTCGATGATGACCCAGTCGTCCTGCTTGATCAGCTGGCTGCCACTGCGCGCGCCCACCACCGCCGGGATGTCCATGCTGCGCGCGACGATGGCTGTGTGCGAGGTGCGCCCACCCACATCAGTGGCAAAACCAGCAAACAGGCTTTGCTTGAACTGCAGCATGTCGGCCGGAGAGATGTCATGCGCCACCAGCACCAAGGGCACGTCCAGCGTGTCGTCCAGCAACAGGTCTTGCTGCAGCTTGCGGCCGGACTGCGTCTTGGGCTGAACGGGAGAACCCACACCCTTCATGTGCCGCAAGATACGCTCGACCACCTGCTCAAGGTCGGCCTTGCGCTCACGCAAGTACTCGTCCTCCATCTCGTCGAACTGGCGGGCGATTTGCTCGTACTGCGTGGTCAGCGCCCACTCGGCGTTGTAGTGCCGCTCGCTGATCCAGTTTTTCACACCGCTGATCAATTGATCGTCTTGCAGCAGCATCAGGTGCACGTCGAGAAGCGCGGCAATTTCATGCGGCGCGTCGGCCGGCAAGTCGCGCTGTAGCCGCGTGATTTCATCGTGCACCGCATTGCGCGCTACGCGAATGCGCTGAATTTCAGAATCGACCTTGTCGGCGTCGATGAAATAGTGCGCCACATCCGCCCGGCTGGACGCCACCAGCACCGCACGCCCGATTGCAATGCCGCGCGAGACCGCCAAGCCGTGGATGGAGAACGTCACCTTACTCGCCTTCGCCGAACTTGTCGGCCATGAGCGCGAGCAGCGCGTCCATGGCGGCTTGCTCATCAGCGCCGTTGGTTTCCACTTCCACCGTGCTGCCCAGGCCTGCGGCCAGCATCATGACGCCCATGATGCTTTTCGCATTCACGCGGCGCTCGCCGCGCGTGATCCAGACTTCGCACGGAAAACTGCCGGCGAGCTTGGTCAGCTTGGCGGATGCCCGCGCATGCAGACCCAACTTATTGCTGATGGTCGTGCTGGTCTTGATCATGGTGACGGCGGTTCTGGTTTTGGGGAGCGGTGATGGCCACTTGCATGACGCCTTGCGTGGCACCCACCAGCGCGCGAGCGACCAGCGCATCAAGCGACTCATGGCGGTAAGAAACCGTGCGCAGCAGCATGGGCAAATTGACGCCGGTGATCAGCTTGGAATTGACGCCATCGACCAGTTGCTGCGCCACGTTGCAGGGCGTGGCGCCAAAGACATCGGCCAGCACCAGGGCCTGCTGTGTGCCAAGTTGCGCGAGCATGATGCGCGCCTGGGCCAAGGTTTCCTCGGGCGGCATATTGGGCTGCACGTCGAGCGCTGCGATGCCCTGCGGACTGTCCGTGAAGACATGCGCGATGCACTGCCGCAAGGCCGATGCCAGGGGGGCGTGCGCAATGATGAGGATGCCGTTCATTGGATTGAATTATCAGCCTTGACTTTGGCGAAGTAACCATAGGCCATCAGGCAGCAGCATAAAAACACGGCCAACGCGCTTTGGAAGCTGGCCACCTCGCTCAGGCCAACGCGTTTGAAGGCGTCCACCAAGAGGCCGATGCCCCACTGCACCACGAACACGCCGGCAAAGATCATCAAGTTGTAGGCGGACAGTGCACGCCCCGCCACCGATGGCGCAAAGGCCATGCCTACAGCTGGCTGGGCCAGGCCCATGACGCTGGAGGTCATGCAAAAAAGCGCCCAGCCTAGCCAGCCCGTGGCGCTGCCGCCCGCGATGTTTGCGGCCAACACCAACAGGCTCAAGGGAACACCCCAAAGGATCAAGCGGTCAGCGCTCCAGCCGCGGCGCGCCAGGTACGGGTTCAGCATGCCCCAGCCCCAGAAGGTCACCAGCATCACCGCATTGATATAAAACAGACCGGTGGCTGACTCCAGCGGCGTGTAGCCTGTCACGCGCACCATCCACGGCCCGGCCCACAGCGTTTGCACAGCCACCATGCCGCCGTAATTGAAAAAAGCCAGCGGCGCCATTTTTTGGAAGTAGCGGCTGCGCCAGACCTGGTCATAGCTGGTGTCCGGTGCGGGCGCCCCAGGGGCGCGCGGCGTGATGACCCAAGCCGGCACCAGCCACGCGATGGCCACCATGCACAGCAAGACCATGGCGGCCAAAATCCAGAACAGCGGGCGCCAGCCCATCAGCGGCATCAGCCACTGCACAGGCAGGGTCGAGGCCAGCATGCCGAGCGAGCCGGTCATGAGCATCCAGGAGTTGGCGCGCAGCAAGTTCGCGCCGTCCAGCCAACGGCGAAAGCCGGTGAGCGGCGCCATCAGGCAAGCGCTGACGCCCATGCCCACGAGCACGCGCGCCGCCAGCAGCCAGACAAAGCTGCTGGCCAATGAAAAGGCCAGGCAGCCGACCACCGCAACGCTCAAAAAGCACAGGATCACGCGCTTGGGGCCGTAGCGGTCCAGCCAGCGGCCCAAGGGCAACTGCATGGCGGCAAAGCCCAAAAAGTAGCCACCGGCCAGCAAACCCAACTCGCTGGCCTGCAAAGAAAACTCCAGCGACAAAACAGGGGACAAGGTGGCCGTGATGGCCCGCACCAGCGCCGAGCAAAAGTAAGCTGCGGCAAACGCCAGAAAGACGAGTGCCACCGAGCGTGCAGCCAGGCGACCAGGGTCGGCATGCAGTGCAGGCGAGGATTCAGGGTTGGTAGAAAGAGAGGCGGCTTGGGTCATCTGAAACTGGCTCACTGCAAACGCAGGCTAGAGAAAAAGGTGTCGGCAGCGTCAGGGGCGATCTTGGGCGCGTACATCACGGCCTGAAAGATCTGGCTGCCATTTGAAAAGTAAGCTGCGTGGCCCTGGACTGACTTGCCGTCAGCCGTCTGGCCCGCGGCAAGCAGCAAGTGCGGCGCGGGTGCGCTGGCCGCACCGACCACCTTAAGTGGCTGCGATTCAGCCGGCGCTGCCGCACGCATGTTTTGCAGGGTCAGGCGCTCCCATTGGCTGAGCACGGCGGCTGTGTCGGCCCCCGGCGCCAATTCAGCCCAGGCCACGGCGAAGGTGGCGCCGCCCGCCTCGCAGCCGAGCATGTTGAGCTGAACTTCAGCCGGGCCCAGTGGCACCTGCTTTTGCGCTTTGTCAGGCTTGCAGGGCAACAAAAAACGCAGGCTGCTGGTATCTGCGCGCACTTCGCGCCAATTCAGGGTGGGGCTGCAGGCGGCCAGGGTCAGCGCCAGCCCGACGGCGATAGCGGCGGTGAAGTAGCGTGGAAGCAAATCCGGGCGAACGAGAGGCAACAAAGTGGTACAGCGCTAAAAAAGAAAGATTCAAGGGGGAAGCCATCGCACTTTACAGGCATTCACTGGGAACCAAATCGCCAAACTGGTGCAAGACCCACCAGCGCCGTCGCACCAATCTGGGCACGAGCCTTGCTAACTGCTGGGCATGACCGCATCGTCCACGGCTGCCTCAGCTGCATTTTCCCCAGCGCTTTCCAACGCGCAGGCCGCGCCGGTTTTGCCCAGCGCCGTCTGGCGTGACAAGCTGGCGCTGCTGCTGGAGTCCACCGGCGAAGGCATCTTCGGCATCGACATGGACGGTTGCTGCACGTTCATCAACCGCGCCGGGGCCGAGCTGCTGGGCTACGCGCCGGCCGAGGTGCTGGGCTGCAATATGCATGAGCTGGCCCACCACACGCACGCCGGCGGCGCGCACTACCCCGAGCACCTGTGCCCCATCTTCAACGCCTTTCGCCAGGCCCTGCCCTGCCGAATTGACTCCGAGGTTTTCTGGCGATGTGACGGCAGCGCCTTCGCGGTCGAATACTCGTCTTACCCCATCGTCGAGGCGGGTGAGGTGCGCGGCGCGGTCATCACCTTTGTGGACATTTCAGCGCGCCGCCAGACAGAAGACGCGCTGCGCCAAGCCCACGCCGAACTGGAGCAGCGCGTGAGCGAGCGCACCGAAGCGCTGTCTGACGCGCTGTCGCAGCTGCGCCAGCTCTCGGCCTACACCCACAGCGTGCGTGAAGAAGAGCGCACCCGCATTGCCCGTGAAGTGCATGACGAACTGGGCAGCCTGCTGGTGGCGCTCAAGATGGACGTGGGCTGGCTGGACAAGCGCTTGGGCGAGCAACAACAGCGCGACGCGATGGAGGCGCAAGCCATGCGCGAACGCATGCAGGGCAAGTGCCGTCACATGGGGCAACTGATCGAGTCTGCCGTGGACAACGTGGGCCGCATCATCACGGCGCTGCGCCCCAGCATCCTGGACCACCAAGGCTTGTGGGCCGCGCTCGAATGGCAGGCGCACGAGTTTGCACAAACGGCCGAACTGGCGCTGGACTGGCAACTCAGGCTAGCCCCCTCTGCGGGGCCGGCCGTGCCCGTCGTTCCTGAAGCGGCCGCCATGGCCTTGTTCCGTATTTTCCAAGAGATGCTGAGCAACGTGGGCCGGCATGCGCAGGCCAGCGCGATCCGGATCGCCATTGAGGCGACGCCGAGCGAGGTCACGATGGATATTGAAGACAACGGCCGAGGCGCAGCATTGGGGGCTTTTGACGCAGCCACGGCCTACGGCGTGATGGGAATGCGCGAGCGCGCGCGGCATTTGGGTGGCCACATCACTTTGACCAGCGCGCCGGGCGCAGGCTGCCGTGTGTTGTTGCGCATTCCTTTGCCGGCAGATGCCGCATTGCCGGAGGCACTGACATGAACACGCCAACACCGCCGCCAGCGACATTGAATGTCCTGCTCGGCGACGATCACCGGATCGTGCGCGAAGGCCTGAAACAAGTGCTGGCCGATGCGCCCGAAGTGCGCGTGGTGGCCGAGGCCGACAACGGTCCGGCCATCCTGGCCGCCGTCGAAACCTTGGGGGGCCCCGCCGGCCTGCACGCCGTGCTGCTCGACATCGCCCTGCCCGGCCGCGACGGCCTGGACTTGCTGCAAGAGATCAAACGCCGCTGGCCCGCCCTGCCTGTACTCATGCTCAGCACCTACCCCGAAAAGCAATACGTGGTGCGCTGTATTCAGTTGGGTGCGGCCGGCTACCTGCACAAAAGCGCCGACCCCGACGACATGATTGCCGCCGTGCGAAAGGTGGCGGCGGGCGGCAGGTATGTATCGCCGGCAGGTGCCGAAGCCTTGGCCAGCGTGGTGGGCTCAGGCACCAAGACGGGGCCTGATGCGCTCTCGCACCGCGAGCATCAGGTCTTCAGGTTGCTGGCGCAAGGCAAGTCCGTGAGCGAAATTGGTGCACAGCTTGGCTTGGCGTCCAACACCGTGAGCACCTATCGCCAGCGCATCCTGGAAAAGACGGGCACGCGCAATGACGTGGAACTGGCCCTATATGCCGAGCGGCACAGAGCGAACCCCGCTTTGTAGTGCCAGCCCTACAAGCCTTCAGAGCATGGCCCCATGAATTGACCAATCAAACGCGCAAAGCAGGCTGAATTGGCTCATCTGGCCCAGCCCTTGCAGAGCCTGCTGCATCTTCATTTTGAAAGGTGTGCGCCATGTCTGACTACTTCTCCCCGTATGACGCCGACAAACCGCTCATGCTCAAGTGCAGCTGCGGCAAAGACCACACCGTGGCCGACCATCAGGCCGAAAGCGCCGCAGCCGCCACCGCCGAGCTGCGCCGCCGCAGCTTGACGACCGACTTCGAGCTGTATTCCAACGAGTTCATTGAAGCCACACTGGTCAAAGCGCTGTTCCCGCAAGACGAAATGCGCCGCAAATTTTTGCGCGCAGTCGGCAAGGGCACGGCCATGGCGGCTATTTCCAGCGTGCTGCCGATTGCCAGCATGCAAGCCATGGCGCAAGACAAAAATTCGCTGGAAAAAACCAATCTCAAAATTGGCTTCATCCCCATCACCTGTGCCACGCCACTCATCATGGCGCACCCCTTGGGCTTTTATAAGCAGCAGGGCCTGAATGTTGAAGTCACCAAGACCGCAGGCTGGGCCTTGATTCGCGACAAGATGATCAACAAGGAATACGACGCGACGCATTTCCTCTCCCCCATGCCGCTGGCGATTTCAATGGGCCTGGGCTCCAACGCCACGCCCATGAATGTGGCGACCATCCAGAACGTCAACGGCCAGGCCATCACCATGAGCCTGAAGCACAAAGACAACCGCGACCCGAAAAATTGGAAGGGTTTCAAGTTCGCCGTGCCTTTCGAGTTTTCGATGCACAACTTCTTGCTGCGCTACTACCTGGCTGAAGCCGGCATCAACCCCGACACCGACGTGCAGATTCGCGTGGTGCCGCCAGCCGAGATGGTGGCCAACTTGCGCGCGGGCAACATCGACGGCTTCCTTGGCCCCGATCCTTTCAACCAGCGCGCGGTGTACGAAGAAGTCGGCTTCATTCATGTGCTGACCAAAGACCTGTGGAACGGCCACCCCTGCTGCGCGTTTGGCACCAGCGCCGAGTTCATTCAAAAGAACCCGAACACTTTTGCAGCGCTGTACCGCGCCGTGCTGACCGCCGCTGCCATGGCGCGCAAGCCCGAGAACCGCGAGCTGATTGCCAAAGTGATCTCTCCCGCGCAGTACCTGAACCAACCTGAAGCGGTGGTCAACCAAGTGCTGACTGGCAAGTTTGCCGACGGCCTGGGCAACATCAAAACCGTGCCGGACCGCGCCGACTTCGACCCCATGCCTTGGCAGTCCATGGCAGTGTGGATGCTGACGCAAATGAAACGCTGGGGCTACGTCAAAGGCGACATCAACTACAAGCAAATCGCCGAAAAGGTGTTCCTCATCACCGACGCGAAAAAGCACATGAAGTCACTGGACATGAAGGTGCCCGACGGCGCGTACCCGAAGTTCACCATCATGGGCCGCGAGTTCGACGCTGCCAAGGCCGACGCTTACGCCAAGAGCTTTCCCATCAACAAGGCGGGCTGAGCGATGAGCGTTTTCAAAACCCTCGGCTTTCGGGCCGGGCTGGTATCGGCTTTGCTGCTTTTGGTGTTCATTGGCGCCTGGTACGCGGCCACGGCCAGCAACGCGGGGCCGGCGGGCTCTACTGCGGGCCTGAACGCTGAACAGATCGAGTACATGAAGATGATGGGCAAGGACCCAGGGGCCGCCAAGGCCTCGGGCTTTCCAACGCCCATGCAAATGGCCGAGACCTTTGGCAAGCAACTGAGCGATCCGTTTTACGACAAAGGGCCGAACGACAAAGGCATCGCGATCCAACTCGGGCATTCGCTGGGGCGTGTGGGTCTGGGCTTTTTGCTGGCGTGCTTGGTGGCGGTGCCGCTGGGTTTTGTCATCGGCATGTCGCCGCTGCTGCGCCGCGCGCTGGACCCTTTCATTCAGGTGCTCAAACCCATCTCGCCGCTGGCGTGGATGCCGCTGGCGCTCTACACCATCAAGGACTCCTCGACCTCGGGCATCTTCGTCATCTTCATCTGCTCGGTCTGGCCCATGCTGATCAACACCGCCTTCGGTGTCTCGGCCGTCAAACGTGAATGGCTCAACGTCGCCAAGACGCTGGAAGTCAACCCGCTGCGCAAAGCCTTCCTCGTCATCTTGCCGGCCGCCGCACCGACGATTCTCACGGGCATGCGCATCTCCATGGGCATCGCCTGGCTGGTCATCGTCGCGGCTGAAATGCTGGTGGGCGGCACGGGCATTGGCTACTTTGTCTGGAACGAATGGAACAACCTTTCTCTCACCAACGTGATCTTCGCCATCCTCGTCATCGGCGTGGTCGGCATGCTGCTGGACCTGGCCTTTGCACAACTTCAAAAGGCGGTGACCTATGCTGAATAAAGCAACTAGCCCCGCAGCGAGCGACGCACGTTTTCTTCAAATCGAAGCGCTGGCCAAGTCTTACCCCGGCAGCACCGAGCCAGTGTTTGACGGCGTGAACTTCGACATCGCACGCGGTGAGTTTGTTTGCATCATCGGCCACTCGGGCTGCGGCAAAACCACCATCTTGAACGTGCTGGCCGGACTCGAAACCGCCAGCAGCGGCAACGTCTTCATGGACGGCCGCGAAGTTTCAGGCCCTAGCCTGGAGCGCGGCGTGGTCTTTCAAGGCCATGCGCTCATGCCCTGGCTCACGGTGCGCGGCAACATCGGCTTTGCGGTGCGCTCCAAGTGGCTGGACTGGAAAGATGCGCAAGTCAACGCGCATGTGGAGAAGTACGTGGCGCTGGTCGGCTTGACAGCCGCCATCGACAAAAAACCTTCGGCACTTTCAGGCGGCATGAAGCAGCG
>CAZNQE010000095.1:0-10944 GCA_964575005.1 uncultured Polaromonas sp. | reverse complement strand
GTCGTCTTCCTTCATGACCAGCAGCTCGTCGCCGTCGACCTTGACGGTCTGGCCGCTGTACTTGCCGAACAGGACGCGGTCGCCCACTTTGACGGCCATGGCGCTGATTTCGCCCTTGTCGTTCTTCTTGCCAGGGCCGACGGCCAGGACTTCGCCTTGATCAGGCTTTTCAGCAGCGCTGTCAGGGATGACGATGCCGGAAGCTGTTTTGGTTTCGTTTTCGACGCGTTTGACAATCACGCGGTCGTGCAATGGGCGAAGTTTCATGAGATCTCCTGAAAGAGTTTGTTGTTGAACCATCAAAAAGCACCCGCAGACTTCAGTCCGTTGGTGCTCGTAACTTGGGGTGTGAGGTGCCCGACAGGCGTGCTGTTAGCACTCACGACCTTCGAGTGCTAATGATAAGGCCGTTTTTCAGGCTTTCAAGAGGCTGGCGTGCGGGGGAGAGTGAATGACACCAGGACGAGCTGCGGCGCGCGGCAGCCACTGAGTAGGCTGTGACTCGGCGGTGACTCCGCCAGGGCTCAGAAGCCTGCCAAACCAGCGCAGTGAGAATGGCCTCACTATCTTCCCTTTACTCTTGACTGAAAGCACCTGATGCCACGCCACCTCCTGGATGAATCCCAACTCCACCCTGCCATTCGCCCCGTTGTGGCCGCGCACCACCGCGCCGTCGTTGAAGAAGTGCAAGCTGCGATTGCGGCGCACCGCGTCGTGGTGGTCGGCATGGGCCAGAACCCCATGGTGGGAAAAGCGCAAAAGCACCTGAGCACTGCGGGCATTGCGCACCACACCCTGAGCTACGGCAACTATTTCAGCCAATGGCGCAAGCGCAACGCCTTGAAGATGTGGACCGGCTGGCCGACCTTTCCCATGGTGTTTGCCGATGGGGCACTGCTCGGTGGCGCTGACGACGTGCAAAAGCTCATTGCCAGTGGCGAGCTGAAGGCGGATTGAAGGTGCGATATGGGTGCGTTAAGGCGCGTAGTGCTAGTCGCGAGGGCTGCTCGCGGCAAGCCGGCCTGCTCAGTTAGGTAAGCATGCCTAAAGGCGCGCCAAAGCGGTTGGCCTGGTAAGTTCGAGCTTAAGATTGCTGCACTGCAACAATTTTTCAAAAGGTACACACCATGTTCAACAACACCTCCTTCGACGCCATCACCAAGACCATGAAAGAGAACGCGGCCAAGTTCAACCCCGCCGCTTCCCAGGAGGCGCTCAAGCCCCTGATGGCCAACCTCGAAGCCTGGGGCGAACTGGCCCAGAAGCAAGCCCAAGGCGCCCAAGCGTCCATGGCGGCTGCTTTCGAGTCGTTCAAGACCGTCAAAGAACCCCAGGCTGCGTTTGAAGCCATGAAGGCCTTGGCTGAGCAGAACATCGCCACAGCCACCAAGAACTTGAAAGAAGTCACCGCCCTGGGCGTGGCTCAGTTCCACACCAGCGTGGAAGCCATCGAAAAAGCCCACCCGATGCCTGAAGCGTTTTCCGCTGTCAGCAACAGCCTGAAGTCTGCAGTGGCTCAGATGCAGAGCACGGTCGAGTCGGCTGTTAAAACTGCCAAGAAGAAGTAATTGAATTGAGTCTCGGCGCAGCCTTCGGGTTGCAGCCTGGCTTTGATTCAATAAACGGCCCGGTCTGCTTTGCAGGTCGGGCCGTTTTTTTTGGCGCAGTTCAAATGCCGAAAGCACCTTCCAAATGCCGAAGCGCCGTCGCGCAGCCGGGCCGCGTCTGACATCAATATCAGAAACGGCTGACAGCCTGGCTCAGGCGTCGGGGCTCCAATGAACTTCATCTTGGGGCTTTTGCCCTCTTTTGAATTTCAAATGCCAGGAGCCAGACATGATTGAACTCGGAACCCGTGTCGTTCAGCGGGCTGGTCCCTTCCTTGGCGGCATGAACTCGCGTCGGCCCGAGGCATCAGCCGGGGCGCGCCCTTTGTGGCCTTTCACCGTGAGGGACGCCGGCCAACGCAAGCCGCCTCAGGGCAAGGGCCCGGAAGCCAAACCCGGCATGAACTTCACCACCTGAGCCGAAGTTGGACTGAAATGGGACAGAAGCCCGACAAAGTGGTGCCGTCCCAAACTTCACCCGCCAAGAACAATGCCGGCGAAGTATTCGGGGCGGAAGGCAGCAACAAGACTTTGCCCGAGCCGCAAGCCAAGGACGAATCCGAGGTGCAGCCCGGTGGTCAGGACGGCAAATACGTAGCGCCCAGCCCTTACACCCGCAAGGTCTGACTGGGCACCTAGGCCTTGATGCCTTCAAGAGCTTTTTAAAAGCCTTTAAGGATTAGCCTTTCAGGCCCGCTGCTTGGCGCAGCAGCGCCGCCTTGTCCGTACGCTCCCAAGAAAACTCAGGCTCGTCGCGGCCAAAGTGACCGTAAGCCGCCGTCTTTTCATAGATGGGGCGCAGCAAATCCAGCATCTGGATGATGCCTTTGGGCCGCAGGTCAAAGTGCGCGTTCACCAATTCGGCGATCTTCTCGTCCGGAATCACGCCCGTGCCTTCGGTGTAGACCGTCACGTTCATGGGGCGAGCCACGCCAATCGCGTACGCCACCTGAATCTGGCACTGACGGGCCAGGCCGGCAGCCACGATGTTCTTGGCCACGTAGCGCGCGGCATAAGCGGCTGAGCGATCTACCTTGGTGGGGTCTTTGCCGGAGAAAGCACCGCCGCCGTGGGGGCAGGCGCCACCGTAGGTGTCCACGATGATCTTGCGGCCGGTCAGGCCGCAATCGCCCTGGGGTCCGCCGATGACGAAACGGCCGGTCGGGTTGACCAGGTACTTCGTGTCTTTGAGCCACTCAGCGGGCAGCACGGGCTTGATGATTTCTTCAATCACCGCCTCGATGAAGGCGGGCTTCATCTTGGCGCCGTCGCTCATTTCAGGGCTGTGCTGGCTTGAGAGCACCACGGTGTCGATGCTGTGCGGCTTGCCGTCGACGTAACGCATGGTCACCTGGCTCTTGGCGTCAGGCCGCAAAAAAGGCAGGCGCCCGTCTTTGCGCAGTTGCGCCTGACGCTCTACCAAGCGGTGCGCGTAGTAGATCGGCGCGGGCATCAGCTCGGTCGTCTCATTGCAGGCGTAGCCAAACATCAGGCCCTGGTCGCCAGCGCCGGTGTTCAGGTGGTCGTCAGACGCATGGTCCACGCCCTGGGCGATGTCGTTGGACTGCTTGTCATAAGCCACCAGCACCGCGCAGCCTTTGTAGTCAATGCCGTATTCGGTGTTGTCATAGCCAATGCGCTTGATGGTGTCGCGTGCGACCTGGATGTAATCCACGTGCGCATTCGTCGTGATCTCGCCAGCCAGCACCACCAAGCCGGTGTTGCACAGGGTCTCAGCGGCCACGCGGGACTTGGGGTCCTGCTTGAAGATCGCGTCAAGGATCGCGTCAGAGATCTGGTCGGCAACCTTGTCAGGGTGCCCTTCGGATACGGACTCGGATGTGAAAAGAAAATCATTCGCCATTGCGTACACTCCATCGGGTTAGTCGGCGCGTTGCCGGCTTGGGGTGCCTCGGCGAACGCTTTAGCAGAGTTGTTTAACGTCGCCCTGCAAGTAGTTCTTTAACTCGGCGACGGGCGAATTATAGGCAAACTGCCTTGATCTTGCCCTTGTCAGGTTAAGGGGCCTACAAGCCTACTCACCACGGATTGATGTTCCTGCTCTTCAGATTTTTTTCGCTCTGGCCGCTTCGCGTATTGCATGCGCTGGGCGCTGCGTTGGGCTGGCTGGTCTGGGCGCTGAGCCCGACTTACCGCACCAACTTCAGGGCCAACGTGGCGCAAGCTGGCCTGACCTTTGACGTGGCGCGTCCGGCCATTGCAGAAGCCGGGCGCTTCGTGGCCGAGTTGCCCAAGCTCTGGATGCGTGCGCCGCATGAGTCTTGCCTGCCCAGCGTGAAGGTGTCGGGTCAGAGTCATGCAGAAGCGGCCTTTGCCCGTGGCCGCGGCGTGATTTTCTTTGCACCGCATGCCGGGAGTTTTGAGTTGGCGCCGCAGGCGCTGGCCGAGTTGTACGGCCCTGTCACGGCCATGTACCGACCCGCGCGACAAGCCTGGCTGGCGCGCCTGATGCAGGCCAGCCGCAGCCGCCCCGGCATGGCCGCCGTACCGGCCTCCTTGAGCGGCATCAGGCAAATGCACAAGGCTTTGAAAGCCAATGGTGCGGTGGCCTTGCTGACCGACCAGGTGCCGCCCCAAGGCTTGGGTGTGTGGGCGCCGTTTTTTGGCAAGCCGGCGTACACCATGACGCTGGCGGCCCGGCTGGCCCTGCAAAACGGCGCGGCCTTGCTGCCTGTGCGCACGCTGCGTCTGCCCAAGGGCCGCGGCTATTCCATGGAAATACTGCCGCCATTGCAAGGTCTGGACAGCACACCCCCGCCAGATCTGGCGCAGACCGTGGCACTTATCAACCAGTCGATCGAAGCCTTGGTACTTAGCCAACCCGGCCAGTACCTGTGGGGTTATTCACGTTACAAGCAGCCGCGCGGTGCTGCGACGCCAGCAGCGGGGCGGGCCGAATGAGCGTGTTGAAAAAGTTAAAAGCCTGGCCAGGCCGGCTTGGTACGCGCATGGGCATAGGCCTCATGCGGCTCATGGCGCCCTGGCCCCTGCCGGTGGTGCGTGGTCTGGGCGCGGCGCTGGGATGGGCCCTGTATGCGCTGGTGCCACCGCGCCGGCATATCGTGCAGACCAACCTGGCCTTGTGCTTTCCAGAGCTGAGCGCCGCCGAGCGCACGACGCTGGCGCGCCAGACCTTTGTGTACTTTGCCCAGACCTGGCTGGACCGAAGCTGGCTCTGGCATGGCGATCCAGCCTTGTTGCGCGAGCGTTTGCATCTGCATGGCGCATTGAATGAGTTTGAAGGGCGGGCGCCCACCATCGTGTTCAGTCCGCATTTCTTTGGTCTGGACGCTGGCGCCACCGCTATCAACATGCACATCGACCGGGACTTCACATCCATCTATGCGCGTCAGTCCAACCGTCTGCTTGACGACTGGATTCGGGCTGGCCGCCTGCGCTTTGGTCGCGTACGCCTGTTCATGCGCACGGCCGGCGTGAAGGACAACGTCTCGGCTCTGCGGGGTGGCGAAGTTCTGTATCTTTTGCCCGACATGGATCTGGGTGCGAACAACTCGATCTTTGTGCCGTTTTTTGGCGTCTCCACCGCCACCGTGCCCTCCATTCCGAGGTTCGCACGCCTCGGGCGGGCCAAGGTCATTTCTGTGGTGCCGCGCCTGACGGCCACGGGCTATGACGTTGAAGTGATGCCGGCCTGGCCGGATTTTCCGAGTGGTGATCTGGAAGCCGATACCGCCCTGGTGAACCAGCATCTGGAGCGCTTCATACGCACCATGCCTGCCCAGTATTACTGGGTTCACAAGCGGTTTAAGACACGCCCGCCTGGCCAGCCCAAGGTTTATTGATTCAGGAATGCCTGCAGCCGCGCCGCAACCAACGCCGGCTGCTCATGCACCACCCAATGCGTGGCGCCGTCAATGCGTTCGAGCTGAAGCTGCGGCACAAAGTCTTGCAAGCCATCCAGCAGTTCAGGCAATAAAGCGGTGTCACCAGTGGCCCACAGCACCAAGGTCGGCAATGCAACCCGCAGCATCTCGGGCGGCAAAGTAACAGCGGCCGCAGCCGGGTCCTCATGCGGTGGCCCCGGCCGGGGTGGCCGCAAAGGCGAGGCGCGGTAGTAATTTAGCGGGCCAGTCAGGCCTGCTGCCCAAGCGGCTCGGTACTTGGCCTTGACATCTTCTGTGAGCCAGGCATGCGGGCCATCTACAGCCCCCATGCGACTGAAAAGCTCCCACAGGCGCCGGTAGTCGTCTTCAGCCAGCAAAGCCTCGGCTTCGGGCCGGATTAAAAAGTTCATGTACGCGCTGGCCTCTTGCTGGGCTGGCGAGTGTTGCAACGCCCGCAAAAAAGTGCCGGGGTGCGGGGAGTTGATGATGGCCAGCTTTTTGAGCAACTGCGGCTGCGTGGCCGCCAGGTTCCAGGCCACCGCGCCGCCCCAGTCATGCGCCACCAGCGCAGCAAGTTGCCCGCCGGTGCCGCAAGTCGCCTGTATCAGGGCTGCGAGGTCTTGCACCAAATGCTTGGCGCGGTAAGCCGCCACTTCAGTCGGCGCGCTGGAGCCGGCGTAGCCGCGCAAGTTGGGCGCGATGCAGTGGTAGCCACCGTTGGCAGGCCGCGCAAAGTGCTCAAGCATTTCGTCCCAGACAAAGGCGGCTTCAGGAAAACCGTGCAAAAACAGCAGCACCGGCCGCCCGGGCGTCCCGGCGCTGCGACAAGCCAGGCTGATGCCGTGCGGCAAATGGACCTGGCTGTGCTGGATCATGTTGGCGTGAGGTTTCCGCTGCGCAGATCCACCAGGCCTTCGGGATGCGCCCAGTCCCACAGGTGGCGTGCCACCTCGTCCACGCCTTTGCGCTTGAGGGCAGAGAACAGCTTCACGTCGCCACCGCCGGCTTGCAGCTTGACGATGGACAGCACCTTGGCGGCCTCGGTCTTGTTGAGCTTGTCTGATTTGGTCAGCAGCACCAGGAACTTCAAGCCCTCGACGACCCGAGGTCGCACCACGTCCAGCAAAATTTCGTCCAGCTCTGTCAGGCCCAGGCGCGGGTCGCACAGCAGAACGATGCCGGTCAAATTACGGCGTGTCTGCAAATAATTGGCCATGACCTGCTGCCAGCGGTACTTGGCTGCCTTGGGCACGGCGGCGTAGCCGTAGCCGGGCAAGTCGGCCAGCACGGCGTCAGTCAGGCCCTGTTTGCCCAGTGAAAATAAATTAATGCTCTGCGTGCGCCCGGGCGTTTTGGAGGCGAATGCCAGCCGGTGCTGCTGGGTGAGCGTGTTGATGCAGGTCGATTTGCCCGCATTCGAGCGACCCACAAAAGCGATTTCCGGCACGTCCAGCGGCGGTAAATGGTGCAGTTCGGGCGCGGTCGTGAGGAAGCGGGCGGTGTGCATCCAGCCCATGGCGATCTTGTCCAGATCAACAGGCGGGACCGCTGGGGGGGAGTTCGGGGCGGCGGTAGTCATTGGCCTGATTGTCGGCGAAGCTGCCCTTGGCCGGGGCTTGGGGCTCGCCATGCTGGGGTTCGACCTCAAGCCATTGTAAAATCGGTGGTTGTTGGTTTTTGGTCCGCTCCTACTCAAAGCACTCGATATGAAGCTGTTCGCTACTTATTTCCTGGCCGCCCTGTTGGCTGCGCCCCTTGTCTTGACCTCCACGGCCCAGGCCGCTACGCCGGCGCCGGCTGTAGCCAAACCAGATTTGGTCAGCGGCGAAGCGAAATTTTCGGCGGCTTGCGCAGCCTGCCACGGCGCAGACGGTAACTCCGGTTCGCCCGTGAACCCCAAGCTGTCGCAGCAACATCCTGAATACCTCGTCAAGCAATTGCAGGAGTTCAAGTCGGGCGTTCGCAAGAACGCCGTTATGCAAGGCATGGCTGCCACGCTGAGCGACGCCGACATGCGCAACATCGCTTACTGGGCTGCCGGCCAAAAGGCCAAGCCTGGTTTTGCCAAGGACAAAGACTTGGTCTCGCTGGGCGAGCGCATCTACCGCGGCGGAATTGCTGATCGCCAGATCGCTGCTTGCGCCGGTTGCCACAGCCCATCGGGCGCTGGCATCCCTTCGCAATACCCACGTTTGGGCGGCCAGCATGCTGAGTACACCGCAGCCCAGCTGACCGGTTTCCGCGATGGCGTGCGCCACAACAATGTGCAAATGACGCAGGTCGCCGCCAAGCTCAACGACCGCGAGATCCGCGCCTTGGCTGACTACATCGCCGGCTTGCGCTGATCCTGGTCGGGCAAGTTTTCGCGTCTCGCGCGGAACCTGGCCTGAAACAAGCGCTTACAAACCAGCACTCTGACAGGCGGGCCTTGCCAAAAAGGCCCGCTTTTTTCATGGGCTCTTCGTTTTTCCTACGATCAGCTGTTTCTCTCTTTTGCCTCGGCGTTTTTTCTGGCGTCTGACGGCTTCACTTGGGCAAGCATGACCGTCTCGACGCAAGGCATTGAACTCCAAACCGGCTCCCGCACCTGGCGCAGCCTGGTGGAGTTGTTGTCGTCCATGCGCTTTTCCATCTCGCTGCTGACGGTCATCTGCATCGCCTCGGTGATCGGCACAGTGCTCAAGCAGCAAGAGCCGCTGGTCAATTACGTCAACCAGTTCGGCCCCTTTTGGGCGCAGGTGTTTGGCTTGGTGAGTCTGAGCACGGTCTACAGCGCCTGGTGGTTTTTACTGATCCTGGCTTTCCTGGTCATCAGCACCAGCTTGTGCATCAGCTGCAACACGCCGAAGATTTTTGCCGACCTGCGCCAGTACAAAGAAAATATCCGCGAGCAAAGCCTCAAAGCCTTTGGACACCGCGCTGAAAACACGCTGGGCGAAGCGCCTGAAACCGCTGCCCGCCGCATCGGCCAGATGCTGGTGCAAGGTGGCTGGAAGGTCAAACTGCAGCAACGCGACGGCGGCTGGATGGTGGCAGCCAAAAACGGCGCGGCCAACAAGCTGGGCTACATCGCCGCGCACAGCGCCATCGTGCTGGTCTGTATTGGCGGCTTGCTCGACGGCGACCTCATCGTGCGCGCGCAGATGTGGTTCAACAACAAGTCCGTGTTCTCTGGAGCGGGTTTGATTGCCGACGTGGCGCCCCAGCACCGCCTGGCTTCGAACAACCCGACCTTTCGTGGCAATTTGATGGTGGCCGAAGGCACGCGCTCCAGCACGGCGCTGCTGAACCAGCCCGGCGGCGTGCTCTTGCAAGAGTTGCCTTTTTCCATCGAGCTCAAGAAATTCATCGTCGAGTACTACTCGACCGGCATGCCCAAGCTGTTTGCCAGCGACATCATTATTCACGACAAGGAAACCGGCGAGCAGATCGCCCAGCGCGTGGAAGTGAACCACCCTGCGCGGCATCGCGGTATCGAGATTTTTCAGTCCGGTTTTGACGACGGCGGCTCCGCCGTGACTTTGCGCGCGGTGCCCATGAGTGCCGCCACCAAGAGCTTTGAGGTGCAGGGCAACATTGGCGGGGCGACCCAGCTGGCCAGTGGTGCGGAACAAATGAGCCTGGAGTTCACCGGCTTGCGCGTCATCAACGTCGAGAACTTTGGCAAGTCCGGCCCGAGCTTGGGGCAGGAGACGGACGTGCGCAAGGTTGACCTTCGCCGCACCCTTGACGGCATTGACAACCAACTGGGCGCTGCCAACAAGACGACCACCAAAAAAGAATTGCGCAACGTCGGCCCGAGCGTGAGCTACAAGTTGCGTGACGCGTCTGGCCAGGCGCGTGAATACCAAAACTACATGTTGCCCGTGCGCATGGACGACGACCCGGCCAGCACGGCGGTCTTTCTTTTGGGCGTGCGTGACACCCCGGCGGACACATTCCAGTACCTGCGCATTCCGGCGGATACGGAAGGCAGCATGGCCACCTTCTTGGCCGTGCGCGCTGCCCTGAGCGACGAAGCCAAACGCGCCGAAGCCGTGCGCCGCTATGTGCGTCAAGCCATCGCGCCCGACCGGCCAGAACTGGCAGAGCAACTCAGCGCCTCGGCCACGCGCGCGTTGGGACTTTTTGCAGGCGCTGAGCGCGTGCCGGCGCCTGTCAGGCCCGGCCCGAAGCCAGCCAACGACAAGCCAGCCACGGGCCTGCAGGCCATCTCTGACTTCATGGAGTTCAACGTGCCCGAGGCGGAGCGCGAGCGTGCCAGTGAGGTGCTGGTGCGTATTCTCAACGGCGTGCTGTTTGAACTGGTGGGCATTGCGCGGGAAGACGCGAAGCTCAAGCCTTTGGCGCGCGATGAAGCCAGCCAGAACTTCATGTCCCAAGCCGTACTCAGCCTGAGCGACGCGCAGTTTTACCCGGCGCCCATGGCCTTTGAACTCAAGGACTTCACGCAGGTGCAAGCCAGCGTGTTTCAGGTGGCACGTGCGCCCGGTCGCAATATCGTGTACCTGGGCTGCGCGTTTTTGATTCTGGGCATTTTTGCCATGCTCTATGTGCGCGAGCGCCGGGTCTGGGTCTGGCTGGCGCCCGGTGCAAACGCGCAGAGCGCACGCGCGACCATGGCGCTGTCGTCCAACCGCAAGACCATGGACGTGGACAAGGAATTTGACATGCTGAAATCCCGACTCATTCAGGTGAAATCATGAACACAAGCACTCTCAGCCGCGACGGCTCGTCCGAGCTGATGCTCAGCGAAGGCTACTTTGCGCGCCGCAATCTCATGGACTGGGCTTTCGCCGTGCTGCTCACGGTCGGCGGCTTGTTTGCCTTTATGCGCTACCAGGCGCACATGGACATTTATGAAAAAGCGATCTTGCTGGGCACCATTCCCGCGGCCATTTCGATGGCTTGGTTCTGGCGGCCTCTGCGCGCCCTGATGCTGGCGGTGGGTGTTGCGTCGGTGGCGGGCATCGCGCTGTACCAAGGCGATTTAATGCGTGCCGAGCAGGTGTTCTGGCTCAAGTATTTCCTGTCCAGCCAATCGGCGATTTTGTGGATGAGCGTGCTGTTTTTCATGGGCACCATCTTTTACTGGGTCGGCATGTTTGCTTCGCGCTCCGAGACGGGGCGCAGCGCCGCGTTTGAGTTGCTGGGCTCGCGCATCGTCTGGGTCGCCATCACCATGGCGCTGATTGGCACCATGCTGCGCTGGTACGAGGGTTACCTGATCGGCCCGGATGTGGGGCACATTCCCGTCAGCAACCTGTACGAGGTGTTCGTGCTGTTTTGCTGGATGACGGCGGCTTTTTACCTCTACTTTGAAGACCAGTACAAAACCCGCGCATTGGGCGCTTTCGTCATGCTGGTGGTGAGCGCGGCGGTCGGCTTTTTGCTCTGGTACACCGTGGTGCGTGAAGCCCATGAGATCCAGCCGCTGGTGCCGGCCTTGAAGAGCTGGTGGATGAAGCTGC
>CAZNQE010000094.1:0-10947 GCA_964575005.1 uncultured Polaromonas sp. | reverse complement strand
TGGCAACTGCGAAAAAACCTGCGGCTAAAAAAGCTGCACCAAAAAAAGCCCCGGCAGCTAAAAAAGCACCGGCCAAAAAAGCCCCAGCGAAAAAAGTAGCAGCGAAAAAAGCTCCAGCCAAAAAAGCAGCAGCTAAAAAAGCGCCAGCGAAAAAAGTAGCGGCTAAAAAAGTAGTAGCGAAAAAAGCTCCAGCCAAAAAAGCTGCAGTTAAAAAAGCGCCAGCGAAAAAAGTAGCAGCCAAAAAGGCCCCAGCTAAAAAAGCAGCAGTTAAAAAAGCACCAGCCAAAAAAGCTGCTGCTAAAAAAGCTCCTGCTAAAAAAGCTGCTGCTAAAAAAGTAGCTGCTAAAAAGCCTGCTGCCAAGAAAGCTGCGAAAAAGCCCGCTGCCAAAAAAGCCGCGAAAAAGCCTGCTGCCAAGGCACCCGCTGCCCCGGCCGGCCCTGCGGCTCAGACGACTCTGAACCCGCAAGCTGCCTGGCCGTTTCCAACTGCCAGCAAGCCCTAAGCAGTAAGGTAACTCTGCTAAAGCCCGTCATCGCAAGGTGCCGGGCTTTTTTTATGCATGACCCGCACACCACTTACCAGGCCGCAGTCGACGCCCGCCACTGCTGAGTTGACCGCTGAATTTCTCAGGCGCGAGCCCAAGACGGGGGACGTACTGATCGACCTGCACGTGATGCCCAATGCCCCGCAAACCCGTCTGGATGGACTGCACGGCGAGCCGGGCCAGCGAGCTTTGAAAGTCCGGCTTAAAGCTGCGCCAGTGGACGGTCAGGCGAATGACGCGCTGATCAAATGGCTGGCTAAACAACTCGGCCTGGCCCAGCGCGACCTGACGCTGGTACGCGGGAGCACTGCCAGGCACAAGCAAATACGCGTGACCGCCGCCTCTGCAACGCGGGCCGATTGGGACGCTCTGCTTGCAAAGCCCTGAGTTGCCGGACCCGCGCCAACCCAAGCCGGCAAGCTCAATGCCGCCGGACGCCAGGCCTTAAAACGGGCGCAAATGGTCCAGTGTGTAGTTCTGGCAGCCCGGCGTGGCGATCTTGTGCGCACCCACGCGATTGCCCAACTCGCAGCAGCGCGCCAGCGACCAGCCTTGTTCCAGACCGAACAGCAAGGCGCCGCGGAAGGCATCACCGCAACCGGTGGGGTCCACCAATTTTTCGGCCTTGACGGGCGGCACCAGCGTCATCTCACCGTCCGCCCATACCTCGCAGCCATGCGCGCCCAGGGTGACCACCAGGCCTTGCACGCGCATTGAAATTTCAGCGAATGACAAGCCCGTACGTTCGGTGAGCATGCGGCCTTCGTAGTCGTTGACTGTGACCCAGGTGGCCAGGTCGATGAAGTTGCTCAGCTCATCGCCGCTGAACATCGGCAGGCCCTGTCCGGGATCGAACACGAAAGGAATGCCAGCCGCTTTGAACTGAGCGGCGTGCTCGAGCATGGCGTCGCGGCCGTCAGGCGAAATGATGCCCAGCTGGATGTCGCCGCGCGCCTGAACTTGGCGTTGATGCGCCTGCATCATGGCGCCCGGATGAAAGGCGGTGATCTGGTTGTTGTCGCGGTCGGTCATGATCATGGCCTGCGCGGTGTAACCGTCGGCCAGTTCATGAATGAACTCAGTGTTGATGCCCTTGCTGCGCAGATGCGCCAGGTAGTCCTGGCCGTCGTTGCCTACCGTGGCCATGGGCAGTGGCTCGCCGCCCAGCTGGCTCAGGGCGTATGCGATGTTGCCAGCGCAACCACCGAACTCGCGCCGCAGGCCCGGCACCAAGAAAGATACGTTCAAGATATGCAGCTGCTCGGGCATGATCTGCTCGGCAAAGCGACCCTCGAAGGTCATGATGGTGTCAAAGGCGAGGGAGCCACAGATCAAAGCGGGCATGAAAGGTCTCAGGTTCGGTTTGCAGCCGGCGGCTGCAAAAGGGTCAAGGGTAAAAAGCGGTCACGCGGTAGCCGCTGACGGCGGGCGCTGTGGCCGCTGTAGCCGCTGCAGGCACGTCAGGCGGGGCGGCTGAAAGCGCTTCCACGGAAGGCGCTGAAGCCGCTGGTGGCGCTGGTGGCAGCTTTGCCTGAAACGTAAAGGCCAGGCTCATGGGTGCGCCAGGGTTCAAGCGGGCAGCGCCAGGCGCGAATTGAGCGGGCGTTGCAACGTGGTTGGCCAGAACTTCACCCTGCAGCCCCGTGAGCGTGACGTTCAAGGACGGCAAGCTGACGGCTACAGACCCGGCGTTTTTCAGCAGCAACTGGACTTTGAATTCAGGCGATGCCACCTCTTCTATCGTCGCACCTTCGATCACGATGGCAGCCGGCAGGCTCGGCGCTTGCACCTCACAAGCGCTGAGCGCGCAAAGGCCGTCGAACACGGGCAGCAAGGCTGGCACATGCTGAACCAGCGTTTGGCGCTCATGCCTCGCCCCTGCAACCAAGGCCCCTAGCAGCAGCGTCAAGGCAAGCAAGCCAAAGACGACGCGCCAAGGTGAGCGCCTCGTTCCTGAGTGGGTCGAAAAACTGACGGGCTCATCGGCAAACGAGGGGCGGGCAGACCGGTCTTCCCGCCGCAAAGCGACAGGGCCAGGCTCTACACGGCCCATCGCCGGCATCTCGGCCACAGACTCAGACTCAGCGACAAGTTCAGCCTCATCGACAAACTCAGGCTCGAGCTTCTGGCTTTCGTCCGACGCGGCCGCGCGAAACAGTGAGGGGCGATCGGCGGAGCTCGCGTTGGCTTGGGGCTGAGGAGTCACGAGCACTTGCGCTGCAGCATCAGGCTCTGCTGGCGCGACGCTTTCTTCTTGCACTGGCGGCATGACCAGATGCGCCGATGCGTCGAAGACGCCGTCGCAATTGCCACAGCGTACCCAGCCGTCGGAAACCCGCAGGTCTTCGCCGGAGACCTTGAACATTGTCTGGCAGGCGGGGCAGCAGGTAATGAGGCTCATCGGCGGGAATTGTAGGGCTGGCTCAAAGCCTGGCGGTCATCAGGATCCAACCGTCTTCGCTATCGGCAACATCCAGCGCGCAGTAAGGCGCATAAGCTGCTTTAAGCTCGTCGGCCTGACGCTCCAGGATGCCAGCCAAGACCAAGTGACCGCCGGGCTCGACATGGGCGCACAACAACGGTGCCAAGACCTTGAGCGGTGTAGCCAAAATGTTGGCGAGCACGGTTTGGTAGTGGCCCGTTGCCTTGTCCGGCAAGCCGGCTTGCAACTTCACATGGTTGGCCTCGGCATTGGCCAGCGTGGACTGCACGGCGGCTTCGTCGATATCGACCGCATCAATGTGCTGCGCACCGAACTTGGCGGCGCCAATGGCCAGAATCCCCGAGCCGCAACCGTAGTCGAGCACGCGGCCTGACCCTTGCCCTGCTTGACCGCCAGCAATCCAGCGCAAGCACATGCGCGTGGTCGGGTGCGTGCCGGTACCAAAAGCCAGGCCTGGGTCAAGGCGAATCACTTCCCTCGCCTGGGCAGGCGGCTCATGCCAGGTGGGCACGATCCAAAAACTCGGTGTGATCTCGACCGGCGCGAACTGCGACTGCGTCAAACGCACCCAGTCTTGTTCAGCCACGGGGCTGATGGCAACGCGCTCGCAGCCTTCAAAGAAGTCTTGCAACTCAAGCAAGCCGGCTGCCTCTTGGGCACTGGTCGCATCCGGAAACAGCGCCACGATGCGCGAGCGCTCCCAGCCCGCCTTGGGCGGTGGCATGCCAGGCTCGCCAAAAAGCGCCTGCTCGGCAGGCGTCTGGGCGTCGGCATCTTCCACCGACACGCTCAAGGAATCCAGCGCCTCCAGGGCGTCGCTCAGCGCCTCGACCTTGTCGACGGGCGCAAGCAAGACCAACTCATGAAGTTGCGCAGACATCAGCGCTGGCGCTTTGACAACCACTCTTCCAGGTAGTGGATGTTGGTGCCGCCGTCCATGAACTTGGCGTCCACCATCAACTCGCGGTGCAGCGGGATGTTGGTGTTGATGCCTTCGACCACGGTTTCGGCCAGGGCTGTGCGCATGCGCGCCAGAGCCTGCTCGCGCGTGTCGCCGTGCACGATGATCTTGCCGATCATGGAGTCGTAGTTGGGCGGCACAAAGTAGTTGGCATAAATGTGCGAGTCCACCCGCACGCCGGGGCCGCCCGGCGTGTGCCAGGTCGTGATGCGCCCAGGCGAAGGCGTGAACTTGTACGGATCTTCGGCGTTGATGCGGCACTCGATGGCGTGGCCCTTGATCTCAACCTGGCGCTGTGTGAAGGGCAGCTTCTCGCCGGCCGCCACCATGATTTGCGTCTTGACGATGTCAATGCCGGTGACCCATTCGGTGACCGGATGCTCGACCTGCACGCGGGTGTTCATCTCAATGAAATAGAACTCGCCGTCTTCATACAAGAACTCAAAGGTGCCGGCGCCGCGGTAGCCAATCTTCTTGACGGCTGCGACGCAACGCTCGCCGATTTTCTCGATCAGCTTGCGTGGGATGCCCGGCGCTGGCGCCTCTTCGATCACTTTTTGGTGGCGGCGCTGCATGGAGCAGTCGCGCTCGCCCAGCCAGACCGCGTTCTTGTGCTGGTCGGCCAGAATCTGGATCTCGACGTGGCGCGGGTTCTGCAGGAACTTTTCCATGTACACCGCCGGGTTGCCAAAGGCGGCACCCGCTTCGGCTTTGGTCGTCTGCACGGCATGGATCAACGCAGCTTCGGTGTGCACCACCCGCATGCCGCGCCCGCCACCGCCGCCAGCGGCCTTGATGATGACCGGATAGCCGACGGACTTGGCCGTGCGCTTGATCACAGCCGTGTCGTCAGGCAGCGCGCCTTCAGAGCCGGGCACGCAAGGCACGCCCGCGCGGATCATGGCCTGCTTGGCCGACACCTTGTCACCCATGATGCGGATGGACTCGGGCGTAGGGCCAATGAACTTGAAGCCGCTTTTTTCAACGCGCTCTGCAAAGTCGGCGTTTTCGCTCAAAAAGCCGTAGCCGGGGTGAATCGCCTCGGCGTCCGTCACTTCGGCAGCCGAAATGATGGCCGGCATGTTGAGGTAGCTCTGGGCCGACGGTGCCGGGCCAATGCAGACTGACTCGTCCGCCAGCTTGATGTACTTGGCTTCGCGGTCGGCTTCTGAATAAACCATCACGGCCTTGACACCGAGTTCTCGGCAGGCACGCTGGATGCGCAGGGCGATTTCGCCCCGATTGGCGATCAGGATCTTTTTGAACATGGCGCGGGCGTCACTCGATGGTGAAGAGTGCTTGCCCGTACTCGACGGCCTGACCGTTCTGGCACAAGATGGCAGTGACTGTGCCGGACTTGTCGGCCTCGATTTCGTTGAGGATCTTCATGGCTTCGATGATGCAGATCGTCTCGCCTTCCTTGACCACGCTGCCGATTTCCACGAACGCCTTGGCGCCAGGGCTGGCCGAACGGTAAAAGGTGCCGACCATGGGCGACTTGACGGCATGACCGACCGGCTCAGCCGGCGCCGCGGGTGCAACGGCGGTCGCAGCAGCGGGCAGCGCAGCCGCGGGAGCGGCGACCGCCACAGGCGCTTGCATCACGACAGGCGCTGCTCCGGCGGACTTGACGATCCTCACTTTGCCCTCGGCTTCGGTGATCTCGAGTTCGGACACGTTGGACTCCGAAACGAGGTCAATCAAGGTTTTGAGTTTGCGTAAATCCATGGGGTACTCCGGAACGGGGAAATGGGACGGGGCTCTAGGCCCGAATCTTCTGGCTTGGCGCAGCAGTGTCAGCAGCCTTACAAAGCTGCGAGTTCGCTTTAGTTCTGGCAATCATCTGCGAAAGCTAGCTAAGTGCAGCGAATTGTAATCTTCTGCCAAATCGCCACGAGGGCTTGAGTCGCTCAGTTTGCCGTGGAGCCATCATTTTGACGCCTAGCTTCAGGCGTCAATGCAGGCGAACCCCAGCGACCAAGCGCTGCGAAGGCTGAACTTTAACGTAATTTACCGCTGAGTTTTTGATTTTTGATCGCAGCAGTCCAGTGCCGATCTGGCGCCAAAGGCGTCAGGCCAACTGAGCCCAGGCAGCGAGATCTTCAGGCGTGAGCTGGCCCGCCTTGCGATGCAACACAGCCCCATCAGCGCCCAGAACCACGGAAAAAGGCAGGCCGCCCGTCGAATTTCCCAATTGCTTGCTCAAGTCGGTTCCACCCAAACCCGCCATGGCAACCGGGAAGGTCAGCGGTGAGCGGGCCAGCCAAGTGCGCACGGCGCTCGGCTGGTCAACAGCCAAGCCCAAAACCTGCCAGCCCCGGCTGCGCTGAGCTTCCTGGAATTGACTCAGCAGCGGCAACTCTTCCACGCAAGGCGGACACCAGGTTGCCCAAAAATTAAGCAGCAATGGCTTGCCAGAAAAGCCCTGCATTGCCATTGGCACGCCATCCGGACTTTCAAGCGTCAGCGCCCAAAAGGCAGCAGCAGGCGTGCCAGCAGCCGCTCTTGGCCCCGTCGCCGGGCTTTCTTCCGATCGCCACCAGGCGGCACCGACGCCCGCCAATCCGGCAGCCAGGGCGGCGCCACCGTAGATCAAAGCCGTTCGACGCTTCGGGCCTGCTTGGAGCTTGGCTGGCTGGCTCATGGCTTGGCCTCTTGTTCACTGGCCGTTTGCAGGGCCTTGAGCGCCGCCGCGTTACCGCGCGGCGTGCGCTCCTTGGCGTCAGGCTTGAGTGCGCCGCGCAAATCGTCGTGGTCATAAATCATGAGATGCACGCCCACGGTTTCCTGCAAGGGCTTGCACAGGCTGCGGATGCTCAAGGCGTCCACACTGTCGCCCGTAAAGCCAGTGACAGTGCGCGGCTCGTAGTCCACGTTGTGCTCAATGAGCGCCAACTCCGCAGACTTGGGGTCGTCGCAAAACAGCTGGATATAGATATCAGACAAGCGCGTGGCCGTGCCACGCCAGACCGAGCCGCCCAAGTGCGGCCGAAATTCGGCCATGCGCTCCATCCAGACCAGCGCCAAGTCGCGCAGCGCGGCAAGTTCGGCAGGCTGGGTGTCCGCACAAAAGATGCTGATGTACTCCCGCACCGCGTCTTCGACCTCGTCATTGCTCGGCAACGCCGTGCGCGCTGGCAAGCCCAGCTGTTTGACGGCGCGGCGCTTGGCCGGGCCATATTCCAGGCCTTCTTCGACCACCATGGCGGCCGCCGATGCGGCAATTTCGCTCTGAACACTGGCAGGTCCGTGTGCGAAATGGTCCTGAAGGCTGGACGGTGAGTGCGAAGTCATGGGCCTTATTTTTGCATTTGCAGCGCACGCCATTAAGCGAGAGGGTCAAAGCCAAGGCGGATGCACAGGCCAAGCGCATAGCTTGCGGCAGAGCCCGCTTCTAAAATACCGCATGCATATTCACATCCTCGGCATTTGCGGCACTTTTATGGGCGGCCTGGCCGCTTTGGCACGCGAAGCCGGCCATCAAGTCACCGGTTGCGACACCGGCGTGTACCCACCCATGAGCGACCAGTTGCGCGCCTTGGGCATAGCCCTGACAGAAGGCTACGCCGCTGACATATTGGACGCCCCCGGCTTTGCACCCGACATGTTCGTGGTCGGCAACGTCGTTTCTCGCGCCCGACTGCCCGATGGCAGCCCCCGCTACCCGCTGATGGAAGCCATTTTGGAACGCGGCCTGCCCTACACCAGCGGCCCGCAATGGCTGGCTGAGCATGTGCTGCAAGGCCGGCATGTGCTGGCCGTCGCAGGCACGCACGGCAAAACCACCACCACCGCCATGCTCACCTGGATTCTGGAAAAGGCCGGGCTGGAACCAGGCTTTTTGATAGGAGGCGTCCCTCTGAACTTTGGCGTATCAGCCAGGGTTGGCGGGGCGGCTGCGCGCTTTGCTACGTGTCCCCCGGCTGCTTCGCAGCCTCCTCCTTTACCTTCGCAAAACGCGCAGCCGCCCCGCCAACCCAACGCCGTCCAGCGTCCGGTTTTCGTCATCGAAGCCGACGAATACGACACCGCCTTTTTTGACAAGCGCAGCAAATTCGTCCACTACCGGCCCCGCACCGCCGTTCTCAACAACCTCGAGTTCGACCATGCCGACATCTTCCCTGACTTAGCCGCCATCGAGCGCCAGTTCCACCACCTGCTGCGCACGGTGCCCGCCTCGGGCCGCGTCGTCCTCAATGCGACCGAAGACAGCCTCAAGCGCGTGGTGACCCAAGGCTGCTGGAGCGAACAAGTCGGCTTCGGCCCAGGCGCCGAGGCCAGCGGCTTCACAGCGCATGGTGAGCCAGAAGCCTTCACGGTCCGCCTAGCCGGAAAAGACGTGGCCGAAGTCCGCTGGAACGTCGGCGGCGTGCACAACCAAAACAACGCGCTTGCAGCGATTGCCGCCGCCGCACACGTCGGCGTAAGCCCAGCCACAGCCGCAGCTGCGCTTTCCAGCTTTGAAAACGTCAAACGCCGCATGGAAGTGCGCGGTGTGATCCAGCGCGAGGGCGGCGACATCACCGTCTACGACGACTTCGCGCACCACCCCACCGCCATCCACACCACGGTCGATGGCCTGCGCCGCCAGCTCAAAGCGCGCGCTGCATCTACGGGTGCGGCGCCCGGCCGCATCCTGGCCATCTTCGAGCCTCGCAGCAACACCATGAAGCTAGGCACCATGACGGCCCAACTCCCCTGGAGCCTGGAAGCCGCCGACCTAGCGTTTTGCCATGCGGGCGGGCTGGACTGGGACGCTCAAGCCGCGCTGGCGCCTATGGGCGAGCGCGCACAAGTGGCCAGCAACATCGACGAAGTGCTGGCCCAGGTCATGACGGCCGTGCGCCCCGGCGATCATTTGCTGTGCATGAGCAATGGCGGCTTTGGCGGCATACACGCCAAGCTGCTGGCCGCCCTCGCGGCCTAGACAGCCAGGCCAATCAAGCGCCAACCCAGCTTCAGACCCGCTTTAAGCCAGCTTCAAGCCAGCTTGCGGCGCGCCTCGACGGCTTGCGACAGGCTAGCCAACACTTCCAGCGAATGCTCCCAGCTCAGGCAGGCGTCGGTGATGCTTTGGCCATAGGTCAGGGCCTTGGCATCGTCTTTACCGGGGGTGAACTTCTGCGCGCCGGGCTGCAAATGGCTTTCGACCATGAGGCCGAAAACCTGGCGTGAACCAGCGGCCACCTGGCCCGCAATGTCGCGCGCCACGTCGCGCTGCTTTTCGTGCTGCTTGGAGCTGTTGGCGTGGCTGCAATCCACCATCAAGGTGGCGGGCAGCTTGGCGGCTTCCAAATCCTTGCACGCAGCGGCCACGCTGGCGGCGTCGTAGTTGGGCGCTTTTCCGCCTCGCAAAATCACATGGCAGTCGGGGTTGCCGTTGGTCTGCACGATGGCGACCTGGCCGTTCTTGTGCACTGACAAGAAGTGATGGCCACGCGCAGCGGCCTGAATCGCGTCGGTGGCGATGCGGATGTTGCCGTCCGTACCGTTCTTGAAGCCGATGGGCGCAGAGATGCCAGAAGCGAGTTCGCGGTGCACCTGGCTTTCGGTGGTGCGCGCGCCAATGGCGCCCCAGGCAATCAGGTCGCCGATGTACTGCGGCGAAATCACGTCCAAAAACTCACTGCCGGCCGGCAAGCCCAGGCGGTTGATGTCGATGAGCAACTGACGCGCAATGCGCAGGCCTTCGTCAATGCGAAAGCTCTCATCGAGGTACGGGTCGTTGATCAAGCCTTTCCAGCCTACGGTGGTGCGCGGCTTTTCGAAGTACACGCGCATCACGATCTCCAGGGTGCCGGCGAACTTGGCGCGCTGCTCAACCAGGCGGCGGGCGTAGTCCAGCGCGGCAGCCGGGTCGTGAATGGAGCAAGGGCCAATCACCACCAGCAAGCGGTCATCGCTACCCGCCATGATGTTGTGAATGTTCTGCCGGGTGTCCTTGATCAAGGACTCGACCGGCGTGCCGCTGATCGGGAAAAAGCGGATCAAATGTTCAGGAGGGGGAAGCACGGTGATGTCCTTGATGCGTTCGTCGTCGGTCTGGCTGGTTTTGTCGACGGAACGCGGATACCAGGCGTCGCTGGTCTGGGGGGCTTGGACATTCATGGCTAACTCCTTCTGAGGATGGCTTGAAAAAACAA
Source organism: uncultured Polaromonas sp. (assembly GCA_964575005.1). Taxonomy (GTDB): domain Bacteria; phylum Pseudomonadota; class Gammaproteobacteria; order Burkholderiales; family Burkholderiaceae_C; genus Polaromonas. The sequence continues at coordinate 855 of CAZNQE010000094.1, read as the reverse complement.
AAGGCAAAAAAAAACCGCCGGGGTACCGGCGGTTTTCAGAAGTCTTGTTGCGAACTGGGAGGGTTACGCGAAGATCTCTCTACCGCCAAAGGCGCTTGAGAACCAAAAATACGTAAAGTAAAACTTTGCGGAAGTCATGCGTCGCAATGTAGCACAGGCTTGCGCCTGGCTTGCCAATTTGACGTGCAGTTCTGCATCAAGCCGTGCCGCCCACGGTCAGGCCGTCGATACGCAAGGTGGGTTGACCCACACCGACCGGCACGCTCTGGCCTTCTTTGCCGCAGGTGCCCACGCCGCTGTCCAACTGCATGTCGTTGCCCATCATGGTCACACGCGTCAGCGCATCCGGGCCGTTGCCCACGATGGTCGCGCCTTTGACCGGGTACTGGATCTTGCCGTTCTCGACCCAGAAGGCTTCGCTGGCCGAGAACACAAACTTGCCCGAGGTGATGTCCACCTGCCCGCCGCCGAAGTTGGTCGCGTACAGGCCCTTTTTCATGCTGGCCACGATTTCTTCGGGCGACTTGTCACCGCCCAACATATAGGTGTTGGTCATGCGCGGCATGGGCATGTGGGCGTAGCTCTCGCGTCGGCCGTTGCCGGTGGGCTTGACCTTCATCAGGCGCGCATTGAGCGAGTCCTGGATGTAGCCCTTCAAGATGCCGTCTTCAATCAGCACATTGCGCTGGCTCACATTGCCTTCGTCGTCCACGTTCAGTGAGCCGCGCCGGTCGGCCAGCGTGCCGTCGTCCAGCACCGTCACGCCCTTGGCCGCCACGCGCTCGCCGATGCGGCCAGCAAAGGCGCTGGAGCCCTTGCGGTTGAAGTCGCCTTCCAGGCCGTGGCCAATGGCTT
>CAZNQE010000093.1:0-11137 GCA_964575005.1 uncultured Polaromonas sp. | reverse complement strand
TTGGCCCTTCTGGCGCCGGCAAAAGCAGCCTAACCAACCTCCTGGTGCCGGATGCCCGGGTGCTGACAGCCGAGATTTCGCAGGCGCTCAATTCAGGAAAACACACCACCACCAGCACCACTTTGTATTGGATGGATGCCGCGCGGCAATCGGCCTTGATTGACTCGCCTGGTTTCCAGGAATTCGGCCTGCATCACATCGAGCCCATGCAGTTGGCTGGTTTGATGCCCGACCTGAAGAAACATGCGCAATCCTGCAAGTTCTACAACTGCACGCATTTGCATGAACCTGTCTGGGGCGTGATTGCTGAGGTGCAGCGCAAGAATGAACAGGGCCTGGCCGAGTCGACCATCAGCGCAGCCCGCTACAAGCTCTACGCCGACCTCTTCGACGAGCTGTCCCAGACGCGTTACTGATCTGCCGAGGCTGATGCCAAGCCAAGCAATCAGCCCAGCATTTCAGCCCAGCAAGCGCGCCAGCGTGAGCAAGGCCAGCAGCACCATCCACAGCACCACGCAGCGCCAGACCAGGCCGACCACGCTGCGCAAATGGGCCAACTCAGGCTCGCGCCCCGACGTTGACGGTGTGGCCGACGTGCCTGTGTCCGACCCGTCCACTTCGTCCATCTGGCTGGACCCACCTGTCAGGAGCCCGCTAGCCTCTGAGGTGTAGCGTGCTGTCGCGGCCTTCAAAGCACTGCCGCCCAACCTCACATTCACCGCGCCCGAGGTCGCAGCCAGCACAACGCCGTTGTTGCGCTGCGCCGAAGCTGCAAACGCGCCCGCGGCAAAGCCCTGGGTGTAATGGCGCCAGCTGTCGATGGCGTCTTCGAAGCTGCCGACGACGGCGAAGCCGAGTGCCGTCAGGCGGGCCGGGATGAAATCAATGAGGCCCCAGGCACGCGAAGCCGCTTGCTGCAAGGCCGGGCTAGCCCCCTCCCCCGCCGCGCGGGATTTGAAAGCCCAGTAACGGGCCACGAATTCCGACAGCCGGTACAGCACGGCGCCTGTGGGTCCCAGCCCCAAGGCCGCCAGAATTGAAAACCAGGTCAGCACGCCGAACACATGCCGGTGCGCAGCCAGAACAGAATGCTCGATCACATGGCGCACGATCTCGCTGCGCGGCAATTCGCTCGCATCCACCTGCTGCCATTGGGCCAGCAAGTCGCGCGCAGTGTCTTCGTCGCCCACGTCCAGCGCATCGCGGATGGCTGTGAAGTGATGGCTGAACTGCCGAAATCCAAGCGTCAGGTACAGCACCAGGACGCTCCAGGCAAATGCCAGCAAGCCGTTGAAGCGCCACAACACAACGTGAATCACGAAGGCCAGCACAGCCGGCACCAGCACCGCGACAGACCAGGCCAGCCAGCCATGCATCTGGCGGCCCGCATCAAGATTGCGGCGGGACCAGCGAGCCCAGGCGCGAAAGGCGGCATGAACCGCATTGCCTTGAACAAGCGGGCGCGCCTGCTCAAGCAAAAGGGCAAACAAGACAGCAAAAAAACTCATGCCAAATCATAACGGGACGGCTGCAGCGCCTTGGGCTGCAGGGCTACCAAGCCTGGTTCAGGCCGACAAGAAGCGGTACAGATTGCGCAGCATGCCCGCCGTGGCGCCCCAGATGAATCGCTCCTTGGGCAGGCTCGGGTCGTCGCTGGTATAGGGCATGGACAACCATTCCCGGTTGGCGCCTTCCCACTCCAGGCTGTGCCTTCGGTGGTTGCCCGGCTGCATGAGAAAGCGCAGCGGGACCTCGAACACATCCGCGACTTCATGGGGGTTGGCTTGCACCTTGAAGTCTGGCTGCACCAGGGCCACCACCGGCGTGATGATGAAGGCCGTTCCTGTGACGTAGGTGGGTAGCGTGCCCAGCACTTCCACCTGATCAGGGGACAAGCCGATTTCTTCATGCGCTTCGCGCAAGGCAGCATGCACGGCATCGCGATCCGTTGCATCCTGCCGGCCGCCGGGAAATGCGATTTGCCCTGAATGTGTGGATAGGTTCATGCCTCGCTCAGTTAAAAGCAACGTGAGTTCGCTGCGCATCACCAGCGGAATCAAAACGGCAGCCAGTGCGGGCGTGCGGTCGCCGAATTTCTTTTCCACCGTGTGCTCGGGCGTCCAGACCGGAGGCTGGCGAAAGCGCTGGCGCAGTGCGTCGGGCAGCAAGCGTTCCGCGGGCACCTCGGCCAAGTGGGAATCAATCCCCAGCACAGGGACGAGGCGTGGATCAAGGCTAGGGGTAGGCTTGGGCTTGGGAGGGGTCGGGCTCATGGTTTCACCCATAAAAAAGCCGCTCGAAAGCGGCTTTTCATCAAGGACGGCAGTCCGGGCAAGCAGCAATTACGCGGCTTTGACGCCCAGCTTTTCCTTGATACGTGCAGACTTGCCGCTGCGGCTACGCAGGTAGTACAGCTTGGCGCGACGCACATCACCACGGCGCTTGACTTCGATCTTGGCGATCAGCGGGCTGTAGAGCTGGAAGGTGCGCTCGACGCCTTCGCCGTTGGAGATCTTGCGAACGATGAAGCTTGAATTGAGGCCGCGATTGCGCTTGGCAATCACAACACCTTCAAAGGCCTGCAAACGCTTGCGGGTGCCCTCAACCACGTTGACGCTCACGATGACGGTGTCGCCAGGTGCGTAAGCAGGGATGGTCTTGTTCAGGCGAGCAATTTCTTCTTGCTCAAGGGTCTGGATCAGGTTCATTGCGTTTCTCTTTGGTTTTTCGTTCATGCACGCGCTGCGCTAAAGACCGCAATTCCATCGGACGTTCGCGTCGGCAAAAGCCGGGAACGCCTTGGTTGCAGTGGCCGCCAGAGGACCGAAAAGCCTTTGATTATAGCCAGAATGTCGGGGCTTATGGCAAAGCGCCTGGGCAACCATCCAGAGGCGACTTTGTGAGCGCCTCAGCGAGCTTCGACAAAAAGGCTTCATCCTGACGACTCAAGGCCCCCGCCTGCCTGGCATGGGCCAGCAATTCCGGGCGCCTGGCCTGGGTCAGGGCCAGACGCTGATCACGACGCCAACGCTCAATGGCGGCGTGGTTGCCCGACAACATGACGGGCGGCACCGGCAGCTCGTTCCAGACCTCGGGCCGGGTGTAGGCCGGGCAGTCAAGCAAGCCGTCCAGCGCAGGGTTAAAGCTGTCGAGCTGATGACTGCCTTCGTCGTTGAGCACGCCTGGTTGCAAGCGCGTCACAGCGTCAAGCAAAGCCAGCGCCGGGATTTCACCGCCGGACAGCACAAAGTCGCCCAGGCTGAGCTGAACATCGACGTGCGCATCAATGAAGCGCTGGTCAATGCCTTCGTACCGACCGCAGACGAGCACTGCGCCGGCCGAGTCGGCCCACGCTTGCACAGCCGTGTGGTTCAGGGTCTGGCCAATGGGAGAAAAAAGAACCACCGGCGAAGGCGTAGCTTCAGCGCGCTCGGCACGGATGGCAGACAGGCAGCGCAACAGCGGCTCGGCCATCATCACCATACCGGGGCCACCGCCAAACGGGCGGTCATCCACACGGCGGTAATTGCCTTCGGCGAAGTCACGCAAGTTCCAGAGTTTGACCTGGACCTGGCCTGAATCGTAGGCACGGCGATTGACGCCGCTGCTCAGAAACGGCGTGAAAACTTCAGGGAAAAGAGTGATGACGTCAAAGCGCATGCGCGGTGCTTTGTCAAAACGTCAGTAGTCGGCTTGCCAGTCCACAGTGATGCGTTTGCCAGCGACGTCCACGTCGTCCACATAAGCCGCGACAAAGGGGATCATGCGTTCGGCCTGAGTGCTTGCGCCGTCCACCTCTGCGGTGTACTCCACGCAAAGAACGGCATGCGGGCCGGTGCTCATCAAGTCACGCACAGTACCCAGATGAACGCCTTCGCGGTTCACCACGTCCAGGCCGATCAAATCGACCCAGTAGTACTCGTCTTTGGACGGGCCCGGAAAACTGCTGCGAGGCAGGAAAATCCGCGCACCGCGCAAGGCTTCAGCCGCCGAGCGATCGTCCAGCCCGGCGATCTTGGCGACGACGTTGCCCGAATGCGCTTTGCACTCTTCCAGCGTGATGGACATGGTGCCTGAGAAAGCGGAAAAGCCCGGGCGAAACCGGGCTTCGGGACCTTGCAGGAACCAGGCCTTGGCCGCAAAAAGCGCCTCAGGCTCGGCGCTGTGCGGCAAGACCTTGACCCAACCCTTGACACCCCAGGCATCCAGAATACGACCGACTTCGATCGCATCAGGAGGCAGGCTGGTGGCTTGCAGTGCTGGGCCTAAGTTCACGTTCAGGCGGCCTTGGCGGCGCCTTGCTTGACCAGACGCTCAACGGTCGGCGATGGCTGTGCGCCGACGCCGAGCCAGTGGGTCAGACGGTCCTGGGCAATGCGCAGGCCTTCTTCGCCACCCTTGGCGATTGGGTTGTAAAAACCGATGCGCTCGATGAAGCGACCATCACGGCGAACGCGCTTGTCGGCCACCACGATGTTGAAAAAAGGACGGTGCTTGGAACCGCCGCGCGAGAGTCGAATGACGACCATGATTTATCCTTCGGGGGAAGAAGCGACGAATTGCCGCTCCAACAAGTGTTCCTGCAGCGCTTGAGACACACGACATGGCCACCCGGCCAGCGAATTGCTGCAAAGCCGCAGATTATAGCCCGAGAGCTTTTACACATGCCCCTGATCAGACCCAGCCAAGACCAAGACCTTGCCGCCATCACCGCCATCTATGGCCACCACGTGTTGCACGGCACTGGCACTTTTGAAACCGAGCCCCCAAGCTTGGCCGACATGACCACCCGTCGCGCCGATGTGCTGGCCAAAGGCCTGCCCTATTTGGTCGCCGAAGAAAACGGCACCGTGCTGGGCTTTGCGTACTGCAACTGGTTCAAGCCACGCCCGGCTTACCGCTTTTCTGCGGAAGATTCGATCTACCTGGCCCCCGGCTCTGAGGGCAAAGGCCTGGGCCGCACCTTACTGCAAAACCTGGCTGCCAACGCCGAGGCGGTGGGCGTGCGCAAGCTGATCGCCGTGATTGGCGACTCCGGCAACCACGGCTCGGTGGGTGTGCACCGCGCCACGGGGTTTGAACATGTGGGCGTACTCAAGTCCTGCGGCTGGAAGTTCGACCACTGGCTGGATGTGGTGCTGATGGAAAAGGTGCTGGGTGAAGGCGACAGCACGGCGCCGACCGGGGCCATCTGAGCTTTTGATCCGAGCCATTGGCGGCGATGCCGTACAGTGCGCAGCATGAAAAACAAGACCCTTGCCGCATGGCTCGCCTTTGCCGGTGGCCCGCTCGGCCTGCACCGCTTTTATTTGCACGGCCTGAGCGACACCCTGGGCTGGCTGATGCCCATCCCCACCGCTCTGGGCCTGTACGGCTTGGAGCGCGTGCAGAGCTATGGTCAAGACGACCATCTCAGCTGGGTCCTGATTCCGATGCTGGGCTTCACGCTTGCGGCGTCGGCGCTCACGGCCATCGTTTACGGCTTGACCGAGACCGGAAAATGGAATTTACGTTTCAATGCCGAGGCAGGTGCCGACGCGATGCCAGGCCGTACCAGCTGGCTGACGATAGGTGCTGTCGTCGCGGCACTTTTAATCGGCACCGCATCTCTGATGGCCAGCCTGGCTTTCAGCTTTCAGCGCTACTTTGAATACCAGGTAGAAGAAGCCCGAAAAATTTCGCAGTAAGCAAAATCTAGAGAGCCCTTCAGACCCAGTTGAAGCGCTTTAGAAAATCGCGAGGCTCACGGCATAAGCCAAGGCGGCCACAGAAGCGCTGGCCGGAATCGTGAAGATCCAGGCCCAGACGATGTTGCCAGCCACACCCCAGCGCACTGCGCTTGCCCGCTGCGTCGACCCCACGCCCACAATGGCACCCGTGATGGTGTGCGTCGTGGACACCGGAATGCCCAGTGCAGTGGCTAAAAACAGTGTCATCGCGCCGCCGGTCTCCGCACAAAAGCCGCCTACAGGCTTGAGCTTGGTGATCTTCTGGCCCATGGTCTTGACGATGCGCCAGCCGCCAAACATGGTGCCCAGACCAATGGCTGCATAGCAGCTAACGATGACCCAGCCAGGTGGCGATGCGTCACCTGCAGCCGTGTAGCCTGTCGCGATCAAGAGCATCCAGATGATGCCGATCGTCTTTTGCGCGTCATTGCCGCCGTGGCCCAGGCTGTAGGCGCCTGCTGAAACCAATTGCAAGCGGCGGAACCAGCGGTCCACACGCGAGGGCGCGGCACGCCGGCAGACCCACGCCACGGCCACCATCATGAGTGAGCCCAGCAAGAAGCCAAGCACCGGCGACACAAAAATGAAGGCCACGGTTTTGAGCACACCGGCGGACACCAACGCCGACGGACCGGCCTTGGCCATGACCGCGCCCACAATGCCGCCGATCAGCGCATGCGAAGAGCTGCTCGGGATGCCGTAGTACCAAGTCACCACGTTCCAGGTGATGGCACCCAGTAGCGCGCCGAACACGACGTGGGTGTCCACGATGCCAGGTTGAACGATGCCCTTGCCGACCGTGGCGGCCACGCTCAGGTGAAAAATGAAGATGGCGACGAAGTTGAAAAAGGCCGCGAAGATGACGGCCTGACCCGGCTTGAGTACCCCGGTGCTGACCACGGTGGCAATCGAATTGGCCGCATCATGAAAGCCATTCATGAAGTCGAAAATGATGGCCAGAGCCACCAGCATGGCCACGACCCAGAGGGCGGTCTGAACAGTTTGCATTGAAGCGGGACCGCTTTAGGAGTTTTCGAGGACGATGCCCTCGATCAGGTTGGCCACGTCTTCGCACTTGTCAGTAATCGTCTCTAGCAATTCGTAAATTGCCTTGAGCTTGATGACTTCGCGCACATCGGGTTCCTCGCGGAACAGCTTGCTCATGGCCGAGCGCATCACGCGGTCCGCGTCGGACTCCAGGCGATCGATTTCTTCGCAGATCTTGAGCGCTGCCTCAGCTGCGCTGGCGTCGCTGAGCTTGTCGATCAGCGCCACCGCATCTCTCACGCGTTCGCAGCACTTCACGCTCAAGTCGGTCAGGCGAACGATCTCGTCTGTCATGTGGCGCACGTCATACAGCGCCATGGTCTCAGCCGAGTCCTGGATGAGGTCGGCCACATCGTCCATGGTGTTGATCAGCGAATGAATTTGCTCGCGGTCAATCGGCGTGATGAAGGTCTTGTGCAAGATGCGGTTGACTTCATGCGTCACACGGTCCGCAGCGCGTTCAGCGCTGTCTACCTCTTGATTGAAGGCTTCGCGCTTGACCGGGTCCGAATAATTGGCCACCAGATTGGAAAACGCATGCGCGGCTTCCACGATGCGCTCGGCATGTTGATTGAAAAGTTCAAAAAAATTGCCTTCGCGCGGCAGCAGCTTGCCAAACAGCATGAGAGTTTCCAAGTAGACAGGCCACAAGACGTGGCGATTTGAGCCGCGCAGTTTAACCGCCGACCCTCAGCAGATCGACATGTTCAAGCGGGTGCGTACGTTAGCCCAGCAGCAGGAGAACCAGCGTCACGCTGAGCATGGCCAGTGCAGTTGAAACCGCAACGCTGGCGGTCACCAAGTCTTGCGCAACTTCGTAGCGCTGCGAGAACAAAAACACATTGGCCCCAATCGGCAACGACGCGGCCACCACCATCACGGTCATGGGCAGGCCGCTGACGCCCAGCAGCTGGCACAGGCCGTAAACCAAAACTGGAAGCAAAAAATTCTTGGCCAATGACAAACCCAGGGCCGGGCGCCAGTTCGCACCGACTGGCGTGAAAGCCAAGGTCACGCCGACCAGTACCAGCGCCAAAGGCCCGAAGGCCGTGGCCAGCAATTCAAGCGGACGGTCCAACACTTTGGGAATCTCCAGCCCGGTCTGCGCAAACAGCAGCCCCACGATGATGGGCAAGGGAACCGGATGCAGCACCGCACTTTTGATGGCCATCAGCACCGTCAGCACGGCATGCCGCGGCGGCAAATTGGCGGCGTTGGCAGTAGCCTTGGCTTCACGCGCCACCGACAGTTCGAGCAGCACGGTGGCCAGCGTCAGCAACACCAGCGCGTGCAATGAAATCAGAGTGAACAAAGTCACCTGGCCGGCGGGGCCATAAAGCAGGCCGATGAGCGCAATGCCGATCATCACCGTGTTGGAAAAGGTGGCCGCCAGGGCCAGAACAATGGCGCGGCGACCAAAGCCCTTGACCAGCAGCATGCCGAAGAACAAGGCAAAGGCCGCCAGGAAATAAGCCGCAACGGGTTTGAAATCAAGCTGCTCCACATGCACCTTGCTCATGGTGCGGAACAGCAAAGCCGGCGTGAGCAGCAAGAAAATCAGGTTGGAGAGATCCTTGATGGACGAGGCCCGGATCCAGCCCAGGCGACCGGCCAGAAAGCCGGCAGCGATCAACAAAATGACAGGGAGCAGCGAAGAAAAAACCAGCGAATTCATCGCGCTGATCTTAGCGGCGGCCGAGCTAGCGTTGGCCGATTGATGCACCGGACAAGACGCTCAGGGCGTCGGCGAGCGCTTCAAGGCCGCACAAGCGCCGCGAAGGTCTGCTTGAATTTCTCAACCTTGGGCGCCACCACAAAAGCGCAATAGCCCTGGTTCGGGTTGTTCTCAAAATAGTCTTGGTGATAGGCCTCTGCTGGCCAATAGTTATGGCGCTGCTGCACCTCGGTCACGATGGGACTTGTGTAAACGCCACTGGCCTGCATGTCGCGGATCATGTTTTGCGCCAACTCGCCCTGCTCCGGCGTCTCCCAATAAATGCCGCTGCGGTACTGCGTGCCGCTGTCGTTGCCTTGGCGGTTCAAGGTGGTGGGGTCGTGAATGACGAAAAAGATTTCAAGCACTTCGCGCAGGCTGATCTCGGCCGCGTCGAAGCGCAGCTGCACCACTTCGTTGTGCCCGGTGCGGCCTGAGCACACCTGCTCGTAGCTGGGCCGCTCCACCTGGCCATTGCAGTAGCCGGACTCCACATCAAGCACGCCGCGCACTTTGACGAACACGGCCTCGGTGCACCAGAAGCAGCCGCCGCCCAGGGTGATGGTTTGCAGATCGCTCATGGACGTTCTTTCAAAAAATGGAGGGGCGAATTAAAAAGGCCGAATTTGATTTTGCCGCGCGAAAGCCAAGTTCACAGCGGGACGGGCAAACTCGTGCGAACCGCCCCCACAAAGGCCGTCAACGCCGCGCTGTTGCGGCTGGTCTTCCACAGGCAATGCGTGTCGTACGGCAGCCCCGCGTTCAACAGAGGCACAAACACGGCACCAGCCATGGCTGACTTTTCCAGCGCGGCAGGCACCAGGGCCACGCCCATGCCTTGGGCCACCAATGAAACCACGCTCAGCCAATGCCGCAGTTCATGACGCAATTCAGGGTAGAAGCCGGCGTCAGCGCAGAGCGCCAGAATGTGCTCGTGGTAGTCCGGCGACACCGCGCGCGACACCACTGCAAAAGGCTCGCCGCGCAGCTGCGCCATGGTCAGCCCCGGCGCTGACTTGTGCTCCAAAGTTAAAGCCAGTGGGTGACTGGCCGGCAGGCATACCAGCCAAGGCTGGCTCACCACCTTGATTTGCGAAAGCCCGGGTGGAACGCGCGTGGTGTGCACAAAACCCAGGTCCAGCCGGTCTTGCGACAAGGCCTGAAGTTGCTCGCTGGAGCTGAGCTCGCGCAGTTGCAAGCGCAAGCGCGGATGGTCGGCCTGAAAACGCTCAACGATGGCGGGCAGGCCGCTGAAGAGCATGCTGCCCGCAAAGCCGATGGTGAGGCTGCCGGCGACGCCGCTGCCGACGTCCTTGGCCAAGCTAGCTGCCTCGGCAGCTTGGGCCAGCAGCGCCCGCGCCGCTGGCACAAAGGCCTGGCCCGCGGCAGTCAGCTGCACAGCCCGGCTGCTGCGCTCAAAAAGCTGGGCACCCACAGAAGCCTCGAGCTGCTGGATGTTCAAGGAAAGTGGCGGCTGTGAAATCGACAGGCGCCGCGCGGCCCGGCCAAAGTGCAGTTCTTCGGCCAGGACCAGAAAATAGCGAAGGTGGCGGAATTCCATGAATACAAAAAATATATCGTTGAATAGCTAAACGATATTAGACAACTATTCATCGAGGCCCAACAATCCTTACACTTTTCGCCAACAACCTGGCCCCAGCGCCAAGCCCCACTGCAGCCCCAAGGAGACCCTTCATGAGCGCCAAATTCAACTGGGAAGACCCGTTTTTTCTCATCGATCAACTCAGCGATGACGAACGCGCCATCGTCGAGGCGGCCCACACCTTTTGCCAGGAAAAGCTGCAAACCCGGGTGCTGATGGCCGCCCGCCACGAAAAGTTTGACCGCGAAATCATGAACGAAGCCGGCGCCATGGGCTTCCTCGGCTCCACCATTGAAGGCTACGGCTGCGCCGGCCTGAGCTACGTGGCCTACGGCCTGATCGCCCGCGAAGTCGAGCGCGTGGACAGCGGCTACCGCAGCGCCATCAGCGTGCAAAGCTCGCTGGTCATGCACCCGATCAACGCCTACGGCAGCGAAGCCCAAAAGCAAAAATACCTGCCCAAGTTGGCCACTGGCGAATGGGTCGGCTGCTTCGGCCTGACCGAGCCCAACCACGGCTCCGACCCGGCCAGCATGCTGACCCGCGCCAAGCCGGTGAAACAAGATGGAGTGGACGGCTTCATCATGAAGGGCGCCAAGATGTGGATCACCAACAGCCCGATCGCTGACGTGTTCGTGGTCTGGGCCAAGATGGAAGATCCGGACGGCAAGGTCGGCGGCCAGGAAAGCATTCGCGGCTTCATCCTGGAAAAAGGCATGAAGGGTCTGAGCGCCCCCAAGATCGAAGGCAAGATGAGCTTGCGGGCGTCGATCACCGGCGAGATCGTGATGGACGATGTGTTTGTGCCAGAAGCCAATTTGCTGCCCAACGTTAGCGGCCTCAAAGGCCCGTTCGGTTGCCTGAACAAAGCGCGCTACGGCATTGCCTGGGGCGCCCTGGGCGCAGCCGAAGACTGCTGGCACCGCGCCCGCCAATACACCATGGACCGCCAGCAGTTTGGCCGTCCGCTGGCGCAAAACCAGTTGATCCAGAAGAAGTTGGCCGACATGCAATCCGAAATCGCGCTGGGCTTGCAAGCCTGCC
>CAZNQE010000092.1:0-11139 GCA_964575005.1 uncultured Polaromonas sp. | reverse complement strand
AAAACGTGAACCCGCGCGCCAGCATCAGCGTCAAGCTGGTGTCGGAAGTCGGCGTCGGCACCATTGCCGCGGGCGTGGCCAAGGCCAAGTCCGACCACGTGGTGATCGCTGGCCATGACGGCGGCACGGGCGCATCCCCGTGGTCGTCCATCAAGCACGCCGGCTCGCCTTGGGAAATCGGCTTGGCTGAAACCCAGCAGACTTTGGTGCTGAACCGCCTGCGCGGCCGCATTCGCGTGCAGGCTGACGGCCAGATGAAGACCGGCCGCGACGTCGTCATTGGCGCGCTCTTGGGCGCTGACGAGTTCGGCTTTGCCACCGCACCGTTGGTGGTTGAGGGTTGCATCATGATGCGCAAGTGCCACCTCAACACCTGCCCGGTCGGCGTCGCCACGCAAGACCCGGTGCTGCGCAAGAAGTTCACCGGCAAGCCTGAGCATGTCGTCAACTACTTCTTCTTTGTGGCTGAAGAAGCACGACAGCTGATGGCGCAACTTGGCATCCGCAAGTTCGACGACCTGATTGGCCGCTCGGACTTGTTGGACACGCAAAAAGGCATCGAACACTGGAAAGCCGGCGGCCTGGACTTCAGTCGCTTGTTTTATCAGCCGAATGTGCCAGCCGATGTGCCGCGCCTGCATGTGGCCGAGCAAGAGCACGGCCTCGAAAAAGCGTTGGACGTGCGCCTGATTGAAAAGGCCAAGGCCACGCTGGAAAAAGGCGAGAAGGTGCAGTTCATCGAGGTGGCGCGCAACGTCAACCGCACCGTGGGCGCCATGCTCTCGGGCGAGCTGACCCGCCGTTATCCGCAAGGCCTGCCTGACGACACGCTGCGCATTCAGCTCGAAGGCACGGGTGGACAGTCCTTTGGCGCCTTCTTGGCCAAGGGCATCACCATGTACCTGATTGGCGACGCCAACGACTACACCGGCAAGGGCTTGTCGGGCGGCCGCATCGTGGTGCGCCCGAGCATCGACTTCCGCGGTGATGCGGTGAAAAACACCATCGTCGGCAACACCGTGCTGTACGGCGCGACCACCGGCGAGGCCTTCTTCAGCGGCGTGGCCGGCGAGCGCTTTGCGGTGCGTCTGTCGGGCGCGACGGCTGTTGTTGAGGGCACGGGCGACCATGGCTGCGAATACATGACGGGCGGCACCGTGGCCGTGCTGGGCAAGACCGGCCGTAACTTTGCGGCCGGCATGAGCGGCGGCGTGGCTTATGTGTATGACGAAGACGGCCAGTTCGCTTCGCGCTGCAACACCTCCATGGTTTCCATGGACAAGGTGGTGAGCTCGGCCGACCAGCATCTGCATGACAAGTCCGGCTGGCACGGCGACGAGACTGACGAAGAGCAGCTCAAGCGCCTCCTGCAAGACCACAACCGCTGGACGGGCAGCAAGCGCGCCCGCGAGTTGCTGGACAACTGGACGGAAGCTCGCACCAAGTTCGTGAAAGTATTCCCGAACGAGTACAAGCGCGCTCTGGCCGAACGCAAGGACCGCCAGTTGCAAGCCGCGACCGAAACCACCAAAGCGCAAGTGGCGACAAACCAGCCCGCCGCGCTGGCCAAGTAAGCCAGCCCAGACGCTAGAAGACGTACATCAAAGAATCGACAGGACGCCATCATGGGAAAAATCACCGGCTTCATGGAATACGAGCGCATCGAGGAGGGCTACAAGCCCGTGCCCGAGCGCCTGAAGCACTACAAGGAATTTGTCATCGGCCTCGACGACAAGCAGGCCAACACGCAAGCGGCGCGCTGCATGGACTGCGGCACCCCGTTTTGCAACAGCGGCTGCCCGGTCAACAACATCATTCCGGACTTCAACGACATGGTGTTCAGGAACGACTGGAAGAACGCGCTGCTGACGCTGCACAGCACCAACAACTTCCCCGAGTTCACCGGCCGTATCTGCCCCGCACCTTGCGAAGCGGCTTGCACGCTGAATGTGAACGACGACGCTGTGGGCATCAAGTCCATCGAGCACGCCATCATTGATCGCGGCTGGTCTGAAGGCTGGGTCACGCCCCAGTTGCCCAAGCACAAGACAGGCAAAAAAGTCGCTGTGGTGGGCTCCGGCCCTGCCGGCATGGCGGCTGCCCAGCAACTGGCTCGCGTCGGTCATGACGTCACGCTGTTCGAGAAGAACGACCGTGTGGGCGGCTTGCTGCGTTACGGCATTCCTGACTTCAAGATGGAGAAAATCCACATTGACCGCCGCGTCGAGCAGATGCAGGCTGAAGGCGTGACCTTCCGCTGCGGCGTGCTGGTCGGCGAGATGCCCAAGGACAGCAAGGTCACCAACTGGGCCAAGGAAACTGTCACCCCCGCGCAACTCGACAAAGAATTTGACGCCGTGCTGCTGACCGGCGGCTCCGAGCAGTCGCGTGATTTGCCCGTGCCTGGCCGCGACTTGGCTGGCATTCACTTCGCCATGGAATTTTTGCCGCAGCAAAACAAGGTCAACGCAGGCGACAAGGTCAAAGACCAGTTGCGCGCCGAAGGCAAGCACGTCATCGTCATCGGCGGTGGCGACACCGGCTCTGACTGCGTGGGCACCAGCAACCGCCACGGCGCTGCCAGCGTGACCCAGTTCGAGTTGATGCCCGAGCCACCGAAAGAAGAAAACCGCCCCATGACCTGGCCTTACTGGCCGATCAAGCTGCGCACTTCCTCGTCGCACGAAGAAGGCTGCAAGCGCGAGTTCGCGATTTCGACCAAAGAATTCATCGGCGAAAAAGGCAAAGTCACGGGCCTGAAGACCGTTCATGTCGAATGGAAAGACGGCAAGATGCAGGAAGTGCCGGGCTCCGAGCAAATCCTCAAGGCTGATCTGGTGTTGCTGGCCATGGGCTTTGTGGCGCCTGTCAGCACCGTGCTGAAAGCCTTTGGTGTGGAAGCCGACAACCGCGGCAACGCCAAGGCCAGCACCGACTTCATCGGCGGCTACGCCACCAACGTGCCCAAGGTGTTTGCAGCCGGCGACATTCGCCGTGGTCAGAGCCTGGTGGTGTGGGCCATTCGTGAAGGCCGCCAGGCCGCGCGTTCGGTGGACGAATTCCTGATGGGTTTTAGCGACTTGCCACGCTAAGTTAAGCTGGCCAGTCGCATGACTGAAAACTCCGCCCTCGTCGAATTTAAAAACGTCAGCTTTGCCTACCCGGGAGCGGGGGCGGAGCGCGTCATCCTCAAAAACATCAACCTGACCGTGCCCCGCGGCAAGGTCACGGCCTTGATGGGTGCGTCGGGTGGCGGCAAGACCACTGTCTTGCGCTTGATTGGCGGCCAGCAGCGCGCCACCCAAGGCCAAGTGCTGATGGATGGCGATGACGTAGGCCGCTTCAGTCAGGACGCCTTGTATGCCGCACGTCGGCGCATGGGCATGCTGTTTCAGTTCGGCGCTTTGTTCACGGACTTGAGCGTTTTTGACAACGTGGCATTTCCGCTGCGCGAGCACACCTCGCTCAGCGAAGCCTTGATCCGCGATATCGTTTTGATGAAGCTGGATGCTGTGGGCTTGCGAGGTGCGCGAGATCTCATGCCCTCGCAGGTTTCTGGCGGCATGGCGCGGCGCGTGGCCTTGGCCCGGGCGATCGCGCTGGACCCTGAATTGATCATGTATGACGAGCCATTCGCTGGACTGGACCCGATTTCCCTGGGCACCGCCGCGCAGCTGATTCGCCAGCTCAATGACACCCTGGGCATCACCAGCATCGTGGTGTCGCACGACCTGGAAGAGACTTTCCGCATCGCTGACAAGGTCATCATCCTGGCCAACGGCGGCATTGCTGCTGAGGGTACGCCCGAAGAAGTGATGCACTCCACCGACCCGCTGGTGCATCAGTTCGTCAATGCACTGGCCGAAGGCCCGGTGCAGTTTCATTACCCAGCGCCAACGGCCGACCAAGACTACGGGCCACGAGCCGGTAGGGGAGGCCAATCATGAGGTCAGTCTGGCATCCATTGGAATTTGCCGCGAAGTTGGGTTTTGCCTGCCGGGTCAAGCTCGGCGATGTGGGCGTAGCGGCGCGGCTGCTGGCCCGTCTGTTCTGGCTGTCGCCTTCGACGCTGCGCCGCTTCGGCCTGGTGCGCGATCAGATCTTTTTTCTGGGCAATTACTCGCTGGCCATCATTGCCGTGTCAGGCTTGTTCGTCGGCTTTGTGCTGGCGCTGCAGGGCTACTACACGCTGCAGCGTTACGGCTCGGCCGAGGCGCTGGGCCTTTTGGTGGCGCTCAGTCTGGTGCGCGAACTCGGGCCTGTGGTCACGGCGCTTTTGTTTGCCGGCCGCGCAGGCACGGCCTTGACGGCCGAGATCGGCCTCATGAAAGCGGGCGAGCAGTTGTCGGCCATGGAGATGATGGCGGTGGACCCGGTCAAGCGCGTGTTGGCGCCGCGTCTGTGGGGCGGCTTGATCGCGATGCCTTTGCTGGCGGCGGTTTTCAGCGCGGTTGGCATTGGCGGGGGCTGGCTGGTCGGCGTGGTCATGATCGGCGTGGACGAGGGATCGTTCTGGAGCCAGATGCAAGGCGGGGTCGATGTCTGGCGCGACGTGGGCAATGGCGTCGTCAAAAGTCTGGTCTTTGGATTGACGGTCACTTTCGTGGCCCTTTACCAAGGCTTTGAATCTCAACCGACGCCCGAAGGCGTATCTCGTGCCACCACGCGCACGGTGGTGGTCGCGTCACTTCTGGTGCTAGGTCTCGACTTCCTGCTCACGGCCTGGATGTTCAGCATCTGAGGCTGAGCGGCCCCGCCGCAGCGTTGTTCAGTTGCCCGAATTTACAAGCTCAAGCATTAGCGGTGGCTGCGTCCATGAGAAAATGCTTGTAATTCTGAGCAGGTTCCTGCTGAGCTTCCTGAAAGTGAATCATGCAACGTTCCAGAAATGATGTCTGGGTGGGTCTTTTCGTTTTGGCGGGCGCCTTGGCCCTGCTGTTCCTCGCGCTCAAATCGGCCAATCTGTTGACTGTGCAATGGCGCGACAACACCTACCCTGTGGTCGCAAAATTTGACAACATCGGTGGACTCAAGCCGCGCGCGGCGGTCAAGAGTGCCGGCGTGGTGGTCGGCCGTGTCGAAGCCATCGTTTTTGATGACCGCGCTTACCAGGCCAGCGTCAACCTGGCGATGGATCAGCGCTATGCCTTCCCGAAGGACAGCTCGCTGAAGATTCTTACCAGCGGCCTGCTGGGCGAGCAGTATGTAGGGATTGAAGCTGGCTCAGAAGAAAAAAATCTCGCAGCCGGCGACGTGATCCGTCAAACCCAGTCGGCTGTGGTGCTCGAGACCTTGATCAGCCAATTTCTTTACAGCAAGGCCGCTGAACCGGGTGCGCCGGCATCGACCGCAGCGCCTGCCGCGACGGATGGGACCAAGCCATGAGTTTTTATTTGCCCCACCCCATGCGGCAGCGTATCGCTTGTGCTTTGCTGCTGGGCAGCGCCATGCTCGGCGGCTGTGCGATCTCGCCGTCCGCAGCCCCCCGCGACCCCTGGGAATCTTTCAACCGGGAAGTCAGCGACTTCAATGAAGGCCTGGACAAGGCTGTGCTCAAGCCGACGGCAACGGCCTATCAGCGCCTGACACCGCCCTTGGTGCGCCAAGGCATTGGCAATTTCTTTGGCAACGTGTCGGATGTCTGGTCGCTCGTCAACAACGTGTTGCAGGCCAAGCCCAAGGAATCGGTTGAGACGCTGTTTCGCGTGGGTGTGAACACCACCATGGGGCTGGGCGGCATCATTGATGTGGCCACCGAACTGCGCCTTGAACGGCACCGTGAGGACTTTGGCCAGACGCTGGGCTACTGGGGCGTGCCAACCGGGCCATACCTGGTGTTGCCCTTGCTGGGCCCGTCCACCTTGCGCGACTCGCTGGCCATGCCAGTGGACTGGCAGGTCGATCCGGTCGGTAACTTGAACCAGGTGCCGCTGCGCAACAGCCTGCGCGCCTTGCGAATCGTCGACACGCGCGCTGATCTGCTGCAAGTGGGCAATATGCTCGACGATGCCGCCTTGGACAAGTACAGCTTCACGCGCGACGCTTTTTTACAGCGCCGCCGTGGCCTGGCCCTGGAGGGCAAGCCGCCCGGCCGCGCAGAAGTTGAAGAGCGTTTTGATCTACCCGAGGGGCAGTCCCCGCCGGACTTGACCCCATCGGGCGCGGGGTCTAAGCCGCCACGGCAAGACTGAAGACCGCTTTTTCACCATATTGGAAGTCATGAATATTCAACGCCGTATTTTTACTTTTTTGAGCGCGTCAGCCCTGCTGATGGGCTTGCCCGGACTTGCGCACGCTGCCGACGAGGCGCCTGACGCCATGATCCGCCGTCTTTCGACCGAGGTGCTTGACAGCATCAAGGCTGACAAGGACGTGCAAAGCGGGGACGTTCGCAAGGTCATCAATTTTGTCGACAGCAAGATCATGCCCAACGTGAACTTCACGCGCATGACCGCTGCGGCGGTGGGTCGCAACTGGCGCCAGGCCACACCCGAGCAGCAAAAGCGCTTGCAAGACGAGTTCAAGACCTTGCTGGTGCGCACCTATGCGGGTGCACTCAGCCAAGTCAGCGACCAGAGCGTCAACGTCAAGCCTTTGCGTGCTTCCCCCGGCGACACCGAAGTTCTGGTGCGCACCGAAGTCACTGGCCGTGGTGACCCTGTTCAGCTCGACTACCGCATGGAGAAAACACCCACGGGCTGGAAGATCTATGACCTGAACATTCTGGGCATCTGGCTGGTGGAAACTTATCGAACCCAGTTTGCCCAGGAGATTTCTGCGCGCGGCATCGATGGCCTCATCACCACCTTGGCCCTGCGCAATAAAAACGGCAGCGAGCGCCGCAGCTAAGCCGTGCTGAAGCTGCCAGCCCAACTGACGCATGACCAGGCCGAAGCCTGCGTGGCCGATCTGCGCCGCGCCTTGCCGCACGCGCTTGCTGGCGTGGGGGCAGGCCAGTCGGTCACGGTGGACGCCGGCTTGCTGACGCACTTTGACTCCTCGGCCTTGGCTGTGCTCCTGGCCTGCCGTCGCATGGTCTTGGACCGCGGCCTGGGCATGACCGTTCAGGGCTTGCCACCGCGATTGCGCCAGTTGGCCGGCTTGTACGGCATCGCCGACTTGATTCCTGCGGCGAGCGCCGCCTAAGGCGTCAAAGGTTCGTCAGAGCTTGGCAAGAGGGTCACCAGAGGTCTTGCATTAAGGCCTTGGAAGCCGAGGGAGAGCCTGCCCCTAAAATGCAGGGCTCATGCCCGCCATTTCCTTCCAAAACGTCTCCAAGCAGTACGCCAACGCCCGAAGTCCTTCCAGCCCAGTCGTGCAGGCGCTGGATGATGTGAGCTTTGATATCCAGCAGGGTGAATTTTTCGGTTTGCTCGGCCCCAATGGCGCAGGCAAAACCACCTTGATCAGCATCCTCGCCGGGCTTTCGCGGGCCACCCAAGGCCGCGTCAAGGTCATGGGCTGCGACGTGCTGGCCGACTACGCGCAGGCGCGTCGTCAATTGGGCGTGGTGCCGCAGGAGTTGGTCTTCGACCCTTTCTTTACTGTCCGTGAAGCCCTGCGAATCCAGTCCGGCTATTTCGGCATTCGCCACAACGACGACTGGATTGACGAGTTGCTGGCCTGCCTGGGGCTGACGGACAAAGCGCAATCGAACATGCGCCAACTCTCTGGCGGCATGAAGCGCCGTGTGTTGGTCGCCCAAGCCTTGGTGCACAAGCCGCCCGTCATCGTGCTCGACGAGCCGACGGCCGGCGTTGACGTGGAGTTGCGCCAGACGCTCTGGGCCTTCGTTGCTCGCCTGAACCGCCAAGGCAGCACGGTGCTGCTGACCACGCACTACCTCGAAGAAGCCGAGGCCCTGTGCACGCGCATCGCCATGCTCAAGCAAGGCAAGATGGTGGCGCTGGCCTCGACCGCCGAGTTGCTCAAAGGCGCTTCGTCGAACGTGCTGCGTTTCAAGGTTGATCGCGAGTTGCCGCCTGCTTTGGCTGCAAAAGCGCGCATCACCGGCCGCATCGTGCAGTTTCCAGCGCACAACGCGGTGGAGATCGAGCATTACCTGGCCGCTGTTCGCGAGGCCGGCCTGGTGGCCGAGGATGTCGAAATCCGCAAGGCCGATCTGGAAGACGTGTTTCTGGAAGTGATGTCCGACAAGGCGATTGCCACACCCGCGGCGCAAGAGGTGATGGCATGACCGGCTGGCAAACCCTGCTTTACAAGGAAGTCCTGCGCTTTTGGAAGGTCGGCTTTCAGACCGTGGGCGCGCCCATTCTCACGGCCGTGCTTTACATGCTGATCTTCGGCCACGTGTTGCAAGACCAGGTCAAGGTCTATGGCAGCGTCAGCTACACCGCGTTTTTGGTGCCGGGCCTGGTGATGATGAGCGTGCTGCAAAACGCCTTTGCCAACAGCTCGTCTTCCCTCATCCAGAGCAAGATCATGGGCAACCTGGTGTTCTTGCTGCTCACACCGCTGTCGCACTGGCATTGGTTCGCAGCCTATGTGGGCTCGTCCATCATTCGCGGGCTGGCGGTGGGCCTGGGCGTGTTCGTGGTGACGGTGGCTTTCGGTCAGCCTGGCTTCGTAGCGCCGATCTGGATCATCGTCTTCGCCATTCTGGGCGCGGCACTGCTTGGCGCACTGGGCTTGATCGCCGGTCTCTGGGCTGAAAAGTTCGACCAGATGGCGGTCTTTCAGAACTTCGTCATCATGCCCATGACTTTCTTGAGTGGCGTTTTTTACTCCATCCATTCCCTGCCCAGCGTGTGGCAAACGGTCAGCCACCTGAATCCGTTTTTCTACATGATTGACGGCTTTCGTTATGGCTTTTTTGGGGTCAGCGACGTCTCGCCCTGGTTGAGTCTGGCCATCGTGGGCAGTGCCCTGGTGGGCGTGAGCGGCTTGGCCGTGCACCTGCTGAAAATCGGCTACAAAATTCGCCACTGAAGGCCTGCCCTGGCCAGAAGGCGGGGCTACTTTGCAACACACCATTCACATCATGACCAGCGACGAACTTCAGGCCATCATCAGTGCGGGCCTGGCTTGCGAACACATCGAGCTTTCGGGGGACGGCCGCCATTGGTACGCCACCATCGTTTCGGCGGCCTTTGAGGGCCAGCGACTCATTCAGCGGCATCAGCGCGTCTACGCCACGCTGGGCGGACGCATGCAGACCGATGAAGTCCACGCGCTGTCGATGAAAACCTTCACGCCCGCCGAGTGGGCTGCACAAGCCAAGAACTGAAAATAATACGCATGGACCAACTTCGCATCCGCGGCGGTAAGACGCTCGCCGGCACCGTGACCATCTCGGGCGCCAAGAACGCTGCCTTGCCTGAACTCTGCGCCGCCCTGCTGAGCGCAGAGCCTGTCACGCTGACCAATGTGCCGCGCCTGCAAGACGTGTCAACCATGCTCAAGCTGATTCGCAACATGGGCGTGACAGCGGAGCAGGGCGCCGCGGGCACGGCTGATTCGAGCACCGTGCGGCTCGACGCCGGTGGACTGGACAAGCCTGAAGCGCCGTACGAGCTGGTCAAGACCATGCGCGCCTCGGTGTTGGCGCTTGGGCCGCTGTTGGCCCGTTTTGGCCGGGCCACGGTGTCGCTGCCCGGTGGCTGCGCCATCGGTTCGCGGCCGGTGGACCAGCACATCAAAGGCCTGCAGTCCATGGGCGCCGAGATCGAGGTGGAGCACGGCTACATGGTGGCTCGCCTGGGTGGCGGTCGCACACGTTTGCAAGGCGCGCGCATCACGACCGACATGGTGACCGTGACGGGCACAGAGAACTTCATGATGGCCGCGACCTTGGCTGAAGGCGAGACCATTCTGGAAAACGCCGCGCAGGAGCCAGAAATTGGCGACCTGGCTGAAATGCTCATCAAGATGGGCGCGAAGATTGAAGGCCATGGCAGCCGCCGCATTCGCATTCAGGGCGTTGAACGCCTGCACGGCTGCACCCACCAGGTGGTGGCTGACCGCATCGAGGCCGGCACCTTTTTGTGCGCGGTGGCCGCTGCGGGGGGCGATGTTATTTTGAAGAATGGTCGCTACGATCATTTGGACGCGGTCATTGAAAAGTTGATTGAAGCCGGCGCCAAGGTGATGCCGGGCGACGGTTTCATTCGCATCCAGTCGCAAGGTCGCCTCAAAGCCCAGTCCTTCCGCACGACGGAATACCCCGGCTTTCCGACTGACATGCAGGCGCAGTTCATGGCGCTCAATGCTGTGGCGCACGGCAGCAGCAAGGTGACCGAAACCATCTTTGAAAACCGTTTCATGCATGTCAATGAAATGGTGCGCCTGGGCGCCAAGATCCAGATCGACGGCAAGGTGGCTGTGATGGAAGGCGTGGAAAAGCTTTCTGGCGCGACCGTGATGGCCACTGACTTGCGCGCCTCGGCCAGCCTCGTCATCGCTGGGCTGGTGGCCGAAGGCGAAACCCTGGTGGATCGCATTTATCACCTGGACCGCGGCTACGACCAGATGGAAGCCAAGCTGCGCGGCCTGGGCGCGGACATCGAGCGTGTTTCCCCCGCACGGAGCGCGGCATGATCACGATTGCGCTTTCAAAGGGCCGGATTTTTGACGATACGCTGCCGCTGCTGCGCGCTGCCGGCATTGAGGTGCTGGACGATCCGGACAAATCACGCAAACTGATTCTGGACACCAACCAACCCGCCTTGCGCGTGGTGCTGGTGCGCGCCACAGACGTGCCCACCTACGTGCAGTACGGCGGCGCTGACCTGGGCGTGGTGGGTAAAGACACGCTGCTTGAATCCGGCAGCCACGGCCTGTACGTGCCGCTGGATTTGAAGATCGCACCTTGCCGCATCAGCGTGGCAGTGCGCGACGGTTTTGACTATGCCGCAGCCGTGCGCCAAGGGGCGCGCCTGAAGGTCGCCACCAAGTATGTGGCGATTGCACGCGACTTCTTTGCCACCAAAGGCGTTCACGTTGACTTGATCAAGCTCTACGGCAGCATGGAACTGGCGCCTCTGACCGGTCTGGCTGATGCCATCGTGGACTTGGTGTCCACTGGCAGCACGCTCAAGGCCAACCACTTGGTTGAGGTCGAACGCATCATGGACATCAGCGCCCGCCTCGTCGTCAACCAGGCCGCGCTCAAGCTCAAGC
>CAZNQE010000091.1:1804-11166 GCA_964575005.1 uncultured Polaromonas sp. | reverse complement strand
AGTTTTCCCAGCGGCTGTTGTCCACCAGGCTGCCGACGTTGGAGCCGTAAGCGCCGTCGGCATTGCCAAAGACGCGCAGCGAAGCAGTTTCCAAATCGCCACCGTTGGCCGCCATGTAAGCCAGCGCGTGCTTGCGGATGAAGTTCTGCTCCAACGGCTCGTCGGCACCCGCAGCCATGAAGGCAGCTTCGGCCAGCAGCTTGATTTGCAGGGGCAGCAAGTCGCGGAAGATGCCGGACAGCGAAATCACCACGTCAACGCGGGGGCGACCGAGTTCGGCCAGCGTCATCAGCTCGGCGCCGGCCAGGCGGCCGTAGCCGTCAAAGCGGGGGCGTGCGCCCATCAGCGCCAGGGCTTGCGCGATCGGGCCGCCTTCGCTTTTCAGGTTGTCCGTGCCCCACAGCACCATGGCAATCGACTCGGGAAAGTCATGGCCTTCGCTCATGTGGCGCTCGATCAAACGCTCGGCCTGGCGGGCGCCGTCTTTCACGGCGTAGGCGCTCGGAATGCGGAAAGGGTCAAAGCCGTGGACGTTGCGGCCGGTCGGCAAGATGCCGGGCGTGCGCAGCAAGTCGCCGCCGGGTGCGGGGCGCAAGAAGCGGCCGTCCAAGGCTTTCAGGATGCCTTCGATTTCGCTGTCTTGCTGCATGGCCGCGTCGGCGTCGGCCAGGGCTTGCAGCTGGGCCAGCGTGACCGTGTTGCCCTGGGCTTGCGTCAGCTTGAACGCGGCCTCAGCACCGGCGCCCGACACGAGTGCATCCACCACTTCACGCGTCAAAGCAACACCATGCCAAGCTTCGGCGCAAGACATCAGCATGTCGCTGCGCTCGCCCGTCGTTGGCACCTGGCCGACCACATGCAGGCCGTAGGGAATCAGGGTGTAAGACAGCTCCAGCACCTGGTCATTGAGCTGGTTCAGGCGGGCAGCGGCAGCCTCGCCAGCAGGCCACAACGGTTCTGCTTCGCACAAGTCAAGCGCAGCGGCCTGGGCTTGCAGCATCACGGCCAATTCGTCGCGCTCGGACTCAGCTTCGGGGTCCAGGCCGCGGTAACGCTCCAGCGTATCTTTCAGTTCCATCAAACCCTTGTACAAACCGGCTTGGGCCACCGGCGGCGTGAGGTAGCTGATCAGCGTGGCAGCCGAGCGGCGCTTGGCCAGCGTGCCTTCTGACGGGTTGTTGGATGCGTACAAATACAAATTCGGCAAGTCACCAATCAGGCGGTCGGGCCAGCATTCGGCGGTCAGGCCGTTTTGCTTGCCAGGCATGAATTCAAGCGCGCCATGCGTGCCAAAGTGCAGCACCGCGTGGGCGCCAAAGTCTTCACGCAGCCAGCGGTAAAAGGCCGAGAAGGCATGCGTGGGTGCAAAACCTTTTTCAAACAAGAGGCGCATGGGGTCGCCTTCATGGCCGAAGGCAGGCTGGATGCCAACAAACACATTGCCAAAGCGCTCGCCCAGCACAAAGATGCGGCTGCCATCGCTTTGCTGACGGCCAGGTGCGGGGCCCCAGGTGGCTTCAATTTCTTTGAGGAACTTTTCGCGGCGCACATGCTCGTCAGACGAGATGAGTGCGTGCACATTGGCTTGGGCGCCATAGCGCTCGGCGTTGCCGTTGATCAGCCGGGTGCGGAGTTCGTCCACGTTGGCCGGCATTTCAACTGTGTAGCCTTCGCGCTGCATGGCGGCCAAGGTGTTGAACAGCGACTCGAACACGCCCAAAAATGCAGCGGTGCCGGTGTTGCCCGCATTGGGTGGGAAGTTGAACAACACCGCAGCGACTTTGCGCTGGGCCTTGTTGGCGCGGCGCAGTGCAATGAGGCGGCTCACGCGGGCAGACAGCGCGTCAGCGCGTTCGCTGCAGCTGTGCATGTCGTGCGCGCCGGCCACGCTTTCAAAGGTGCAGCCTTTGCTGCAACCCGTGCAAGCCACATGGCCGGCGCCGCTGCGCCCGCCATAAACCATGGAGCCGGTGGCGCCATCGAGTTCAGGAATCGCAACCATCATGGTGGCTTCGACCGGCAGCAAGCCGCGGGCTGAGGCGCCCCAGTTGTCCAGCGACTGAAACTCGACCGGCGTGACCGCCAGATAAGGCACGTCGAGCGTGGCCAAAATGTCTTCAGCGGCCTTGGCGTCGTTGTAAGCGGGGCCGCCGATCAAGGAAAAACCCGTGAGCGAGACCAGTGCGTCAATCGCAGGCCGGCCGTCTTTCATGAAGAAGTTTTCAATCGCCGGGCGGTTGTCCAGGCCCGTCGCGAAAGCGGGGATCACTTTGAGGCCACGCGCTTCCATGGCGGTAATCACGCCGTCGTAATGGCCGGAGTTGCCGGCCAGCAAATACGAACGCATGAGCAAGAGGCCGACTGTGCCGTTTTGGCCGCTGGTGGCCACGCGCGGCAAATCAGCTGCGCTGGCCGACAGGCGTTCGGCCATGCGCGGGTGGTACACGCCGACTTCGGGGTATTCCACCGGCGCATCGACTTTCAGGCCGCGCATGCCTTTGCGGGCGCCGTCGGCGTAGCGGTCCACCAGGTAGCGGACCATGTTGGCCATGTTGTCTTCAGAGCCGGCCAGCCAGTACTGCATGGTGACAAAGTAGGCGCGCACGTCTTGGGCGGTGCCGGGGATGAAGCGCAGGATTTTGGGCAGCTTACGCAGCATCTTCATCTGCTTGTGGCCAGCGGTGGTTTTTTCTTCGCTGGTCTGGCTGGCCATGTCGGCATTGGCCGGCTTGCCGCGCAGGCGCTTTAAAAATTCCATCGGGCCGCTGGTCGGGCCGGACATGTCGAACTTGCCCATGCGCGTGAGCTTGGTGACTTCGGCGGCGGACATCAGGCAGACCATGGCATCGCAATGCGGGCGGCGGGCCTTGAGCGCTTCGAGCACGGGCGTGAAGTGGTCTTCCATGAAGAGCATGGTCGCAATCACGATGTCGCCCTGGGCAATGTCGGCCAGGCAACGCGTGAGTGCTGCTGGGTCTTCGTCCCAGTCAGCGGCGGCGTGCACGCTGAAGGTGAGGCCGGGCACGCTCTTGGCCAAGCGGCGGTTGGCGCGTTCGGCAGCGCTGGCCAGGTGGCTGTCCATGGTCACCAGCACCACGCGCAAGCCAGCGGCGGCTGCCTGGGCCCTGCCGCTGTCAGCGGCTGAAATGAGCTTTGGCATCGTAAAGGGTGTCCACAGTGATCAGCGGCACGCCGCGCTCGCGCGCATACAGCTCGGTGTTGCGCTTGGCCTTGCCGCGCACAAAGAAGGGAATCTTGCGCAGCTCTTTTTCCGCGTCGATGCCCCAGGTGGTTTCGACCGGCTGGGCAGGCTGAGCGGGTGCTGTGTTCGCAGACGAAACCGCAGAAGCGACAGCAGGCTCGGCGGCAGCCATCAGAGGTGCAGGCTCTTGCAAAGCCGCCTTCTTGACGCCGCCACCCAAGTGCGAAGGCGATGCGTCTTCATGAAACTCGGCGTCGCCGCGGAACATGCCAATCAAGTGCTCTTCCAGGCCCATCATCAGCGGATGCACCCAGGTGTCGAACAGCACGTTCGCGCCTTCAAAACCCATTTGCGGCGAATAGCGTGCCGGAAAATCTTGCACATGCACAGGGGCTGAAATCACGGCGCAAGGCACGCCCAGGCGCTTGGCAATGTGGCGCTCCATTTGCGAGCCCAGCACCAGTTCAGGCTGCAACTCGGCAATGCGCTCTTCCACGTCCAGGTAGTCGTCGGTAATCAAGGCCTCAACGCCGTACAGCTTGGCGGCGTCGCGCACTTCGCGGGCCAGCTCACGGCTGTAAGTACCCATGCCCACCACGGTAAAGCCCAGCTCTTGCGTAGCCACGCGGGCCGCGGCGACCACGTGCGTGGCGTCACCAAACACAAACACGCGCTTGCTGGTGAGGTAAGTCGAATCGACCGACTTGGCATACCAATCAGCGCGGGATTTCGTCTCGGCCAGCATGGCGCTGCAATCGATACCGGCAAGCGCAGCCACTTCCGCGATGAACTCGCGCGTGGCATGCACGCCAATGGGCACGGTCTTTGTGCAGGGCTGCTTGAACTGGCGTGTGAGCCACTGCGCAGCGACAGAGGCAATCTCGGGGTAGAGCAGCACATTGAAGTCAGCTTCATGCAAGCGGGCCATGTCGGCCGGGCTGGCACCGAGCGGGGCCACCACATTAATGTCCACGCCCATGCTTCGCAGCAGGCCGGTGATTTCTTTCAGGTCGTCGCGGTGGCGAAAGCCCAAGGCGGTGGGGCCGAGGATGTTGCAGCGAGGGCGAACGCCGGCTGCACGCACTGACCGCTCGGTCAAGGCGGGCGTGCCGACCGGCACAGCCAGGTGGCGCACCATTTGGTAGAAAGTCTCGGACGCGCCCCAGTTCTCTTTGCGCTGGTACGAAGGCAATTCGAGCGCCACCACTGGCACCGGCAAGTCCAGCGCTTTGCACAGGCCACCTGGGTCGTCTTGAATGAGTTCAGCCGTGCAAGACGCGCCGACCATCATGGCCTGCGGCTTGAAGCGCTCGTAGGCTTCACGCGCGGCGTTCTTGAAAAGTTCAGCCGTATCGCTGCCCAAGTCTCGCGCCTGGAAGGTGGTGTAGGTCACCGGTGGGCGCTTGGGCAAGCGCTCGATCATGGTGAACAACAAGTCCGCGTAGGTGTCGCCTTGCGGCGCGTGCAGCACGTAATGCACGCCTTCCATGGCGGTGGCAATGCGCATCGCTCCGACGTGCGGCGGGCCTTCGTATGTCCAGAGGGTGAGTTGCATCGCCGCGTCTTGATTTCTATGGGGCTCAGGCCGCCAGGCGCATTCGGCGCACCAGCGGCCGGCTGAACAGCTGGGCCAGATCGCCTGCCTGCTCATAGCCTTGAATAGGAGTGAAGACCAGCTCAATGGCCCACTTGGTGGTCAGACCCTCGGCCTCCAGCGGATTGGCCAGCCCCAGGCCGCAGACCACGATGTCGGGTTGCGCAGCGCGGCAGCGGTCGATCTGGTTTTCGACATGCTGGCCTTCAGACAGCACGGTGCCTGCCGGCAGCAGCGCGAGTTCTTCGGCCAGGTGCTGGCGGTGCAAATAAGGCGTGCCGACTTCAGACAGCTTCATGCCGAGCTCACGCGACAAAAAGCGCGCCAGCGGAATTTCAAGCTGCGAGTCCGGGAAAAAGAAGATGCTCTTGCCGGCGAGTTGCTGCTTTTGGCGTGCGAGCGCCGCATTGGCACGCTCGCGGCCGGGGGCAGTGACTTGCGCAAACACTTCCGGCGAGATGCCGAAAGCCGTGGCAGCTGCCTGCAGCCAGGCGGTCGTGCCTTCTTCGCCCAGAGGGAAAGGTGCAGGCAGGCGCTGGGCGCCGCGGGCTTCCAAGGCGCGGGCGGTATCAGCCAAAAAGGGCTGGGCCAGCAAGAAGCGGGTGTTGGCGCCAATCGGCGGCAGCGCGTTGGCTTGGCGCGGCGGAAAGAAATGCACGGGGCCAATGCCCAGCTGCTTGAAGAGGCGGGCGAA
This sequence comes from uncultured Polaromonas sp., assembly GCA_964575005.1. Taxonomy (GTDB): domain Bacteria; phylum Pseudomonadota; class Gammaproteobacteria; order Burkholderiales; family Burkholderiaceae_C; genus Polaromonas. Next base: position 5,676 of record CAZNQE010000091.1, on the reverse strand, counting down.
TTGGTCTTCAACCACGTCAGCCAGGGCACCAACCACCATCAGGCTGGGGGCGGCATCTGTTTGAACAGCAGCAGGCAACACCGGAACCAGAGAAGCCAGGCAAGCATCTTCGCCTTGCGTGAAGGTCGTCTCAATCCCGCTGCCCGAGTAATTGAGCACGCGCACCGAAGGCGAGAACTGCGTGGACAGGCGGGAAGCGGCGCGGGACAAGTCCAGCTTGATGACTTCAGACGGGCAGGAGCCAACCAAAAACAGCAGTTTGATTTCAGGCCGGCGAGCCAAGAGGCGCGTGACCACGCGGTCAAGTTCTTCGTTCGCGTCAGCCAAACCGGCCAGGTCGCGCTCGTCAATGATGGCCGTGGCAAAACGCGGCTCGGCAAAAATCATGACGCCAGCTGCGGACTGGATGAGGTGGGCGCAGGTACGTGAGCCGACGACCAAGAAGAAAGCGTCCTGGATCTTGCGGTGCAGCCAGATGATGCCGGTCAGGCCGCAAAACACCTCGCGCTGGCCGCGTTCGCGCAACACGGGCGCGTCGCTGCAGCCGATGGCTTCGCTTCGAATGGGGATCACGGCGTTCATGCTGTGGCTCCGTCGGCGGGCAGGGCTTGTTCGGCAAGCAAGCCGCCCAGGCGCGCGGCGCGCAGCTTCAAGATGAACTGGACCGCGTTGATCAGGTAAACCGCATAAGCCGAGAGCGCCAGCAACATCAAGCCGCGCGCATCGAGCCAACCGCCGACCAGCGCCAGCAAATAGGCTGTGTGCAGGGCCAGCACCAGCATGCTGAACACGTCTTCCCAAAAGAAGGCCGGAGCGAACAGGTAGCGGCCAAAAACCACTTTTTCCCAGATGCAGCCGGTGAGCATGATGGCGTACAAGGCCAGCGTCTTGATGACGACCGAGGCCGTGGCCATGGCTTGGCCTTCACCTGACAGCAAAAAGCGAATCACCAGCCCCAAGCTGATGAGAAAGATGGCGAACTGCACTGGCGCCAGCACGCCTTGCACCAGCGTCCAGACAGTGGCATCTCGCCTGGCTCGCTCGCTCGCTGTATAGAGCGGGCGAAGCGGCGGGCTGCGGTTGGCTTGGCGTGAAGGGCCGGAATGCATGGGCTGGGTCATGTGTGGTTTGGCTGCAATTTAGACGTGGATTTGACTTGTGTCAACTTTTATTGACGTATATATTTATTTACACTTTGAACGCTGAAAAACCCTAGCGAAAACCCGCCTAGGGCTTTCCCTGATGAAGATTGAAATGTTTTGACCCTGCGCTCAAGCACAAGTACAAGCCTGTTGTCCTGGCTATCGTGCTCGGCGACAACGCGACAGAAAAATACCGCGCTCAAGCGCAGGAGTGTCCCGATGGGCTCTTTTTCTAGATATGAACCGGAGCAAGAGCCAAATGGCTACGGTTCGCAAGGCGACTGGCAGGAAAGCCCGAGCGCCGCTGAAGGCAGTGACCGGGACAGCTTGCGCTCGCTGTTGCTGGCCCAGGCCGTTGAGTACGAGATCATTCCGCGCTTGATGCTGGCGCATCGGTATCCGCATGAGTGCGCGGCCGACCTGGTGCCCTTGGCCCAAGTGAGCGCCGACGATGTGCTGGATTTCGCTCGCCGCGTGCTGCAAGATGACGATGAAAGCCTGGCCACCAGCGTGACGGCGCTGCGCAACCGGGGCATCCCCTTGCAAGCCCTTTTTCTTGATTTGTTGGCACCCGTGGCCCGGCACCTGGGCACGCTGTGGGAGCGCGATCTCTGCGATTTCACGGAAGTCACCGTGGGCCTGGGCCGGCTGCAACAGGTCTTGCGTGACAACAGCGTGGCCTTTGCCGAACCCGCCGCCCTGAACGACCCCGAACCCGGCCGGCGCATTTTGCTTGTGCCCTGCCCGGGCGAGCAGCACACCTTTGGCCTGTCCCTGGTGGCTGAGTTTTTTCACCGCGCTGGCTGGGATGTGGCGACCAACTTTGGAGCCCATGAGGTCTCGCCGGCCATGCTGGTGAGCCAGGACTGGTATGACGTGGTGGGCTTTTCCTTGGGAGCCGAGGCCAGCCTGGCCCGGCTCGGCGAATCCATCGCCGAGGTCAGAAAAGCCAGTAAAAACCCTAGGCTCCCTATAATTGCCGGCGGAGCCGTCTTTGCCTTGCATCCTGAATACGCGGCCCAAATTGCGGCGGATGCCATCATCACAGATGGCAGCGCAGCCCCCGAACTGGCCGACAAACTTGTCAATCGCAGTGCCCTGCGAAATTAACCTCCGGATTCCCCATCTCCTCCCTCATACCCCACGGACCTTCCCACATGCAGCAGGTAACGCAGGCTTATATTGACCGGCATTTTGAAATGCCCGGGCAGTTCCTGGCCGATCTGGATGCTGACGCGGCCGCTGAACTGATCACCGCTGCGGCGGATGTGGTGCTGATCCTGGACGAGGCCGGCGTGATTCGCGACCTCGCCTTCGGCAGCGAAGACCTGGCCGCCCAAGGCTGCAACGAATGGCTGGGCAAGACCTGGGCGCAAACCGCCACGGTTGAAAGCCAACCCAAGATTGAGGCCTTGCTCAAGCAGGCTGTGTCTGGCGATGGCGTGCGCTGGCGGCACGTCAACCACCCCGTCACGGGCGGCGGCGCTGACTTGCCGCTGTCTTATTCCGTGGTACCCGTCAGGCGCAAAGGCCAGCCTGCCGCCAGCGCATCCACCCATACGCTGGCCTTCGGGCGCGACTTGCGAGCCCAGGTGGCCCTGCAACAGCGCCTGGTCACGGCGCAGCTTTCTCTTGAGCGCGATTACTGGCGTCTGCGCCAGGTCGAGACACGCTACCGCCTGCTGTTTCAAATGGCGGCCGAGCCGGTGCTTATCCTCAACGGCGCCATCGACAAGGTCGAAGAAGCCAACCCAGCCGCCCACGAACTCTTCGGGGACAAAGCCAAGCGCCCGGGCTGGAACCTGGCAGACAGCCTGGAAGCAGCTGACGCTGATGCATTGCGCGCTCTGCTTGAGCGCCTGCGCGCCACCGGCAAGGCCGAGCCCTTGCAACTGAATCTGGCGGGCCACAGCCAGACACTGACCTTGACGGCTTCGCAATTCCGGCAAGACAACACCCTGCACTTCTTGCTGCGTTTTGCCCAGCCTCAGGGGCTGCCGATGAGCCGCAGCGACAGTGGCCAGCAGCAACTGCTGCAAGTCATGGAAAGCGCACCGGACGCCTTTGTGGTGACCGACCTCGACGGCCGCGTGCTCACTGTCAACCGTGCCTTCCTAGACCTCGGCCAACTGGCCTCGCAAGACCAGGCCCAGGGCCAGTTGCTGGACAAATGGCTAGGCCGCACAGGCGTAGATTTCCGCGTGCTGCTGTCCAACCTGCGCCAGCATGGCTCGGTCAAGCTCTTTGCCACGCAAATGCGCGGCGACCTGGGCGCCAGCGCTGAAGTCGAGATTTCGGCCGTGGCTGTGACCACCGGCGAGCAGCGTTGCCTGGGCTTCACCATCCGCGACATGGGCCGGCGCCTGACCAGTGACGGCCGCGGTGTGAAAGAGTTGCCGCGCTCCGCCAGCCAGATGACCGAGTTGGTGGGGCGTCTCCCGCTCAAAGACATCGTGCGCGAGACGACCGACTTGATCGAGCAGCTGTGTATTGAAGCCGCTTTGCAGCTGACCGGAGACAACCGCGCATCGGCCGCTGAAATGCTGGGCCTCTCGCGCCAGAGCCTGTACATCAAGCTGCGCCGCTTCGGCATCGGCGATGCGACACAAGACGTCGAACACTGACGTTTTAAAATAGACAGATCTAAGTGTCAATCTCAATTGACACTTTAAGGGGCGCGATGTAAAACCCATCCATCGTGCACCCTTCCCGCCCTTCCCTCGCCACCGT
>CAZNQE010000091.1:0-1704 GCA_964575005.1 uncultured Polaromonas sp. | reverse complement strand
TGCTGCTGGCCTGGGCCTACAGCGCCCCGCCCTTGCGCCTGAAAGAAAACGGCTGGTGGGGCAATGCCGCCTGCGGCATCAGCTACGAAGGCATTGCCTGGATCACGGGCGCTGCCGTCATGGCCGGGGGCAGCATGCCCAACGGGCAGTCACTCGTTTTGGCGGCACTCTACAGCGCGGCCACTCACGGCATCATGACGCTGAACGACTTCAAGGCGGTGGCCGGTGACCGCCTCATGGGCGTGCGTTCGTTGCCTGTGCAACTGGGTGTGAACAAGGCCGCGCGCGTGGCTTGCTGGTTCATGGCGGTACCGCAGCTTTTTGTCATTGCGCTGCTTGTCGTTTGGTCGCAGCCTTGGCACGCGCTGGGCGTCGCCGCCCTGCTGCTGCTGCAAACCGTGCTGATGAAACAATTCTTGAAAGACCCGACCGGACGCGCTCTTTGGTACAGCGGCTTTGGTGTGCCACTCTTTGTGGCCGGGATGATGGTCAGCGCGTTTGCCCTTCGGGGCTTGAGCAGTTTGGGGCTGGGCACATGAGCACGCCGAACCCATTGCCCGACTTCGGCTGGGGCCGCATCGCGCGCATGGGCCTGGTGCAAGCAGCAATGGGCGCGGTGGTGGTGCTGACCACGTCCACGCTCAACCGCGTGATGGTGGTCGAGCTGGCCCTGCCCGCGCTGCTGCCCGGCTTTTTGGTGGCGCTGCATTACCTGGTGCAAGTCGCTCGCCCGCGCATGGGCCATGGCTCTGACGTGGGCGGCAGGCGCACGCCCTGGATCATCGGCGGCATGGCAGTGCTGGCGCTGGGCGGCGTCTTGGCCGCCGTGGCCACGGTGTGGATGGCCAGCCACCGCAGCGCGGGCATCGCGCTGTCGGTAGTCGCCTTCATGTTGATCGGCCTGGGCGTGAGCGCCAGCGGGACGTCATTGCTGGTGATGCTGGCCAAGCGCGTGCCCGACGCACGCCGCGGCGGTGCAGCCACGCTGGTGTGGATGATGATGATTGCAGGCTTCGCCATCACGGCGGGTCTGGCCGGCCACTGGCTGGACCCTTATTCGCCCGAGCGGCTGCTGGTGGTGGCCACAGCGGTGGCGCTCGGCGCCTTCGTGCTCACGGTCATCGCGCTGTATGGGCTGGAAGGGCCTGTGCCTTCGCACAGCGCCTTGGCTTCAATTGACACGGCGCATGCCAAGCCGGACTTTCGCCGCGCACTGATGGAAGTCTGGCAAGAGCCGGCAGCGCGCCGTTTCACCATCTTCGTGTTCGTTTCCATGCTCGCCTACAGCGCGCAAGACCTGATTCTTGAACCCTTCGCCGGCACGGTGTTCGGCTTCACGCCGGGCGGCTCCACCAAGTTGTCAGGCGTGCAGCATGGCGGCGTCTTGCTGGGCATGATTTTGGTGGCGCTGGCTGGGGCTTTGGGCGCGCGTTGCCGGGCTCGGCTGGCCTTGGCTGCGGCATCCCAGCTGGCGCCTTCGGCATGGCCTCTGCGCCTGCAAAACATCGGCTCGCTGCGCGGTTGGACCATTGGCGGCTGCGTGGCCTCGGCCCTGGCCATGCTGGGTCTCGTGGCGGCCGGCAGCGTGGGCCCGGGCTGGCCGCTGAAGGAAACCGTGTTTGCATTGGGCGTGGCCAACGGCGCGTTTTCCATTGGCGCCATCGGCTCCATGATGCGCATGGCCAACGAAGGCCGGCAGTCGCG
>CAZNQE010000090.1:0-11261 GCA_964575005.1 uncultured Polaromonas sp. | reverse complement strand
AACCGATTCCCGGCCGCGTGCGACAGTTTGCTCCATGGCCAGCGCATTGAACCAGGCCCGCACTTTGGAGCGGGCACGCGGGCTCGACAAAAAGCCCAACTCAGGGTTGAGCCAGTCACGCGACGGCCCGCCTTCTTTGACGGTGATGACTTCGACTGTTTGTCCGTTTTGAAGCGGCGTGTTGAGCGGCACCATGCTGCCGTCCAGCCTTGCGCCGCGGCAGCGGTGCCCTAGGCTGGTGTGCACGCTGTAGGCAAAATCCACCGCTGTCGCGCCGCGGGGCAACTCGACCACTGCGGCCTCAGGTGTGAGCACGTAAATGCGGTCCTCAAACAAGCCTGAAGATGCGTCGGAGCCCGCGGTGCGTGCGCCTTGGCCAGACGAACCCGACAAGTCCTGGCCCCAGGCAAGCAGCTGCCTGAGCACGGCGATCTTGGCGTCGTACTCACTGCTAGCCGAAACCCCGGCATAGCCTTTGGTACCGGCTTCTTTGTAGGCCCAGTGCGCGGCCACGCCGTGCTCCGCATGGTCATGCATGGCCTGCGTGCGAATCTGGATCTCGATGGCGCGGCCTTCCTCGTCGCGCACCACGGTATGCAAGGACTGGTAGCCGTTGGCCTTGGGCTTGGCGATGTAGTCGTCAAATTCACCCGGCACGGGGGTAAACCGGGAGTGCACATAGCCCAGCACGGCATAGCAAGCCTTGACGTCGGCCGCGATGACCCGCAGCGCCCGCACATCAAACACCTGGTCAAAGCCCAGCGACTTGCCGCGCATCTTTTTAACAATGCTGTAGATGTGTTTGGGTCGCCCCTGCACCACAACGGCAACACCTTGGGCGTTCAATTCACGCTCCATTTGCAGGCGCAGCGCTTGCATGAAGCCTTCACGCTGCACGCGCTTTTCGTCCAACAGCCGGGCAACGTCGCGGTAGGTTTCCGGCTCAAGGAATCGGAACGCCAAGTCTTCCATTTCCCACTTGAGCTGCCAGATCCCCAACCGGTTGGCCAAGGGGGCGAACACATGCAAAGACTCATGCGCCAGACCAGCTGAAGGCGTTTGCTTGGTTCGCGCAAAGTAACGCAGCGTTTGCAAGCGTGAGGCCAGGCGCAGCATGACCACGCGCAGGTCACGCGAAAAAGCCAGCAGCATCTTGCGCACGTTCTCTGCCTGTGCAGCGGTGTCCAGATTCAGTTGCGCGGCGCTGTTGGCACCACGCGCCTGCTTTTGCACATTCACCAGCTTGGTCGTCTCCACCGCCAAGGACGCGAAGTTCGCGCCGAAGGCTTTGGTGATGACTTCTTGCGGCTTGTTCAGGTGCGCGCAGGAGTGCACCAGGTAAATGCCGGCCTGCATGGCTTCGCTGCCGCCAATGGCTTTCAGAATCTCGACCACCGCATCCGCGTGGGCCAAGATGTTCTCGCCCGTGTCCAGGCATTCGCCAGCCAGCAAAGGCTCGGCAAAGGCGCGCGCGCGCAGCAGCGACTGCGGCTGGTCGTCAGCGGCTTGCGCGGTCGCCTTGAGAATGGTCGCGTTCATTCCAAGGAGATCGGCTTCTGATCCGTTCTGCCGGCCCTCGGCGGGCACGCCCTCAGAGCTTTTCATGCGGTCTATCAAAAAAAGAAATCAAACGCCACCCAACAAGAAGTCGCTGACTACCGCCACTTGATCGGCCGCCACCAAGGTTGGCGCATGCCCTACGCCTTCAAACTCGACCAGACGCGCCCGAGGACCACGCCGAGCCATGTCTTCGGCCGTTGGCCTGCTCAGTAAATCTGAAGAAGCGCCGCGCAGCAGCAAGGTGTCAGCCTTGATCTGTTCATACAAGTCCCAAAGTGCAGCCTGTCCTGCGGCCGTGGTTTCTTCGGTTGCGCCGCGAAACGGCAGCGCGATGGCGGGGTCATAGTGGAGTTGCCAGCGCTCTCCCGCGCTTAAAGAGTCCAGCCCTTGCACCGGTTTGAGCATGGGTTCGCACAGCGCCAGCCACTGCGCAGGCGTGTGCGGCCCGAAGCTGGCCGACACGGCCCACAGTGCCTCGGCCGCCGCCTGGATGGATGCGAACTCACCTGCTCGCCCCAAGTACGTGCCTATGCGCTGCAAAGCCGTCCACTCAAGTGTCGGTCCGACGTCATTGAGCACCAGTTTGCGGGCCGGCACGGGCAGCTTGAGCTGCGGACTTCCAAGTACAGCCAAACCGATCAAGCCACCCATGCTGGTGCCGACCCAGTCCAGCGTAGCGATAGATGATTCGGCATGAAGCCGGGCCAGCAGGGCCAGCATGTCGCCGGCGTAGGTCGGGATTTGGTAGTCCAGCGGATTGGCCAGCCATTCGCTTTGGCCCCGGCCCACAACGTCCGGGCAGACGACACGCAACTGGCGGCCTTGGCCACTCGCCTTGGCGATCAGTGCGCGCGCCAGAACATCAAAGTCGCGACCCTGGCGCGACAGGCCATGCACGCACACGATGACGTGGCGGGCAGCGGGGCTACCCCACTGCCAATAAGCCATGGCGTGTGGCGCGGCTGCAGATTCTGACAATGGCGCACAAGTTACGTAGTTCAGCGTAGGCTGGATCATAAAAATAGCGACGGGCTGACTGACCGGATAATGAAAAAAGTTGCACGCGACGGGCTAAACCCAGCGCAGCATTTTCATCCTAATTCATCTGAAGGAAGCAGCACCATGCTCAAAGGAAAAACAGCCCTGGTCACCGGTTCGACAAGTGGCATTGGCTTGGGAATTGCCAAGGCATTGGCAAGGCAAGGTGCTCGCGTGGTACTTAACGGCTTTGGCGATGTGGAAGGTGCCAAAGCCGAAGTGGCGGCGCTGGGCGCAGAAGTGGTTTACCACGGCGCTGACATGAGCAAGCCCGGCGAGATTGAAGACATGATGAACTTCGCTGCCAAGTCCTTTGGCCGGGTGGATGTGCTGGTCAACAACGCCGGTATCCAGCACGTGGCCCGCATCGAGGACTTCCCGATCGATAAATGGGACGCCGTGCTGGCCATCAACCTGTCCAGCGCCTTTCATGCGACCCGCCTGGCGCTGCCAGCCATGAAGGCTGCCAACTGGGGGCGCATCATCAACTTGGCCTCAGTTCACGGCTTGGTGGCCTCCGCAGAAAAGTCAGCCTATGTCGCTGCCAAGCACGGCCTGGTGGGCCTGACCAAAGTGACCGCACTTGAAAACGCCACTTCGGGCGTGACATGCAATGCGATCTGCCCGGGCTGGGTGCTGACACCCTTGGTTCAAAAGCAGGTCGATGCGAAGGCAATCGCACTTGGCGTGAGCAACGAAGAAGCCAAGCGCTTGCTGCTCGGCGAAAAAGAGCCTTCCATGCAGTTCACGACGCCTGAAGAACTTGGCGAGCTTGCAGTCTTCTTTTGCTCCCCTGCCGGCAACAACGTTCGCGGCGTTGCCTGGAACATGGACGGCGGCTGGACGGCGCAATAAGCGCTTGCTGGACGTCCGTGGCCGAACACCCAACACAAACCAATGGCAGCTCGGGCGCGCTCGACGCTGCCGCCGTGAGCGAAGTCATTTACATGGCTTTGAGTGATCACGTCAGCTTTGAGCAGATCCGAACGGTGCACGGGCTCAGCCCGGATCAAGTCAAGGAACTCATGCGCAAAAATTTGGCGCCAGGTAGCTACCGGGCCTGGCGGCGCAGGGTCAGACGTTTTGGCGATCAACGCGCGGTCTATAAATAAGCATCGCAGGCGCGCGCTTCACGACCATCAGCTGTGACCAGGCAAGAAAAAGCCTCGCAAACCAAAGATTTGCGAGGCTTGAATCTGGTGGGCGGTGCAAGTTTCGAACTTGCGACCCCTGCAGTGTGAATGCAGTGCTCTACCCCTGAGCTAACCGCCCTGTAATACAGCCTCAAATTATAAGATGAATTTGCAGCGCTTCTGCCATCAGGCTGTCAAAGCGCGCCAAATTGTTTTGCCTTTGCTCGCCTTGTCCAGGCCTGCCAACAGGCTCTCGTGCCCAGCGGCTTCTTGATCATTGGCCAAGACAAGAGTCAGTTCAATTCCGGCCAGGTCAACCACTTGCACACTGCCCTGCACCTCGACTTCGGCATCCATTTCCATGCCCAGGCTGTTTTGCCCACGCGTGAGGTTGATGTAGACGTCGGCCAGCAATTCGGCGTCTAGCAAAGCGCCGTGCAGCGTTCTGCCCGAGTTGTCAACTTCTAGGCGATCGCACAGAGCGTCCAGAGAGTTGCGTTTGCCAGGGAACAGCTCCTTGGCCATCATCAAGCTGTCCACCACGTTGGCGACGCAGGTTTTGAGCGGCGGCCGGCCAATCAAGGCCAGTTCCTTGTTCAGGAAGCTGACGTCAAACGGGGCGTTGTGGATGATGACTTCAGCGTCTTGCAGGTAGGCCAGTAGTTCGTCGGCAATGGCCTTGAACTTGGGCTTGTCCTTCAAAAACTCGTTGCTGATGCCGTGAACCTTGAGCGCGTCTTCATGGCTGTCGCGCTCTGGGTTCAGGTAAAAGTGCCGGTTGTTGCCAGTGAGCTTGCGCGCCACCAGTTCAACACAGCCAATTTCAATGATTCGGTCGCCGTTTTCGGCGGAAAGACCTGTGGTCTCGGTGTCCAGGACAATTTGGCGCATGCCAAATTATCGCTCTGCCTTAGTGGTTCTCTTTGGCGTGGTTGATGGAGTACTTGGGGATTTCCACCGTCACGTCGGATTGCGCCAAAAAGGCTTGGCAACTCAGACGCGAATTCGGCTCCAGGCCCCAGGCCCGGTCAAGCAGGTCTTCTTCGTTTTCGTCGGGCTCGTTAAGCGACTGCATCCCTTCCCGCACGATCACGTGGCAGGTCGTGCAGGCGCAGCTCATGTCGCAGGCGTGCTCGATGTTGATCTTGTTGTCCAGCAGGGCCTCGCAGATGGAGGTGCCAGCTGGCGCTGAAATCTGAGCGCCCTCGGGACAGTATTCAGGATGGGGCAGGATTTTGATGATGGGCATGTGGGTGTCAGCGCGAGGCGCCCTCAAACGGTTTCGATGTTTTTGCCAGCGAGGGCTTTTTGGATGCCGCGGTTCATGCGCTGCGCAGCGAAGTTTTCTGTGCCTTTGGCCAGTGCCTGCGTAGCCGCTTCGATGCCCGCGGCATCGGCCTGGTCGCGCGCGAGGGCCAAGGCCGTCATGAGCTGACCGATCAAGGCTTGCTCATCCGCGCTCAGCAAATCGCTGTCGGCTTGCAAGGCGCTCTGGGTTGCCAGCAGCATACGGTCCGCGTCCACGCGGGCTTCTGCCAATGCGCGGGCTTGCATGTCTTGCTGGGCCGTTGAAAAACTGTCTTGCAGCATGCGTGCGATTTCATCATCAGACAGGCCGTAGGACGGCTTGACTTCAATGTTTGCTTCGACGCCGCTGCCCTGCTCTTTCGCGCTGACGCTGAGCAGGCCATCAGCGTCCACCGTGAAGGTGACGCGAATGCGCGCTGCGCCTGCCGCCATGGGCGGGATGCCGCGCAAGACGAAACGCGCCAGACTGCGGCAGTCCGCCACCAAGTCGCGTTCACCTTGCACCACGTGCAAAGCCAGCGCTGTCTGGCCGTCCTGGTAAGTGGTGAAGTCTTGCGCCATGGCCGTGGGAATGGTCTGGTTACGTGGCACGATGCGCTCGACCAAGCCGCCCATGGTTTCGATCCCCAAGGACAGAGGGATCACGTCGAGCAGCAGCAACTCGTCGCCTTGGTGGTTGCCGGCCAGTTGGTTGGCCGAAATCGCAGCACCCAAGGCCACGACTTCATCAGGGTTCAAATTGGTCAAGGGCTCTCGGCCAAACAAGGTCTTCACGGCCTCGCGAATCTGCGGCATGCGGGTTGAGCCACCCACCAGGACCACGCCTTGGATTTCAGACTTATCCAGCTTGGCGTCGCGCAAGGCTTTACGCACGGCAGTCAGCGTGCGGCTTGTGAGCGCGGCACTTGCGCTGTCGAAGTCTGAACTAAGGACAGTCAGTTCAAGCAGCTTGCCGCCCAACTCGACCTTGAACAAGGCCTGCGGCTGCAGGGTCAAAGCTTCCTTGGTGGCGCGTGCCGCACGTTGGACAGCCGCGCGCTCCGAAGGCTGATCGGGCGAGGCCACACCCAGGCGCTGCAGCGCCCAGTCCGCCAAGGCGCGGTCGTAGTCGTCACCGCCCAAAGCCGAATCTCCGCCCGTTGCGACCACCTCAAATACGCCCTGCGTCAAGCGCAGGATGGAGATGTCGAAGGTACCGCCACCCAAGTCAAAGACAGCGAAAACGCCTTCACTCTGGTTGTCGAGGCCGTAAGCGATGGCAGCAGCCGTCGGCTCGTTGATCAAGCGCAGAACGTTCAGACCCGCCAATTGCGCAGCGTCTTTGGTGGCTTGGCGCTGCGCTTCATCAAAGTAAGCTGGCACGGTGATGACCGCACCAAAAACGTCGTCATCGAATGTGTCTTCAGCACGAAAGCGAAGAGTGGCCAGAATTTCTGCGCTCACCTCAACTGGGCTTTTTTCACCCGCTGCGGTGTTCAGCACCACCATGCCAGGCTTGTCGAGCAGCTCATACGGCAGGCTCTCAGGCGCTGCAATGTCCTTGAGGCCGCGACCCATCAGGCGCTTGACCGAAGCAATCGTGTTGCGCGGATCGCTCACCTGCGCGGCCAGCGCGTCATAGCCAATCTGCCGCTTGTCCGCGCTGACATAGCGCACCACACTGGGCAAAATCACACGACCTTCAGCGTCGGGCAGGCACTCGGCAATGCCATGGCGGACGCTGGCAACCAGCGAATGGGTAGTGCCCAGGTCAATGCCCACCGCAATGCGCCGCTGATGCGGGTCAGGCGCTTGGCCGGGTTCGGAGATCTGCAGAAGTGCCATGGAAAATTGAGCTTCTTATTGTTCGGAAAACTGGTCGATGCGGACTTCAACTTCAGCGCTGAATTTCTCGATGAACATCAGGCTGCGGACCTCTTTGGCGGCTTTTGCAAAGTCACGATCCAGGTCCAGAGCCTTCGCGATCAAATCAAGATGTGCGCGCATGGCGGAGGCCGTTTCATCCGCAAGCGCTTCAAGATCCGCAGGCTCGTCAGCTTCTTCCAAAGCTTCTCGCCACTCCATCTGCTGCATCAAAAATGCAGGCGGCATGGCCGTATTGTTGTGGGCCTCGATCGGTGCGCCGTTCAACTCGCACAAATAGCTGGCGCGCTTGAGCGGATCCTTCAGGCGCTGATAGGCTTCGTTGATGCGAACCGACCACTGCATGGCCAAACGCTGCGCGGCCGCACCTTGGGCGGCGAACTTGTCGGGGTGGGCTTCGCGCTGCAATTCCTTCCAGCGCGCGTCAATCACATCGCGCTGCTGCGCGAACTGCGCAGGCAACTGAAAAAGTTCGAAGTCGGTGGATTGAAGATTCATGGGGAAATCGCTATCCAAACGACAGCAAAACAGCCTGCATTCTCGGATTCTTGACGGGCTAGCCGGGGCACCAGAGATCAGACTGACTTAGACGCGAAAGCTCTCCCCGCAGCCGCAGCGGTCACGCTCGTTCGGGTTGATGAACTTGAAGCCTTCGTTCAGACCTTCGCGCACGAAATCAAGCTGAGTGCCGTCGATGTAGGCCATGCTTTTCGGGTCCACAAGCACCTTGACTCCGTTGTCTTCAAAGACCACGTCTTCAGGTGCGATCTCGTCTGCGTATTCCAGCTTGTAGGCCAGGCCCGAGCAACCGGTGGTCTTGACGCCCAGCCGAACACCGACGCCCTTGCCGCGGCGGGCCATGAAGCGCGTCACATGGCGCGCTGCTGCATCTGTCAAGGTAACGGACATGCTTGGTATCGCCTGGAAATTAGTGGGTGTGCTTTTGCTTGTAGTCGTTCACAGCGGCCTTGATCGCATCCTCAGCAAGGATGGAGCAATGGATCTTGACCGGTGGCAGCGCCAGTTCTTCAGCAATCTGGCTGTTCTTGATGCCCGCTGCCTCGTCCAGCGTCTTGCCCTTGACCCACTCCGTCACCAGCGAACTCGATGCAATAGCCGAGCCGCAGCCGTAGGTCTTGAAACGCGCGTCTTCGATCACACCCGTCACCGGGTTGACCTTGATTTGCAGTTTCATCACATCGCCGCAGGCGGGCGCACCCACCATGCCGGTACCCACGGAGTCGTCACCTTTTTCAAAGGAGCCGACGTTGCGGGGGTTTTCGTAGTGGTCAACGACCTTTTCAGAGTAAGCCATGATCTTTTCCTTTAATTAATGCGCTGCCCATTGGATGGTGGACAGGTCCACACCATCCTTGAACATTTCCCAAAGCGGCGACAACTCGCGCAGCTTGGCAACGTTCTCTTTGATGGTGGCCACGGCGTAGTCGATTTCTTCTTCCGTGCTCCAGCGGCCAATCGTCATGCGCAGGCTGCTGTGGGCCAATTCGTCGCTGCGGCCCAGGGCCCGCAGCACATAGCTCGGCTCCAGGCTGGCAGAGGTGCAAGCCGATCCGCTGGACACCGCCAGACCCTTGATGCCCATGATGAGCGACTCGCCTTCGACGTAGTTAAAACTCATGTTCAGGTTGTGCGGCACGCGCTTTTCAGCGTGGCCGTTCAAAAAGACCTCTTCCACGTCTTTCAGGCCGTTGAGCATGCGCTCTTGCAAGGCGCGAATGCGCTTGTTCTCTTCGTGCATTTCAGCCTTGGCAATGCGATACGCCTCGCCCATGCCGACGCACTGGTGCGTGGGCAAGGTGCCGGAACGCATGCCGCGCTCATGACCACCGCCGTGCATTTGCGCTTCCAGGCGAATGCGTGGTTTGCGGCGCACATACAAGGCGCCAATGCCTTTGGGGCCATAGGTCTTGTGCGAGGTCAGGCTCATCAGATCAACGGGCAACGTGGTCAGGTCAATGTCCACACGGCCCGTGGCTTGCGCCGCGTCGGTGTGGAAAATGATGCCACGCTCGCGGCACAGGGCGCCAATGGCCGGGATGTCCTGGACCACGCCAATCTCGTTGTTCACGAACATCACGCTGACGATGATGGTGTCAGGGCGCATCGCAGCCTTGAGCGCCTCAAGGCCGACCAAGCCGTCGGCCTGAACGTCCAGGTAAGTCACTTCAAAACCTTGGCGCTCGAGCTCGCGGCAGGTGTCCAGCACAGCTTTGTGCTCGGTCTTGACCGTAATGAGGTGCTTTCCCTTGGTCTTGTAAAAGTGCGCGGCGCCCTTGAGCGCGAGGTTGTTGGACTCGGTCGCGCCGCTGGTCCAGACGATCTCGCGCGGGTCAGCGCCGATCAAGGATGCGACGTTTTCACGGGCTTTTTCAACGGCCGCTTCCGCCTCCCATCCCCAGGCATGGCTGCGTGACGCGGGGTTGCCGAAATGCTCGCGCAACCACGGGATCATGGCGTCCACCACGCGCGGATCGCACGGATTGGTGGCGCTGTAATCCATGTAGATGGGAAAGTGAGGCGTGTCCATGGCTTGCTCTTGATTCAAAAAAAAACGATATTGTTAAGTCAGTCCGCGCCGCAGGCGGCCGGGCCGGGTTCAGGGTTTGGAAAAGGCGTTGCCCAAAGCGAAGACCGAGTTCGGCGCGTTAATGCGAATGGGCTTGGCCACTGGCGCACTGAAGATAGCCTTCTTGGTTTGCGGCACGCTTTCGATGACCACGCCCTTGGCAAGTTGGTCGTCCACCAGCTTTTGCAGGGAAACAGAGGCCAAAAACTCCACCATGCGGCTGTTCAAAGAGGCCCACAGCTCGTGGGTCATGCAGCGGCCGGCTTCACCCATGCAGTTTTCCTTGCCGCCGCAATGCGTGGCATCGATGGGCTCATCGACTGACACGATGATGTCCGCCACCGTGATCTCGGCAGCCTTGCGGCCCAAGGTATAGCCGCCGCCAGGTCCACGGGTGGACTCCACCAGCTCATGGCGCCGGAGCTTGCCAAAAAGTTGCTCCAGATATGACAGCGAAATCTGCTGGCGCTGGCTGATGGCAGCGAGCGTGACAGGTCCGTTGTTCTGGCGCAATGCCAAGTCAATCATCGCAGTGACCGCAAAGCGGCCTTTGGTCGTGAGGCGCATCTCAAGCTCCTTGAAAGTTGGCTTGACTTACCGGTTTTGGGCGACCGGACTCATGTGTCCGGCCTTGGTTCTCGACTAATCTGGTCAAGTATAACAAAAGTCGACCAATTTAGTAGGCGACTCTCCGGCTCAGCCTGCAAGGCCTTGAGTTTTTCAGGGGAATTTTAAGCAAGGGTTAACCCGGAGCAAGGCCCAGCACGTTGTCCGTGCCCGGCGCACCGAATGCGCGCTGCTTGAGCTGCGCCAATTGGTCGCGCAAGCGCGCCGCCTTTTCAAACTCCAGGTTCTTGGCGTGCTCGATCATTTGCTTTTCGAGCCGCTTGATTTCCTTGGCGACGTCTTTCTCGCTCATGTCTTCAACCATGGCCCGCTGCATTTCAAACTTCTGCGCCTCTGCCCCAGCCTTCTCGCTGTAAACGCCGTCGATCAGGTCCTT
This sequence comes from uncultured Polaromonas sp., assembly GCA_964575005.1. Taxonomy (GTDB): domain Bacteria; phylum Pseudomonadota; class Gammaproteobacteria; order Burkholderiales; family Burkholderiaceae_C; genus Polaromonas. The sequence goes on along the minus strand of CAZNQE010000090.1, from coordinate 769 downwards.
GATCTTTTTATTGATACTGCGCGGTGTGATGCCGTTGGCCGCATTGAAGGCCAGCTGCTTGTTGCGCCGTCGCTCGGTCTCGCCCATGGCTTTTTTCATCGAATCCGTGATGCGGTCGGCATAAAGGATCGCCCGCCCGTTGAGGTTTCGTGCCGCCCGGCCAATGGTCTGGATCAGGCTGCGCTCAGCGCGCAAAAAGCCTTCCTTGTCGGCGTCCAGGATGGCAACGAGGCTGACCTCGGGAATGTCCAGACCTTCGCGCAATAAGTTGATGCCAACCAGCACGTCGAAGGTGCCCAGCCGCAGGTCGCGCAAGATCTCGACGCGCTCGACGGTGTCCACGTCGCTGTGCAAGTAACGCACTTTCACCCCGTTATCGGTCAAATAATCGGTCAGCTGCTCAGCCATGCGCTTGGTCAGTGTGGTGATCAGCACGCGCTCGTTTTTCTCCACGCGGATGCGGATTTCTTGCAGCACGTCGTCCACCTGATGCGTGGCCGGGCGCACCTCGACCATGGGGTCCACCAGGCCGGTTGGCCGCACCACTTGTTCGACCACCTTGCCGGCGTTTTGCTGCTCATAGGCCGCAGGCGTGGCTGAGACGAAGATGGTCTGCCGCATCTTGGTTTCATACTCTTCAAACTTCAGCGGGCGGTTGTCCAAGGCACTCGGCAGCCTGAAGCCGTATTCGACCAGCGTGGTCTTGCGGGCCTTGTCGCCGTTGTACATGGCGTTGAGCTGGCCGATCATGACGTGGCTCTCGTCGAGA
>CAZNQE010000089.1:0-11445 GCA_964575005.1 uncultured Polaromonas sp. | reverse complement strand
CACCCTGTCGAATACGACATGTACTACTCGCTGTAAAAGCGGCAACAGTCGGCAGTGCCCGCGCACTGCTGACTTGCAGAAAAAGGACGGCTCTGGCCGTCCTTTTTCATTGGCGCTCGGCTAGGCCATGCCGCATACTCTCAAGGCTTATGAAAGCTGTCTTTTGAAAGCCGTCTTCTTCGTCGCCCTGCTGGCTGCGCATGTCACCCAAGCCGCGGCCAATCCGAATGCGATCTATCGTTGCGGTAACGACTACCTCAACGACGCGGCCGAAGCGCAGGCGCGCGGTTGTAGCATGGTCGAGAGCAGCCCGGTGACCGTGACAGGCACGCGGGTGCAGTCGCAGGCCCTGGCAAATTCACCTTCAGCTTCGCCCAGCGCCAGCGCGGCACCGAACACTCCAGCCAGCAGCACACCCAAGGCCACAACTTGGCGCACCGGCAGTGCCGACCAACGCGCCCGCGACCGAGACGCCTTGAGCATCTTGCAGGCTGAACTTGGCAAGGCCGAAGCGCTGCTGGCCGAGCGCCGACGCGAGTTGGCCGATCCCCAGCGCCATGCTTCCCGCCTGGCAGATGTGCAAAGCAGCATCAGCCGGCACTTGAGCGACATTGCCGGCCTCAAGCGCGAGATCAGCCGCCTGCCCGGGCAGTCAGCGTTGCAGTCAACGCTTCAGTCAAAATAGGCGGCTTGAAAAAGCCTGCCCCCCCTCTCAAGAAGCCCACGCCGGCTTCCGCCCGCTTTCACGCCTTTGACTTGCTCGCCACCCTGGTGGCCGTGGTGCATTCAGACGGCGTGGTGGTGTTTGCCAATGCCGCCCTCGAAGATGCGCTGGGCACCTCGCGCCGCACCATCGAAGGCTCTCAGCTGCCCGACTGCTTCACGCAGCCCATGCTGCTGCGCACGGCGCTGGAAGGCGCGGGCAGCAATGAATTTGCCGCGCTGCGCTACGACGCCTGGCTCAAGCGCGCCAGCCATGAGCCCTTGCCGGTGCACGTGGTGGTCGCCCAGACGGATGTGGCCGGCGAAGTCATCGTCGAGTTGCTGCCGCTGGAGCAGCAGGCCAAGCAAGACCGCGAAGAGCGCTTGCTTGACCAGGCGCAGGCCAACAAGGAGTTGATCCGCAACCTGGCGCATGAGATCAAAAACCCGCTGGGCGGCATTCGCGGCGCGGCGCAGCTGCTGCAAATGGAGATCGAGTCCAAGGAACTGACCGAGTACACCCAGGTCATCATTCATGAAGCTGACCGCCTGCAAACGCTGGTGGATCGCTTGCTGGCGCCGCACCGCCGGCCGCACCTGGTGGGCGACGTCAACATTCATGAGGTGTGTGAGCGCGTGCGTTCACTCATCTTGGCCGAGTTCCCCAAGGGCTTGAAGGCCGCGCGCGACTACGACATTTCCATTCCCGACTTTCGGGGCGACCGCGAGCAGCTCATCCAGGCGGTGCTGAACATCGCGCACAACGCGGCACAGGCGCTGGCCGAGCGCATTGCCGCGGGCGTGGGAGAGATCACTTTCAAGACGCGAATCGCCCGCCAAGTCACTTTTGGCAAGCAGCGCTATCGCCTGGCATTGGAATTGCATGTCATCGACAATGGGCCTGGCGTGCCGGACTCCATCAAAGACCGCATCTTCTATCCCCTGATTTCAGGGCGCGAAGGTGGTTCGGGGCTGGGGCTGACGTTGGCGCAAACCTTCGTGCAGCAACACCACGGTTTGATTGAGTGCGACAGTGTGCCGGGCCGTACGGACTTCAAGATTCTGATTCCTCTGCCTTGAAGCCGTCCTATTTATGAGTTGATCACTAAAGGCCGCACCGCATGAAACCGATTTGGATCGTTGACGATGACCAGTCCATCCGGTTCGTTCTGGAAAAGGCCTTGCTGCGTGAAGGCATGCCGACCCGCAGCTTCACCAATCCGCGCGAGGTGCTCAAGGCGCTAGAGACCGTGACCGACGACGACGGCCCGCAGGTGCTGGTCAGCGACATCCGCATGCCGGGTGGCTCGGGCCTGGACTTGCTGGACAGCGTCAAGCAAAAGCTGCCCGGCTTGCCCGTCATCATCATGACGGCGTTTTCTGACCTGGACAGCGCTGTGTCGGCCTTTCAGGGCGGCGCGTTTGAATACCTGCCCAAGCCCTTTGACTTGCCCAAGGCAGTTGAGCTGATCCGCCGCGCGGTGGAAGAAAGCCAACGCGAGCAAGTCGCTGAAGAGCGCATGGTCGATGCGCCTGAAATGCTGGGCCAAGCGCCCGCCATGCAAGACGTTTTCCGCGCCATCGGCCGGCTGAGCCAGAGCCAGGTGACGGTGATGATCACCGGTGAATCCGGCTCGGGTAAAGAGCTGGTGGCCCGTGCGTTGCACAAGCATTCACCGCGCGCCAACGGGCCTTTCATCGCCATCAACACCGCAGCGATTCCGAAGGATTTGCTGGAGTCCGAATTGTTTGGCCACGAGCGCGGCGCCTTTACCGGCGCGCAGACCATGCGCCGGGGCCGCTTTGAACAAGCCGAGGGCGGCACGCTGTTCCTGGACGAAATTGGCGACATGCCTTTCGACTTGCAGACGCGCTTGCTGCGCGTGCTGTCTGACGGGCACTTTTACCGCGTGGGCGGGCACAACGCCGTCAAAGCCAATGTGCGAGTGATCGCCGCGACGCACCAAGACCTGGAGCAGCGTGTCAAAGACGGCGGCTTCAGGGAAGACTTGTTTCACCGCCTGAACGTGATTCGCTTGCGCCTGCCCGCGCTGCGCGAGCGGCGTGAAGACGTGTTCATGCTCACGCGCCACTTCTTGCAGCAAAGCGCCAAGCAACTCGGCGTCGAGCCCAAGCGCATTGCCGATGCCGCCTTGCAGCAGCTGAGCACTTTTGCTTTTCCCGGCAATGTGCGACAGCTAGAAAACATCTGCCACTGGCTGACCGTGATGGCGCCAGCGCAAGTGATTGAGCCCAAGGACTTGCCGCCTGAAGTGCTGGGTCAACTGCATGACAACCGGCAGGCTGGCTTGGCATCGAGTGCGGCGTTGTCGCCAGCACCTGCGCCAACGCTTGCAGTCTCAACCGTCGCGTCGGCGGAGGGTCATGCTCACCTTGCACAGCCGCATGCACAGCATGAGCCTGAAGCCGCGCTCATGGGCCTGCAAAACGCAGGTGTGGCACCGGGCAGAGCGTGCGAGAGCTGGGAAGCGGGCCTGGAAGCCGAGGCCCTGGCTCTGCTCGTCAGTGGTCAGGTCGATGTGTGGGACGTGTTGACGCGCCGCTTTGAATCCAAGCTGATTCAGACAGCCCTGGTGAACACGCGCGGCCGCCGGATCGAGGCGGCTCAAAAGCTGGGCATAGGCCGCAACACCATCACCCGCAAGATTCAGGAGCTGGGACTGGAGTAGGGCAGGGGGCTGCGGCATGCCGTGTGGGTCAGGAAAAAAAGTCCCCTTGTGCGGATGGCGTGTGACTCGACTCTGAGGTCTCTGGCCTGCGGCCTGGGTCCGAGCGGCCTCGGCCTGATCGGCTTGCCCCGCTGGGCGGCAAGCCGCTTTTTCGCGATCCGTGGCGCAGCTGTACCGCTCGCGCCTGGGCGCGGGCATCGTCCTGCTCTCGCAGACCGTACATGCGGTCTTTGGCGGCTTTCAAGGCGGCCTTGTCATCGACGATGGGCGCGGGGTAGTCGTGGCCGATCAGGCAGAGTGCCATGCGCTGCACGCTGATGTCCATCTTCCAGGGCTCGGCCAAATACGGCAGCGGCACGCGGGCCAGCTCGGGCACCCACTGGCGGATGAACACGCCCTGCGGATCCTGATCGCGGGCTTGCTTGACGGGCGAGTACATGCGCAGCGTGTTGATGCCCGTCGTGCCGCTTTGCATCTGCAGCTGGCTCCAGTGAATCCCGGGCTCGAAGTCCAGAAACTGGCGCGCCAGGAACAGGCCCGTCGGCCGCCAGTGCAGCCACAGGTGGTAGCTGGCAAAGCTCACGAGCATGGCGCGCATTCGAAAATTGAGCCAGCCGGTGGCCACCAGGGAGCGCATGCAGGCGTCCACCATGGGGTAGCCGGTGCGGCCCTGGCACCACGCGTCAAAGTAGGTCTCGTTGAACTCGTTCTCCCGCAAACCATCGCAGACGCGAGCGAAATTCTCGAACTCGATGGCGGGCTCGCTTTCGAGCTTTTGCATGAAGTGGCAGTGCCAGCGCAGGCGACCTGCAAAGCCGGTCAGCGCGTAGGCCATGGCTTTGTCGGGCGCCTGCGTCCTGGCAGCTTCGGTGGCCTGGTGCACTGTGCGCAGGGACACGGTGCCAAAGGCCAGGTGGGGGCTCAAGCGGCTGCAGGTGTCCTGCGCGCTCAAGGGGCTGGACAGAGCCTGGCGGTAACCCAGCGCACGTTCGCTCAAAAAACTCTTGAGCGTGTGGCGAGCCGCACGCTCGCCGGCGGCCGGTAGCACTTGGCCGTGTGGCGAAAGGCCTAGCTCACTGAGCGTCGGCAGCTCGGGCTGATCGAGCGGGGTCGTCGATGCAAATCGTGCCTCGGGAAGGCGCTGCAAGGGCGCATCCATGCGCGTCTGCCAACGGCTGGCCCAGCCCGAGCGCGATGCTAGGCCGCGAATGACCCCGTTTTGGGGCCACTCCTGCCACAGCACCTGGCTGGCCTTGCACCAGACCGCCACCTGCTTGTCGCGCTCATAGGACCAGCCGGAGCCGGTTTCCTCGTGGCTGAGCAGGTGCGTGAATACCTGCTCCTGGTGGAGCTGGGCCAGGACCGACACCACCGAGCCGACGCGCACCAGCAAGGGCAGGCCACGGGCGGCCAGCCTGGCGCGCAGCTCAGCCAGGCAGCTCAGCGCAAAGTCAACATGGCGGGCATCGCACTCCGGGCTTTGCAGCCACTCGGGCTCCAGCACGAACAAGGCGGCGACGTCGGCATGTGCGAATGCCGCCACCAAAGGGGCGTGGTCGAAAACGCGCAGGTCGCGCTTGAACCAGACGATGGCGCGGGACGAAGGCATCGCGTCCCTTTGCTTAGTTCACGCCAGGGCTTGCAGGCAGGGGCAGGCCTTCGGCCATGGCCACCTGCTCCAGTGCAGTCTCGAACAGCATGCGCGCCGCGCCAGCGATCCGCTGCAAATCAGCGTGCAATTGCGCGTCGGCGGCATTCCTGCTGGCGCAGTCGCCGCTGTAGGTTTCAAAGTTGGAAATTTGCAGCAGCAGCTGCGCCAGGTGGCTGGGGCATTCGCAAGCCATCGTTGTCGATAAGCCCGCAAACTCTGTGAGGGCCAGGTCGGCGAAACGCGGCGCTGAGATGGGCCGGTCTGCCAGGCCCCTCATCCCGGAGGGCGCCAGATTGGAATCTGCCACATTGGAATTTTTGATGGCCGTGCCTGCTGCAGTTGCCCTGCGCGCCAAGGTGACCAGCCACGGGCCCAAGGGCGCGTCATCCGCCGGCTCGGGCAACAAGGCGACGCCCGCAGCGGTCAAGGCTGCACGGCTGGCGGCGCTGGAGTAGCGGTAGACCACGGCCGCCGCAGGTGCTTGCCACGCGCTTTGTGCCGCGCGCAGTTCGTGCTGCGCGCCGGGCTGCAAGCTCGCGGCTTGCCACAGCAGCAGATCGACACCGGGCGCGGCCGAGCGCTGGGCCGCTTGCGTGGCCTCGGCCAGGGAATCGAACACACCAGCCCATTGCAGTGCCGGCCCCCCAGGCGAGTGATTGACCGAGCGCTCCAGCCTGCGCGCCAAGGCCTGACCCACCACCACGATCCTCATGGTCGCTGGCTGCGCTGGCGCGACCTCGCTGTCAGGGGTCAAAGCGCCCAAGCCAGATGCACGCATCAACTCTCGCATTTGCGCTGTTTCCAGCGACGCCAGCAAACCAATGGCGTGGCCCTGCTCGGTGAGCCGGCGCAGCAAGCTCACGCGCTCGATGTCGGCTGCCGAGTACAGGCGATGGCCAGAAGCGGCGGTGGTGGGTTGCACCGCCTGGTAGCGCTGCTCCCAAATGCGCAAAGTCGCCACGGGCATGCCCGCCATGCGAGCGACGGCGCCGCTGCGAAAGGCCGGCTGTAGCGCGTCAGTTAGCGGTTCATCCCTTGTGGCGGGCGCGGAATAGGGCATGAGTCAAACAGTATTGAGTTGGTTTGGAGTTGGATTATGCGGGTGAATTTGGGGAGTTTTCGAGTTATGAGTTTGTAATGAGCCGATACACACTAGAATTTAAGCTTCAACCAACTCAAAAACCTGCACACCATGAACAACACACGACGCACCTTCTTCATGACACTGGCCGCTGGCGGCTCGCTGTTGGCCACGGGCGCACAGGCCCAGGCCAAGCTGGACGAAAAAGCCCCCCAGGCGGTAGCCCTGGGCTACGTGGCCGACGCCACCAAGACCGACACCAAGAAGTTCCCCAAGTACGCAGCCGGACAGGTCTGCACCAACTGCGCCTTGTACCAAGGCAAAGCCAGCGATGCCGCCGGTGGCTGCCCGCTGTTTGCAGGCAAGCAAGTGGCCGGCAAAGGCTGGTGCAGCGCCTGGGCCAAGAAGGCCTGACGGTGACGGTCTCGGCCACCCCGCCTTTGGCGGGTTCGGGCCGGGCGCGAGCCGGTGGCCCTTCGAGCGATCCTGCTCTGCGGGCCACCTTCATACCCACGCGCGAAGCCGCCTTGGCGCGCATCCACGCCCTGCAACCTAGCGACTACGCGCGCACCCGCAACGCCCTGGATGGCGCGGTCAGCGGCCTGGCGCCTTACATCACGCACGGCTTGGTGAGCCTGCCCGAGGTCCTGGCTGAGGTGAGCCGCCAGCACCGGCTCGACGTGCAGCACAAGTTTGTGTACGAGCTAGGCTGGCGCGAATACTTTCGCCACGTGTGGCAGCACCGGGGATCGGAGATTTTTTGTTCTTTGCGCGACGGCCTGCTGCCCGAGTCGAGCTACAGCACCGAGCTGCCCGCCGATATTCGCCAAGCCGCCACGGGCGTGCCTGTCATCGACCAGGCGGTGCGCACCCTGTACGCCACGGGCTATTTGCACAACCATGCTCGCATGTGGCTGGCCAGCTACGTGGTGCACCTGCGCCAGGTGCACTGGCGCGTGGCGGCGGACTGGCTCTACGGCCACCTGCTCGACGGCGACCTCGCCAGCAACCACCTCAGCTGGCAATGGGTGGCGGGCACAGGCAGCAGCAAGCCCTACCTATTCAATGCCGACAACGTGGCTCGCTACGCGCCTGCCCACTGGCACAGCCCGGGCAGCGTGATCGACCAGTCGTATGAAGCTCTGGACCGCATCGCCCGCCAGCCGCAGCGCCGCAGCCGTGGCGTGCAGCAGGCACCCAGCAGCCCCGGCGCGCTGGTGGAGCCACCCTTGCTGTCCGAGCCGCACCAGCTGGCGGATTCGCCACAGCAGGCCGAGTCGCCTTTGGGCTGGACTGCTCCCGACGCCGCCGCCGTGGCGGGCCGCGATGTGTGGCTGGTGCACCCCTGGAACTTGGCTGACTTGCCCGCCTCGCTGAGCGCAGACGCTGTGGTGGTGGGCGTCTTTCTGAGTGACTTTCACCGTGCCTGGCCGTGGAGCGAGCGCCGCTGGCAATTTGTCGCAAGCCGAATGGCCGAGCTGGCCACGCTGCGCTGGCAGGGGGATGCGGCTGCCATAAGCGCTGCGCTCAAAGGCGCGCGCCAAGTGCGCAGCACGGATGAGCCCCACCTGTCGCCCTGGCTGGCGCAATGGGCGGTCTGCGAGGCGGCGCCCGCGCTGTTTCCCGAGGTGAGCAAGACATGCGATTCTTTTTCTCAGTGGTGGACGCGGGCCTCCAAAGGCATGGCCTTGGCCACTGACTTGCTGGTCGCCCAGCAAAGCCCACCAAAGTCCGCATGGTGAGCCCGCCCATGACTGAACCGAACAAAACCATCCCGGCGCTGACCGTTCTCTACGACGGCGCATGTCCGCTGTGCCGGCGTGAAATTGGCGTCTACCAAGGCCTGCAGCCGCTGCAAGCTGACGCGCCCATTTGCTATGCCGATGTCAGCAACACGGAGCTTCCCCTGCCTACGGGCACCACGCAGGCTCAATTGATGGCGCGTTTTCACGTGCAGCGCCCGGACGGCGAACTGCTCAGCGGGGCCCAAGCCTTTTTGGCCTTGTGGGCGGCACTGCCTGGCTGGCGCTGGCTGGCCCTCGCTGGCCGCCTGCCGGGTGCAGCGTGGCTGATGGAGAGGACGTACCAGCTTTTTCTGCGCTGGCGACCGATGCTGCAGCGCTGGGCCGCGCGGCTGGATTGACCCGTCAGTCGGACGGGCTTAGGCGGCGCATAGCCGCTTCATTCTTTTTAACCTCCACTTTTTTACATACACCATGACTTCCATCGTTCTAATCACCGGCGCCAGCGGCGGCATCGGCCGGGCCCTGGCCGGGCAGCTGCACGCTCAAGGCTTGCGTGTCGCCGTGGCCGGACGCGACGCCGACCGACTTGCAGATGTTGACGCGGACTTGCGCATCGCGGCCGACACCACCACACCCGAAGGCGCGGCATTGGCTGTGGCCGCCTGCCAGGAGGCCTTGGGCGCGGCGCCCACACTGCTGGCGCACTGCGTGGGCAGCACTTTGATTGCACCGCTGCACCGCACCAGCGCAGAGGCTTACCGCGAGCTGATGCGCGTCAACCTCGACAGCGCGGTGTACATGCTGCAGGCCTGGATCGCGGCGCTCAAAGGCGGGCCGGGCGCCGCCGTGCTGGCCAGCTCGGTGGTAGCGCGCATCGGCGTGGCCAACCATGAAGCCATTGCCGCAGCCAAAGGCGGCATTGAGGCCCTGGTGCGCAGCGCGGCGGCCACCTACGCGGCTCAAGGTCTGCGCGTCAACGCGGTGGCGCCCGGCATGACAGAAACGCCAATGACGGCCAACATGCTCAAGATGGCGGCCATGCGCGAAGGTGCCGGACGCCAGTACCCACTGGGCGGCATCCAGACGGCCGAGCAAGTCGCCGACGTGATGGCCTTTTTGCTGGGCAACGGTGCGGCCCGGCTGACGGGTCAGGTCATTGCGGTGGACGGCGGCTTCACCACGGTCAGGCCCTTGGTTCGCTGAGCCACGAGCCGCACAAACTGCAGCACATCGCTAGCAAATAGGCCCGCGTGGTGGTGCCCGTCAGGGGAGACTTCAGCCCAGCTCCACCACCACCGGCACGTGGTCGCTGGGGCGCTCGTTCTTGCGCGGGGCCTTGTCGATCACGCAGCTTTTCACGCTGGCCTTTAGCGGTTCGCTCACCAGGATGTGGTCGATACGCAAACCACGATTGCGGCGGAAAGCGAACTCCCGGTAGTCCCACCACGAATAGCTTTTTTCCGGCTGCTCAAAGAGCCTGAAGGCGTCGGTTAGCCCCATGTCCAGCAAGGCCTGAAAGTGCGCGCGCTCCTCGCTGGTGTGGTGAATGGTTTCGCGCAGGCCTTCAGGGTCGTGTGTGTCGCGGTCGTCAAAGGTGATGTTGAAGTCGCCCACCAGTACCAACTGCGGCGAGGCCGCAAGCTCTTGAGCCAGGCTGCTGCGTAAGCCGTCCAGCCATTGCATTTTGTAGGCAAACTTTTCACTGCCGGGCTCGTGACCGTTCACGAAGTAGCCGTTCACCAGTCGCAGCGCGCCGGTTGGCGTGTCCAGCGTGGCAGACACCACGCGCGACTGCTCGTCTGCAAAGCCGGCGATGTTTTTGCTCACGTCACGCAGGGGCAAGCGGCTCAGGATCGCGACGCCGTTGTAAGTCTTCTGACCAAACACCGCGCAGTGTTCATAGCCGGCGGCAGCGATGGCCTCCAGCGGAAATTTGTCGTCGCTCAGTTTGAGCTCTTGCAGGCACAGCGCATCGACCGGATTGGCGGCCAGCCAGTCCAGCACTTGCGGCAGGCGCACGGCCAGGGAGTTGACGTTCCAGGTGGCGATTTTCATAAGCGTCTCAAAGTCTCAAAAGTCTCACAGCTCAAGGCCTGCAAGCAAGCGTGTCAGTTCGGCCGCCGGGATGGCGCGGCAGCCGGTGGTGTTTTGGCCCGCCCAAAGGGTGGAGAAATCGTCGCGGCCCAGCTTTTCAGCCGCAGCCTTGAGCGGCAGCAAAGCGGCTGTGGCCAGCGGGAAAGCTGGCGCTGCATCGCTCATCGGCCCGAGTTCAGTCATCAGCCGATTGCAAATGCCGCGCGCCGGTCGGCCTGTCAGCAAATTAGTCAGCGCGGTGTGCTGGGCGCGCTCGCTCTGCAGCGCTGCGCGATGCAGAGGGCTGGTGCTGGCTTCAGGGCATAGCAAATACGCCGTGCCCACTTGCACACCAGCGGCGCCCAGCGCCATCGCCGCTTTGACCCCAGCGGCGTCCGCAATGCCGCCCGCCGCGATGACGGGAATGTTCACGGCATGAACGACTTGCGGTAGCAGGGCGAAGGTGCCAACTTGGGTGTTGAGGTCCCGGCTCAGGAACATGCCGCGATGGCCGCCCGCCTCCAGGCCTTGGGCAATGATGGCGTCGGCCCCGTGCGCCTCCAACCAGCGCGCCTCGGCCACGGTGGTGGCCGAAGACAGCACCTTGGCGCCCCAGGACTTCACACACTGCAGCAACTCTGGCGCGGGCAAGCCAAAGTGAAAGCTGACCACGGGTGGCTTGAACTCGGCCAGCACGTCCGCAAAGGCCTGGCTGAAGGGTGCGCGTCCGGGCGCGTGGCTGGTGTCGGGCGTCAGACCGAACTCAGCGTAGTAGGGCGCCAGCGCGGCTAGCCAACGTACTTCTTGCGCTGCATCAGGCACAGGCGCTGTGTGGCAGAAAAAGTTGACGTTGTAGGGCTGGCTGGTCTGGGCCGTGAGGGCCGCGAGTTCATCGCGCAGGGTTTCAGGCGTGAGCGTGGCGCAGGGCAGGGAACCGAGGCCGCCCGCGTTGGAAACGGCGACCGCCAGGGCGTGGTTTTGAACCCCCGCCATGGGTGCCTGGATCACCGGAAGGGTGATGCCGAGCAGTTGCTGCAAGCTCATAAAAGCGTTTTTTGCAGGGTCACAAAGCTGAAGGCCAAGCCCTTGCTGGAGACATGCTGCGTGCGTGCGGTCTCGTGCCAGTTCGGCCCCAGGGTCGGGGCAAAGGCATCGCCCTCAAAGTCCTGGGCAATCTCTGTCACTTCAATTCGGTCGGCCATGGGCTCGGCTTGTGCATAAATTTGAGCGCCGCCAATCACCCACACTTCCTGGCTCTGAGCGCACTGCGCCAGCGCGTCTGCCAGGCTGGCGGCGGTTTGTGCGCCTTCTGCCTGCCAGTCGGCTTGGCGGGTGACCACGATGTTGTTGCGGCCCGGCAGTGGCCTAAAACGCGGCGGCAATGAATCCCAGGTCTTGCGGCCCATGATGACCGGCCAGCCTTGCGTGAGCTGTTTGAAATGCGCCAGGTCTTCAGGCAGATGCCAGGGCATGGCGTTGTCCTTGCCGATCACGCCATTGGCG
>CAZNQE010000088.1:0-11523 GCA_964575005.1 uncultured Polaromonas sp. | reverse complement strand
CAAGCGCAACAGCTGCGGCAAGGCGCTGGACATTGCCCGCATGGCGCGCGACATGCACGGCGGCAACGGCATCCATGACGAATACCACGTGATTCGCCACATGATCAACCTTGAAACCGTGAACACCTATGAAGGCACGCACGACGTGCACGCCTTGATCTTGGGTCGTGCGCAGACGGGTCTGCAGGCGTTTTATTGAGCATGCTAGGCGAACTCAAGCCCCTGCTGGCGGCATTGGCCCTGCCCCCTGCGCTGCCGCTGCTGGTGGTGCTGGCGGGCGCATTGCTGGCCTGGCGCTCGCAGGGGCAGCCCGTGCGCAAGGGCTTGCAGCGCGGGGGCCTGAAGCACTTCGGCCTGAGTTTGGTAATGCTGGGCGCTCTGGGCCTGTGGCTGCTCAGTTGCAACGCGGTGGCGGTCTGGCTGGCGCGCAACGCGCTGCCGCAAGTGGAAGTCATCACGCCCACCACGGCAACACAACTGAAAAATGCCGGGGTGCAGGCCATGGTGGTGCTGGGTGGCGGCGTGCTGCCGGATGCGCCCGAATACGGCAGCGCCCAACCCAGCGCACCCACCGCGGCGCGCCTGCGCTACGGCTTTTTCCTGTCCAAGGCCTCGGGCTTGCCTCTGGCCTTCGCTGGCGGCGTGGGCTGGGCAGCGGCCGGAACCAACACCCCTTCAGAAGCCAGCACCGCCGTGCAACTGGCACGTGAAAACGGCTTGAGTTTTCGCTGGCTGGACGGCGAATCGCGCGACACCGCTGAAAACGCCTCCCGCACTCGTGACTTGCTCAAGCCTGCAGGTGTCGACCACATCGCTCTGGTCACGCACGCCTGGCACATGCCGCGCAGCCAAAAGCATTTTGAACAGGCCGGCTTCACGGTGCTGCCAGCGCCCATGGGTTTGGTTATTCCGCAAGATCGGCTTTTGCTGGAGTGGCTACCTTCCGCCCACGGTCTCATGAGCACACGGCAGGTCCTGCGCGAATGGCTGGCTTTGCGGACCGCGGGGCATTGATGCGCGCCCTGGCACCCGGCGACACGGGCTATTGACCCTGTTCAAGCCCGGCGCTACATTACTAACCAATCAGTCAGTAATGAGCACCGCAGACCCTGCGGCGACATATCGCCCCATGCCTTTGTCCAAATTCTTTTGCCGCGACGCAGCCGAGCCGCCCAAGCGCGAGCGGCGCAAAGAAGCGCGGCCGGGTGAATTGCTAAGCGCGGCGCTGGACCTTTTTGTGGAAAAAGGCTTTGCCGCCACCCGCATGGAAGAAGTCGCAGTCCGTGCGGGCGTGTCCAAGGGCACCGTTTTCCTGTACTTCCCCAGCAAGGATGAGCTGTTCAAGGCGGTGGTGCGCGAGAACATCTCGGGGCGCTTTGCAGAGTGGAGCGCCGAGTTCGACGCTTTTGAAGGCTCAGGCGGCGAGGCCCTGCACCTGGCGATGAGCGCTTGGTGGCAACGCGTCGGCGCCACCAAGGCCTCGGGCATCAGCAAGCTGATGATCAGCGAAGGCGGAAATTTTCCAGACATTGCCGAGTTTTACCAACGTGAAGTCGTCCAACCCGGCCACGAGCTGATCCGCCGGGTACTTCAACGCGGTGTGGACCGTGGCGAATTTCAAATTGCCGACATGGGCAACGCGGTGTACGGCGTGATCGCCAGCATGATTTTCCTGATCCTCTCGCGCCACGCCGGCGCCTGCCTGGCCAATGGCGAGCCCATCGATGCGGAGGCCTACATTGCCAGCCAGTCGGCCATTTTCTTGCGCGGCTTCTGCGGCAATGCCTTGCCCGGCACTTTGCCGTCTGCCTCTCAACCCTCTTTGAATACACCTGCGGCATGACTTCCAAATCCAAACGGTTCCTCGTGCTCATCGCCGTGGTGGGTGCTGTTAGCGCAGCCGGCGGCTATCTGCTGGCAAAGCGCCCCGCGCCCGCCGCCGATCCCAAAGTCGCCCTGTCTGCCCAGGCGCCCAGCCTGGAGCTGGCCGCCACAGACGTGATGCTGGCGCAGCGCCAGACGCTGACCCAGGGGCTCGCGGTGTCGGGCACGCTCAAGGCAGTCAATTCGGCCGTGGTCAAAGCGCGTGTGGCCGGTGAGTTGCAGGGCTTGCTGGTGCGCGAAGGTGACACGGTTCAGCCGGGCCAGGTGCTGGGCCGCATTGACAGCACGGAATACCAGGCGCGGCTACAACAGGCCCGGCAGCAGGCCGACGCGGCGCGCGCCCAAAAAGACATCGCGCAGCGCCAGTTCGACAACAACCAGGCACTGGTCAACCAGGGCTTTATTTCTCGCACGGCGCTGGACACCTCGCTGGCCAGCCTGCAAGCGGCCGAAGCCACTTTTCGCGCTGCATTGGCCGCGGCCGATGTCAGCCGCAAGGCTCTGGACGACACCGTGGTGAAGGCACCGATTGCGGGCCAGGTGGCGCAGCGGCTGGCCCAAAGTGGGGAACGCATGGCGATCGACGGTCGAATTCTTGAAATCGTGGACGGCAGCCGCCTGGAGCTGGAAGCCAACTTCAGCCCGGCCGAGTCTGTGCTGCTCAAGGCCGGCCAGCAGGCCGTGCTGCGCGTGGAAGGCAGCGACCAGCCGCTGGTGGCCAAACTGCTGCGCATCAATCCCAGCGCCCAGGCGGCCAGCCGCAGCGTGACGGCTTACTTCAGTTTGCAAGCCGGCCCGCAGACGAGTGCGCTGCGCCAAGGTTTGTTTATGCAAGGGACTTTGAGCACCGGCAGCACCGAGGCCGTGGCCGTGCCACTGAGTGCCTTGCGCACCGACAAGCCCGCCCCTTATGTGCAAGTGGTGCAAGGCGGACGCGTGCTGCATCAGCGCGTTGCGCCAGGCGCACGCGGCATGGCCGGTGGCCTGGAGATGGTGGCCGTGCAAGGCTTGGCCGAGCAGTCGCTGGTGATCCATGGCGCCATAGGCGCCTTGCCTGAAGGTATTCAGGTGCGCTTTACCAGCCCGCCGCCAGGGGCACAGCCTGCCGCTGTGGCCGGCTCCTGAGTCCCGGCCATGTGGTTCACTCGCGTCAGTCTTCGCAACCCGGTGTTCGCCACCATGGTGATGCTTGCCATCGTCGTGCTGGGACTTTTTTCATACCAGCGCTTGCGCGTGGACCAGTTCCCCAACATCGACTTTCCGGTGGTGGTGGTGACGGCCGACTACCCCGGCGCCTCACCTGAAATCGTCGAGAGCGAAGTCACGCGCAAGATTGAAGAAGGCGTGAATGCGATTGCCGGCATCAACGCCCTGAGCTCGCGCAGCTACGAAGGCCAGGCGGTGGTCATCATCGAATTTCAGTTGCAAATCGATGGTCGCAAAGCCGCTGAAGACGTGCGCGAAAAAGTGGCCTCGCTCAGGCCCCTGCTGCGCGCCGAGGTCAAGGAGCCGCGCGTGCTGCGCTTTGATCCAGCCGGTCGTGCTGTCTGGTCGGTGGCGGTGCTGCCGGCTACAGCGTCCGGCGATGCCAAGGCGGCCTTGACGGCGGTCGAGCTCACCAACTGGGCAGAGCAGACGCTGAAAAAGCGCCTGGAAAACGTGCGCGGTGTGGGCGCCATCACGCTGGTGGGCGGCACCCGGCGTGAGATCAATGTGTACCTGAACCCGCAGGCCATGGAAGCGCTGAGTGTGAGCGCCGACCAGGTGGCTAACGCCCTGCGTTCAGAAAACCAGGACCTGCCCGTGGGCGCGATTCGCTCACTGGCGCAGGAGCGCGTGGTCAAGATCGACGCGCGCATGAAGCGGCCCGAGGACTTCGGAAAAATCATCGTCGCGCGGCGCAACGGCGTGGCCGTCACCGTCGATCAAGTGGCAACCGTGCGCGATGGGGCCCAGGAAATCGACAGCCTGGCCCTGCGCAACGGCGAGCGCACGCTGGTGCTGAACGTGCAAAAAGCGCAGGACGAAAACACCATCAGCGTGGTGGACGGTCTGAACAAAACCCTGGACGAACTCAAAGCGCAGTTGCCGCCTGGCGTTCGGCTTGAACCCATCGTGGACAACTCCCGCCCGATCCGTGTGGCGGTGGACAACGTGCGCCGCACCTTGTTTGAAGGCGCACTACTGACGATCTTGATCGTTTTCCTGTTCCTCAATTCCTGGCGCTCGACGGTCATCACGGGCCTGACCCTGCCGATCTCCATCATCGGCACCTTTTTGTTCATGAACCTGTTTGGGTTCACGATCAACATGATCACGCTGATGGCGCTGAGTTTGTGCGTGGGCCTGTTGATCGACGACGCAATCGTGGTGCGCGAGAACATCGTGCGCCATGTGCAAATGGGAAAGAACGCCTTTCAAGCCTCGATGGACGGCACGTCTGAAATCGGCCTGGCGGTGCTCGCCACCACGTTTTCCATCGTGGCGGTGTTCCTGCCCATCGGCTTCATGGGCGGCATCATCGGCAAGTTTTTCCATGAGTTCGGCATCACCATCGTGGCGGCGGTGCTTATTTCAATGTTCGTCAGTTTCACGCTGGACCCGATGCTCTCGTCCATCTGGCATGACCCGAGCATCGATAAAGCTGGCCAGGCCACAGGCAAAAAGACAAAGGCAGAGGTCTGGTACGACCGCAGCATAGGCCGCGTGACGGGCTGGTTTGACCGAGGCACCGAGCGCTTGTCGGGCGGCTACCAGAGCATCTTGCGCTGGGCGCTGGTGCACAAACTGTCCACGCTCGGCATCGCCCTGGCTATCTTTGTCAGCAGTGTGTTCATGGTGCCGCTGCTGGGGACTGAGTTCGTGCCCAAGGCTGATTTTTCCGAGACATCACTGAACTTTTACACGCCCGTGGGCTCGTCGATCGAAGTCACTGAAGCCAAGGTTCAGCAGGTGGACGCCATCATTCGCAGCTTCCCGGAAGTGCGCTACACCTTGGCCACGCTCAACAGCGGCAACGCCCAGGGAAAGATGTACGCCAGCCTCTACATCCGGCTGGTGGATCGCAAAGACCGCAGCCGCAGCGCTGACGCCATGGCCGCCGTGCTGCGCGAACGGCTCAAGCAAGTGCCGGGCATCACGGTCACGCATGTGGGCTTGCTGGACACCGTGGGCGGCAACAAGCAGATCGAGTTTTCATTGCAAGGGCCGGACTTGAAAGAACTTGAGCGTCTGTCCAAGGAAGTGACACAACGCCTGGTGGGCATTCCCGGTCTGGTGGACCTGGACTCCAGCGTCAAGCCCGACAAACCCACGCTCGAAGTGAACGTCAAGCGTGAAGCCGCCTCGGACCTGGGCTTTTCTGCCGCCCAGGTGGCCGGTGCCTTGCGCACGCTGGTGGCCGGCCAGACCGTGGGCAACTGGCGCGCGCCCGACGACCAGACCTATGACGTGAACGTGCGCCTGGCCCCCGAAGCCCGCAACGCCGCCGCCGATCTGGAGCGCTTGCCGCTGGTCAGCACCCAGGCAGCAGACGGCAGCAGCCGCGTGATCCGCCTGAACCAGTTGGCGAGCGTGCGCGAAGGCGTGGGCCCCAACCAGATCAACCGCCGCGACCTGATGCGCGAGGTGGCCTTGAATGCCAACGTTTACCAACGTGCTGCGGGTGAAGTGTCGGCCGACATACGCAAGGCGCTGGACGCGACCCGCTTTCCGCCCGGCTACCGCTACCAGTTTGGCGGCTCGACCAAAAGCATGGCCGAGTCTTTTGGCTACGCCATTTCTTCGCTGGTGCTGGCGATTCTCTTCATCTACATGATCCTGGCCAGCCAGTTCAAGAGCTTTTTGCAGCCCGTGGCGCTGATGACCGCCCTGCCCCTGACGCTGATTGGCGTGGTGCTCGCGCTGATGGCCTTTGGCTCCACGCTGTCGATGTTCTCCATCATCGGTGTGGTGATGCTCATGGGCCTGGTGACCAAGAACGCGATTTTGCTGGTGGACTTTGCCATTCGCTCGCGCGAAGCGCATACCGATGAAGCCGGCCACCCCGCCCCAGGCCTGCCGCGCAATGAAGCCCTGCTGCTGGCCGCCAAGGTGCGGTTGCGCCCCATCTTGATGACGACGCTGGCCATGATTTTTGGCATGATCCCGCTGGCTTTTGCCTTGACCGAGGGCTCCGAGCAGCGCGCACCCATGGGGCAGGCCGTGATTGGCGGCGTCATCACTTCGTCCTTGCTGACCTTGGTGGTGGTGCCGGTGGCCTACTGCTACATGGATGACCTGGCGCAGTGGTTCAAACGCCGCTGGAACGGCCCCGCCAAGGTGCTGGCCTGAGCCCGACCACCGCTCAGTAAAATCCCCTGCTGAACAATCCCGCTGCCCCCTCACCTTCCTCGTTTCAATTTCAATAACCGCGCCATGAACTACGAACAAGCCCGCTTCAACATGATCGAGCAACAAATCCGCCCCTGGGAGGTGTTGGACAGCCAGGTGTTGTCGCTGCTGGCGCTGGTCAAGCGCGAGGACTTTGTGCCCCTGGCCCACAAGTCGCTGGCCTTTGCCGACCTCGAAATTCCGCTGCCACCCCAGCGTGAGCCAGGCCAGTGCATGTTGGCACCCAAAGTTGAAGCCCGCGTCTTGCAGGACCTGGCGGTACAAAAGCACGAGAAGGTACTGGAGATCGGTACCGGCTCCGGTTACATGGCCGCCTTGCTCGGCCACCGCGCACAGCAAGTGATCAGCCTGGAGATCGAGCCCACGCTGGCCGCTACAGCCCGTGAAAACCTGCAGCGCGCCGGCGCCTTCAATGTCGAAGTCAAACACATGGATGCCGCTCAATTGCTGCAGCCCGGCAGTGGCCACGGCCTGAACGGCCCTTTTGACGTGATCGTGCTCAGCGGATCAGTGGCCGAAGTACCGCCCGCCCTGCTGGCCCTGCTCAAGGTTGGCGGCCGCCTGTCGGCCTTTGTGGGCAACGAGCCCGTCATGTGCGCCACGCTGGTGACCAAGGTGAGCGAACAGGCCTTCAGCCAGACGCAGGCCTGGGACACGGTGGTGCCGCGTCTGGTGAACTTCCCCGAGCCATCCAAGTTCAGCTTCTGAAATCAACTCATGATTGCGCAGATCTCCCCCGCCCAACTCAGCGCCTGGCAAGCCAGCCTGGCCCCGGAAGCAAAACCTGTGTTGCTGGACGTGCGCGAGCCCTGGGAAGTGCAGACCGCGTCAGTCAAGCCAGCAGGCTTTGAATGGCTCGCTATGCCCATGCGCGAGATCCCTGGACGCCTGGCAGAACTCAACCCAGACCAGCCCGTGGCCTGCCTGTGCCATCACGGCATGCGCAGCCAGCAGGTGGCGCACTACCTGTTGCAAAACGGTTTCGCCGATGTGGTGAACATCCAGGGCGGCATTGACGCCTGGTCGGCACTGGATGCGTCGGTGCCGCGTTACTGAAACCCTGCAACTTTGTTTATTGCTTTTCCCGCATACCAGCCCAGCGACCTCCTTGCCTTCATCAGGAAACCCATGCCAAAAACAACAATGCGCGCTTCGCTTCTTTCCCTGGCCATGGCCGGCCTCTGGGCCAGTGTGTCGCCCGCCGCGCATGCGCAAAGCCTGATCGAGCTTTACGAGTCGGCCAGGGCTTATGACGCGACTTACCAATCGGCGCGCCTGCAGTTTGACGCCAACGTCGCGCGCGCCGACCAGGCACGCGCCAACATCTTGCCTACCGCAGCACTGGCGGGCACGGCCACGCGTACTGACTTCGAGATCACGCCGGCAAGCAACCCCCTGCTCAACCGCAGCTACAACACCCAGACGGCTACGCTCAGCGCCTCCCAGCCGCTGTACCGCCCGGGCAACTGGGCCGTTTACTCGCAGGGCAAGCAACAACTCGAAGTGGCCCGCGCCCAGCTCGAGAGCGCTGAACAAGACCTGATCGTTCGCACGAGCCAGACTTACTTTGACGTACTGGCCTCGCAAGACAGTCTGGCTTTCGTCAAGGCGCAAAAAGCCGCTGTCGCAGAGCAACTGGCTTCAGCCAAGCGCAACTTTGAAGTCGGCACGGCCACCATCACCGACACGCGGGAAGCCCAAGCCCGCTTTGACCTCGTTCTGGCGCAGGAAATTGCCGCTGAAAACGATTTGCGCGTCAAGAAAATCGCCCTGGACCAACTGGTCGGCCGAACGAATACCCAGCCCAGCAGCCTGGCCGCACCACTGGTGTTGCCGCCGCTGGAGCCGGCTGAGGTCGGCACCTGGGTGCAAAAGTCGGAGGCTCATCCGGGCATTCGCCAGGCCCAAAGCAATCTGGAAATTGCCCGCCTGGAAGTCGCCCGTGCCGAAGCTGGCCACAAGCCCACGCTGGACCTGACGGCCAGCTACGCGGCAGGTCGCAACCCCAACGGCACCACCAGTTCGGCCGCCAATTCACGCACCAATACCGCTGCGGTGGGTGTCGCCTTCAACCTGCCACTCTTTGCAGGTTTTGCCACGCAAAACCGCATCCGCGAAACCTTGGCCTTGGGCGAGCGCGCACAAAGCGACTTGGAAGGCGCACGCCGCTCCATTGCACAAAACACGCGCACGGCCTTTTTTGGCGTGGTGTCGGGTCAAGGTCAGGTTAAAGCGCTTGAAGCGGCCGAGCTGTCCAGCCAGAGCGCGCTGGACGCCAACCGCCTGGGTTACCAGGTGGGCGTGCGCATCAACATCGACGTGCTGAACTCCCAAAGCCAGCTTTTCCAGACCAAGCGGGATCTGGCCCGTGCGCGCTACGACGTGCTGGTGGGCGGTCTGCGTCTGCGCCAAGCCAGCGGCACACTGGCAGCGCAGGACTTGCAGGCCATCAACGCCTTATTGGCCCGCTGAGCACGCCGGCGCGCTGATCGCGCCGGGCCAACCGCGGCCCCGTCAGAGCCTGCCCACACGTGGGCCCTGCCAAGCCTGACCTAACGTGCGGAAGCTTGCGTTAAGTTAAGGGGATGAAGCGCGCTGAAAACGAGCGAACACTGACACGCGATGTAATCGTCGTGGCCGCCTCGGCAGGCGGCGTGGTGGCCTTGATGCGCTTGTGCCGCGACTTGCCGGCAGACCTGCCGGCCTCGGTTTTTGTCGTCATCCACATCGGGGCGCATGAAAGCCGCTTGCCCGACTTGCTAGGAAGCTGCGGCCAGCTGCCTGCCGTGCATGCCAGCCATGGTGAATCGCTCCAGCACGGCCGGATTTACATCGCCCCGCCCGACCATCATTTGCTGCTAGAAGGCGGACTGATCCGCCTGACACACGGCCCCAAGGAGCACCACACGCGCCCTGCAGCTGACCCGCTGTTCCGTTCAGCCGCGCTCAACTTTGGCCTGCGCACCATCGGCGTGGTTTTGAGTGGTCATCTGGACGACGGCACCGCCGGACTGCAAGCTATCAAGGACTGTGGTGGCGTGGCCGTGGTGAAAGACCCGGCGCAGGCCGAGGCGCCTGGCATACCCGCTTCGGCGCTGGACAACGTGGACGTTGACCACTGCGTCGGCCTCGATGAACTCGCCGCGACCCTGAACACACTTAGTCGGCAGCCGATTGAAATGCAGCCGGTCGCGGTGCCGGCTCGCCTCGTGCGCGAACACTTGGCAAGCATTTCAGAGGGACAGCTCATCATGGAAAACCTGCAAGCGATCGGTCAGCCCAGCACGCTGGTGTGCCCTGAATGCAGCGGCACGCTCTGGGAAATCAAAGACGCCACGCCCAAGCGATTTCGGTGTCACACCGGGCACGCTTATTCATTGCAAAGCCTGAGCTATCACCAGGCCAACCACGTGGAAGCTGCGCTGTGGAGCGTCGTGCGGGCGCTGCAAGACCGGGAAGTTCTGCTGCACAAATTGGCCCAAGCCTGTCGGGATGCAGGTGAACCCCGCGAGGCCGATTACCACGATGCCGAAGCGGAGCGGGTGAACGCACAAGCTCTGTTGATCCAGCAGATGGTGAGCGAACAGGCCCAACTGAAAACAGAACCCGGACAGAGGCAGCCTAGCGGCGCGAACTGAAAGTTCAAGGCAGATAACTCGCCGCCTTGATGCCGCCGAACACAGCGCTCAAAGGGCGGGTCTCAGGCAAGACGTACACCACGGCGCGCTGGGGCTGCTTGATGGCTGGCAAAACGATGCGCTCGTAAAAAGAGAGCGGCACATTGATGCATCCGTAAGAGATGCGGTTGTCCTGCGGCGTCGGGCTGGCCAGGCGTTGCAGGCGACGCTCAGCAGGGTTGGTCGCGCGCACCCGGTGCAAGGACACCGCCGCGTCGTAGTCCACCCACACAATATCTTCACCCTTGATGTTGTGACCGAGTTCCGCCATAAAGCGGCCCGCAGGCGTGGTGCGCTCTTCAGGACGTATGGCGGCCATGGGCCGCTCGCCGATACCCGGCACCGAGTGATCGCCTCGCGCAGCACCCATGAGTGCGGGCGTGATGCCACGCAGTTTCCCATCAGGCCCAAACACCGCCACACGCGCCTGCTTCTTGTCCACGATGACAAAGGGCAGCCGCTGATTGTCAGACGTGGCGCGCACCCATCGCGCCAGCTGATCGAGCTCGGTCAAGCCGCGGTCAGGAATGGCCGGGATGCCGCGAGGCGCAGGCGTCATGGGCGCCGCCACGGTCGCCTGAAAGGTGGTCAGGAACAGCGCCCCCACGCCGGCCAAGACAAGGTTCTTTGCATTCATCAAGGTCATGACAGAAAGGCCCGGCGCCTTGCAGCGCCGGGCATCACACTTTCATCCATTCACATGTCAGTTGCGATCAGCACGCGGCGCACGAGCCACAGCGGTGCTGTCACTGGCGCCACCCGTAGAGCCTGTAGAGCCTGTCGCGCCGGCAGTACCAGTGGTCGTGTCCGTGCTGGTGCTCGGTGTGGTGGTCGCCGTGCTTGGCGTCGTGGCGCTTGGCATGGTGGTGGTCGTGGTGGTGTCAGTAGTCGTGCCAGTGCCGGCAGTACCGCTGCTGCCCGAGCCCGTCGCTTCGGTGGCAGGCCGTGTGCTGGTGCCGGTGGAAGGATCCGTTGGCATGGTCGTTGATCCGGAAGAGCCCGTGCTGCCAGCACTTGTTGGAGGTGTCGCAGGGGTTGTCGTTGAGTCGGTTCCACTGCCCGACGTTTGAGCGACCGACAAGCCGACGGCTGCTACCAATGCAGCAGCTGCTGCAGCAGAAATCAAGTTGGAATTCATGAATCTCTCCTGGTTAAAAGTAAAAAGCCCGCAACAAAGCGCATGGGCCAGTGGGGTTGGGTGAAATTCATTCTTCGAGCCCACTCGAGCCGCAACTGTGGGAAGCTGCACGCGCCGCCTGTCGGACAAAGGCCAGCACCTTTGAGGCCGGCTCCCAACTAAGTCACGTAGACAATATGCATATATTTATGTAATAAATTGTGATTTTTGTATTATGTTGCGTTCTCCGATATATTCTCCATCATGCAAAATAATATTGATATTATCCATTGTTGATGTGATTACTAATTTAATATAGTATTGCAATATATGGAATATCATGTGTAGATATTAATAAATCAATTTTTTTGACATAATTACGTGATCTAAATAATTAATGTAAAAATAATGGCTTTCAATTATTTGTTACTGTTATGTTTTATGTTTTTGGTG
>CAZNQE010000087.1:0-11532 GCA_964575005.1 uncultured Polaromonas sp. | reverse complement strand
TCTGCTGCCAACGCCGCCATCGACCACATGCGCGACTGGGCCCTGGGCTCCAACGGCAAGTGGGTCACCATGGGTATCCCATCGGACGGCCAGTACGGCATTCCGAAAGACACCATGTTCGGCTTCCCTGTAACCACTGAAAACGGCGAGTACAAGTTGATCGAAGGTCTGGCCATCGACGAGTTCAGCCAGCAGTGCATCAACAAGACGCTCAAGGAACTGCAAGACGAGCAGGCCGGCGTTGCCCACCTGCTGTAAGCCAGCCTGAACGCCTGCGCCATCGCAGGCGTTCATGTTTGAAGCTTCCAGTCACTTCTAATTCATGGCCCATCCGCGCGACATTTTGCTTGGCGCCCAGGCTGCCGCTGGCAGCTTGCCGGTGTGTGATCACTACAGCGGTGTCGAGCCGCGCATGCGCAAAAGCCTGCAATTGCAGGCCGAGATGACTGAAGAGTTTGGCGCTTGCGTTTTTGACGTGACGCTGGACTGCGAGGACGGCGCGCCCGTGGGCGGCGAACTTGACCATGCCGAATTGGTGGCGTCATTGGCGCTCAGCGCGCCTGCCGGCGCGCGCGTGGCAGCCCGCGTGCACGCCTTGGACCACCCAGCTTTCGAGTCCGACATCGCCACCATTGTGGGTAAGGCTGGACACCGCCTGTGCCACGTGATGATTCCCAAGGTGGAATCCATTGCGGACGTGCAGCGTGCCGCGACCGCGTTGGACGCGTTGGGTGAGACGGCCGCGAAGCTGCCCCTGCATGTGCTGGTGGAGTCGCCGCGTGCGGTGCATAACGCGTATGAAATTGCCGCGCACCCGCGCGTTCAGTCCATCAGCTTTGGCTTGATGGATTTCGTCTCCAGTCACAACGGCGCCATTCCGGCCGAGGCCATGGGCAGCGTGGGTCAGTTCAGCCATCCGCTGGTGCTTCGCGCCAAGCTTGAAATTGCGGCGGCTTGTCATGCGCATGGCAAGGTGCCGTCGCATTGCGTCATCACCGAGTTCAACGATGCAGCGGCCCTGGCCACGGCGGCCCGACGCGCGAGCCGCGAGTTGGGCTTTACACGAGCCTGGAGCATCCACCCCAGCCAGATCCGTCCCATCCTTTCCGCGTTTGCGCCTTCAGCAGCAGAAGTCGACGAGGCTGCGGACTTGATTCGCACAGCGGACCACGCAGGATGGGCGCCCGTGGCCTGGCGCGGCCAACTGCATGACCGCGCAAGCTATCGCTATTACTGGCAAGTGCTGGAGCGCGCGCACCTGACGGGCCTGCCGCTGCCTTTGGCGGCGCAGGGGTATTTCCCAAAGCCAGACGATGGCCTGCAAGAGTAGGCTGCGTCGGATGAACAAACACCCTATTTCTTTTTCGCGTCGCTTGACGGCCTGGCTTCCAGGCTTGTTGTTGGCCAGTAGCTTGACGCTCCTGTGGTCCGGGCCGAGTGCGGCCCAGAGTGTCGAGAAAAAGCGCGCACCAGCGAAGCCGGCCAGTAGCCGGGTCGAGTTGCGTAGCAAGGCCAATCAGATGGCCGCAGGCGTGGCAGCAGCCGAGGCCGCGCTGGCGCCCGAAGAGCTTGCCATTGCCGAGCATGTGCACACCGGCGTCATGCCTTGCGAAATGGGCGCCTTCGTCAAATTGGAAGGCGACCCCGGCATGCCGGGTTACTTCAACATGACCGGCAAGAACTTTCGCTTTCGCATGGTGCCCGTGGTCAGCTCGACCGGCGCGGTGCGTCTGGAAGACCGCCAAGCAGGCGCCGTCTGGCTCCAGTTGGCCAACAAGTCCATGCTCATGAATCAAAAGGTCGGCCGACGCATGGCCGACGAATGCATGAGTCCTGCGCAGCTCAATCACGCGCATCACATGAAGATGAACCCTTCCCGAGGCTTGCTGGACGGGGCGGAGGGCGCGCCAGCGCCTGAAGCCACGCTGCCTCTCAAAGCCAGTCCGGCGATAACGTTTCGCCCCGCGTCTTGATCCCCCCTTTGTTTTATTGACAGGAGAAAAATCAGTGTCCGAGTTCTTGCAAACCTACCGAGCCCACATCGCCGAACGCGCCGCGTTGGGCATCCCGCCTTTGCCTTTGTCTGCCAAGCAGACGGGCGAGGTCATCGAATTGCTCAAGAACCCACCCAAGGGTGAAGAGACCCTGCTGGTTGACCTGATCACGCACCGCGTGCCTGCCGGGGTTGACGCTGCTGCCAAGGTCAAGGCCAGCTACCTGGCCGCCGTGGCCCACGGCACTGAAAAGTGCAGCCTGATCTCGCGCCAGAAGGCCACCGAGCTGCTGGGCACCATGCTGGGCGGCTACAACATCCACCCGATGATCGAGTTGCTGGACGACGCTGACGCTGCAGTCGCTGGCCAGGCCGCCGCTGGCCTGAAGAACACCTTGCTGATGTTCGACCAGTTCCATGACGTCAAGGAAAAAGCCGACAAGGGCAATGCCTACGCCAAGGCCGTGCTGCAAAGCTGGGCCGATGCCGAATGGTTCACCAGCCGCCCTGAAGTGCCACAGTCGATTCACCTGAGCATCTTCAAGGTGGCCGGTGAGATCAACACCGACGACCTGTCGCCCGCACCAGACGCCTGGAGCCGTCCTGACATTCCGCTGCACGCCTTGGCCATGCACAAGAACACCCGCCCCGGCATCGTGCCCGAGGAAGACGGCAAACGCGGCCCTGTGAAGTTCATCGACGAACTCAAGGCCAAAGGCCATTTGGTGGCCTATGTAGGCGACGTGGTCGGCACGGGTTCTTCCCGCAAGTCAGCCACCAACTCGGTGCTGTGGTTCACCGGCCAGGACATTCCATTTGTGCCGAACAAGCGCTTTGGTGGTGTTTGCCTGGGTGGCAAGATCGCACCGATTTTCTACAACACCATGGAAGACTCAGGCGCCTTGCCGATCGAGCTGGACGTGGACCAGATGGCCATGGGCGACGTCATTGAACTGCGTCCTTACGACGGCAAAGCGCTGAAAGACGGCAAAGTGATTGCCGAGTTCAAACTCAAGAGTGATGTGCTGCTGGACGAAGTACGCGCTGGCGGCCGTATTCCGCTCATCGTCGGTCGCGGCCTCACGGCCAAGGCACGTGCTGCGCTGGGCCTGCCAGCATCGACTGTGTTCCGCCTGCCGCAAAGCCCGAACGACACCGGCAAGGGCTACACCCTGGCGCAAAAAATGGTCGGCCGCGCTGTCGGTCTGCCAGAGGGCAAGGGCGTTCGCCCCGGCACCTACTGCGAACCCAAGATGACTTCGGTCGGCTCGCAAGACACCACCGGCCCGATGACGCGGGACGAGTTGAAAGACCTGGCTTGCCTGGGCTTCTCGGCTGACCTCGTGATGCAGTCCTTCTGCCACACCGCCGCTTACCCCAAGCCGGTGGACGTGAAGATGCACCACGAACTGCCTGAGTTCATGAGCGACCGCGGCGGTATTCCGCTGCGTCCAGGCGACGGCATCATCCACAGCTGGCTCAACCGTATGCTGCTGCCCGACACCGTGGGCACCGGCGGCGACAGCCACACCCGTTTCCCGATTGGTATCAGCTTCCCTGCAGGCTCCGGCTTGGTCGCCTTTGGCGCTGCCACTGGCGTGATGCCGCTGGACATGCCTGAGAGCGTGCTGGTGCGCTTTAAAGGCAAGATGCAGCCCGGCGTCACCTTGCGTGACCTGGTCAATGCGATTCCTTTGTACGCCATCAAGGCCGGTCTCTTGACCGTGGCCAAGCAGGGCAAGAAGAACGTGTTCTCCGGCCGCATCCTTGAGATCGAAGGCCTGCCTGATCTGAAGGTCGAGCAAGCTTTTGAATTGAGCGACGCTTCGGCCGAGCGCAGCGCTGGCGGCTGCACGGTGCACCTGAACAAAGAGCCGATCATTGAGTACATCAACAGCAACATCACCATGCTCAAGTGGATGATTGCGACGGGTTACTCGGACGTGCGCACCATCAAGCGCCGTATTGCCGCCATGGAAGCCTGGCTGGCTGATCCACAGCTGCTCAAAGGCGATGCTGACGCTGAATATGCCGCCGTGATCGAGATCGATCTGGCGGAAATCCACGAGCCTATCCTGGCCTGCCCGAACGATCCGGATGACGTGAAAACGCTGTCGGACGTGGCTGGTGCCAAGATCGATGAAGTGTTCATCGGCAGCTGCATGACCAACATCGGCCACTTCCGCGCAGCGTCAAAGCTGCTAGAAAACAAGCGCGACATTCCGGTCAAGCTGTGGATGGCGCCGCCCACCAAGATGGACGCCAAGCAACTGACGGAAGAAGGCCACTACGGCGTGCTCGGCTCGGCCGGTGCCCGCATGGAAATGCCGGGTTGCAGCCTGTGCATGGGCAATCAGGCGCAGGTGAAAGAAGGCGCCACGGTCTTGTCCACTTCGACCCGCAATTTCCCGAACCGCCTGGGCAAAAACACCAACGTGTACCTGGGCTCGGCCGAACTCGCGGCGATTGCCTCCAAGCTCGGCCGCATCCCCACCAAGGCTGAGTACATGGCCGACATGGGCGTGCTGACCGCTGCCAGTGACACCGTGTACCAGTACCTGAACTTCGATCAGGTCAAGGACTACACGGACGTGGCTGAGAAGGTCTGATACCGCGCTCCTGACGCGCCCCTGACGCGTCCTTGGTGCGTCCTTAAAAGCCCCTGCCGAAAGGCCGGGGCTTTTTTCATGGCCGCAGGGGGTACAAGGCTTTGCCCATGAGCTGCACCAAGTGGGCGCCGGACTGCCAAAATTAATTTCCATCCTGCTGTACAGGGCGGGTCAAAGATTTTTAAAAGGGAGTTTCATGTCTGCCTTGCCTGACTTGCTTCAAGTAGCCCCTGAGTTAGCCCATACCCGCCAAAGTTTCAAGATGCCTTCAGGCCGCGAGGGCGCGCTGTGCTCGCTACCGGCACTGGCGCGCCAATACTCCGGCGTCTCCCGCCTGCCGATGTCGATCCGCATCGTGCTCGAATCCGTGCTGCGCCATTGCGATGGCAAAAAGATCACGACTGCGCACGTGGCGCAACTGGCGCAGTGGCAGCCCATGGCCGAACGCACCGAGGAGATTCCGTTTGTGGTGGCGCGTGTGCTGCTGCAAGACTTCACGGGCGTTCCGCTGTTAGCTGACCTGGCCGCCATGCGCAGCACCGCACTGCGACTCGGTAAAGACCCCGGCCGCGTTGAACCCCTGGTGCCGGTGGATCTGGTGGTGGATCACTCGGTGATGGTGGATCACTACGGCACGCCCGATGCGATCGACTTGAACATGAAGCTGGAGTTCCAGCGCAACGAGGAGCGTTATGAATTTTTGAAGTGGGGCATGCAGGCCTTCAAAACCTTTGGCGTGGTGCCGCCGGGCTTTGGCATCGTGCACCAGGTCAACCTTGAATACCTCGCGCGCGGGGTGCACCAGCAAGCCGCCACCACTGACGGCCTTGCGCTGTACTACCCCGACACCTTGGTGGGGACAGACAGCCACACCACCATGATCAACGGCTTGGGCGTGGTGGCCTGGGGCGTGGGCGGCATCGAGGCCGAGGCGGCCATGCTGGGCCAGCCCGTCTACATGCTCACCCCGGACGTGGTGGGCTTTGAGATCACCGGAAAGCTGCGCGAAGGCGTGACCGCCACCGACCTGGTGCTGCGCGTGACCGAGATGCTGCGACGTGAAAAAGTGGTGGGCAAGTTCGTCGAGTTTTTTGGTGAGGGCACACGCACGCTGGCCGTGCCCGACCGCGCCACACTGGCCAATATGGCGCCTGAATACGGCGCGACCATGGGCTTTTTCCCGGTCGATGAAAAGACCGTGGCGTACATGCAAGGCACGGGCCGCACGGCTGAAGAAATCGAGGCCTTTGAGGCTTACTTTCGCGCACAAGAGTTGTTTGGCGTGCCGCTGGCAGGGCAGATCGATTACTCGCAAGTGGTGCGCCTTGACTTAAGCGAGGTGACGCCCAGCCTGGCCGGCCCCAAGCGCCCGCAAGACCGCATCGAGTTGGGGCAAGTCAAGCGCCAGTTCAGCAGCCTGTTCAGCAAGCCCGCGAGCGAAAACGGTTTCAGTCAGCCCGCCGAGGTGCTGGGCACACGCACCTTGGTTCGCCGCACAGACGACAGTCGCGCTGACAAGACGCCTACCTCACCGCCCATGCCCGAAGGCGTGGCGCGCTTCGTGATGGAGATGGACGCGAACAAGCCCACGTTGAGCGCTGCCAAGTCCATCGCGCATCCTTCCGAGCCGCATGTGAGCGATATCACCATAGGCCATGGCGACGTACTGATCGCAGCGATCACCAGCTGCACCAACACCTCCAATCCTGGGGTGCTTTTGGCTGCGGGCTTGCTGGCCAAAAAAGCCGTCGAGGCAGGCTTGTCTGTCAAGCCGCACGTCAAGACTTCATTGGCGCCGGGTTCCCGAATCGTGACCGACTACCTCACGCGCAGCGGCCTTATGCCTTACCTGGAGCGGCTCGGTTTCTCGCTGGTGGGTTACGGCTGCACCACTTGCATTGGCAACTCGGGCGACCTGACGCCGGAGATCAACGAAGCCATCGGCGAGAGCGATCTGATCTGCGCGGCCGTGCTGTCGGGCAACCGAAATTTTGAGGCGCGCATCCACCCGAACATCAAAGCCAACTTCTTGGCCAGCCCGCCGCTGGTGGTCGCTTACGCGATTGCCGGCACGGTGCTGCGCGACCTCATGACCGAGCCCGTGGGGCAGGGCACAGGCGGACGCGATGTGTTTCTAGGTGACATCTGGCCTTCGAGCGAAGAGATTCATGCACTCATACGCCACGCCATGGACGGTGAGGCCTACCGCAGCAACTACGCCAAGGTCAAGACCGACCCGGGCGCGCTGTGGAACGAAGTGACGGGCGTGAGCGGCGCCAGCTACTCGTGGCCTGACAGCACTTACATCGCGGAGCCGCCATTTTTTGACGGCTTTGCCTTGGCCGAAAAATCCACGCGGGCGCCAATCGAAGTGCGGGGCGCTCGCATCATGGCCTTGTTTGGCGACTCCATCACCACCGACCATATTTCGCCTGCGGGTTCCATCAAGGCAAGTTCGCCGGCTGGCCAATGGCTGCTGGCCCATGGTGTGGCCAAGGCGGACTTCAACAGCTACGGCTCGCGCCGGGGCAACCATGAAGTCATGATGCGCGGCACCTTCGCGAATGTGCGCATCAAGAACCTGATGATTCCGGCAGGGGTGGGCGGCTCGCGCGAGGAAGGCGGCGTGACGCTTTACCAATCGGATACGCAAGCCGGCAGCGAGAAGATGCCGATCTATGACGTCGCGATGAAGTACATGGCCGAGGGCGTGCCCACCGTGATTTTTGCGGGCGAGGAATACGGCACAGGCTCCTCGCGCGACTGGGCGGCCAAGGGCACTCAGCTGCTGGGCGTGCGGGCCGTGATTGCGCGCAGTTTCGAGCGTATCCACCGCAGCAACCTGGTGGGCATGGGCGTGCTGCCGCTGCAGTTCTTGCCGGGCGAATCCTGGCAGTCCTTGCGCTTGCAGGGTGATGAGCGGATCGATGTGATTCCAGACCCGGATTTGCAGCCCCAAAGTCGTGCCAAACTCGTGGTTTCGCGAGCCGACGGTTCGCGTGAGGAACTGGAGCTGGTTTTGCGTATCGATACCCCCATTGAAGTGGACTACTACCGCCATGGCGGCATTCTTCCTTTTGTTTTAAGGCAGCTGCTGGCCGCATGAGCAAGTTAAAGCGATGACCCGGCAGGTCTTGATTGCCGGCGGCGGCATTGGCGGCTTGTCCGCAGCCCTGGCCGCCTCCCGCGCAGGTTGGGAGGTTCGCCTTTACGAACAAACGGGCGCCTTTGCTGAGCTGGGTGCTGGCCTGCAGCTCGGCCCCAACGCCACACGAATTCTGCAAGCTTGGGGCTTGGGCTCGGCCTTGGAAGCCGTGGCCGCCTTTCCCGAATCACTGCGCGTCTGCCGTGCTCAGGACGGAAGCGAGCTGGGCCGGCTACCGCTGGGCGAGCGATGCCGTACGCGCTACGGTGCGCCTTACGCCACCGTGCACCGAGCTGACCTGCATGCCCTGCTGCTCAGCAGCGTAGAAGGTCGCAACAACGTCCACCTGAATCTCAATGCCCGCGCAGATGGCTACTCGGATACGCCCGAAGGCGTGCAACTGAGCCTGCCTGACGGCCACCGCGTGGAAGGCGATGCGCTGGTGGGCGCGGACGGCTTGTGGAGCGCTTTGCGACCGCAGGCGCTGGGCGACGAATCGCCGCGATTGACCGGCCACATTGCCTACCGAACATTGCTCAGGCAAGCCGACTTGCCTGCCGCTTTGCGCAGCCAGAACGTGCAGGTCTGGCTGGGTCCGCGCATGCATGCTGTGGCCTACCCTGTGCGCGGCGGTGAGCTTTTGAACTTCGTCCTGTTTGTGGAAGGCCCTGTGCCTGAAGACTTGACAGATTGGGACCAGACAGCCCTGGCTGAAGACGTGCAAACGGCCTTGGCAGAGCAGTGCGAAGCCTTGCGCAGTTTGGTCGAAGCCGCGCCTTCGTGGCGGCTGTGGGCTTTGTCAGACCGGCCGCCCTTGCAGGGGCCGGAGCAGATGGCCGCTGGGCGCGTGGCATTGCTGGGCGACGCAGCGCACCCCATGCTGCCCTACTTGGCGCAGGGAGCGGGCATGGCGATTGAAGACGCGGCGGAACTTGGCCGCTGTCTGGCCACAGTGTCCAAAACATCACACGACGTGCCGCTGGCCTTGCGGCGCTATGCCTTGCAGCGCTGGGAACGCAATGCGCGCGTGCAGGCCCGAGCCCGACGCAACAGCGAGATTTTTCATGCGACGGGTTTCATGCGCTGGGGGCGGGATGTGTCGTTGCGCCTGCTGGGCGCGCGCCTGCTCGACATGCCCTGGCTCTATGGCCATGGGCAGTTGGCCGCAGGTCAGCCCGCCATCAAGCCGTGGCCAGCCAATGCTGGCGGCACACCTGAATGACGCGCTCGACTTGCGCCCGGCTCACGTCCAGGTGCGTGACCAGACGCAAGGTGTAAAGCCCGGTCACCAAAATGCCTTCAGCCTTGAGGGCCGCCATGAAAGCCTCAGCCTTTTCGGGCGCGACTTTCAAGAAGACCATATTGCTTTGCGGTGGCTCGACCTCCAGCCCTGGCAAGCCTGCCAGGCCATCGGCCAGCAGGCGAGCATTGGCATGGTCTTCGGCCAAACGTTCCACGTGATGGGCCAAGGCGTGCAGACCTGCACCCGCCAGCAAGCCCGCCTGTCGCATGCCGCCGCCCAGCATCTTGCGCCAGCGCCGGCCTTGCGCTATCAAGGCTTTGCTGCCCAACAAGACTGAACCGGCCGGCGTACCCAGGCCCTTGCTCAGGCAAATGCTGATGCTGTCAAAGCCAGCGGCCAAGCGGCGCTCGACCACGGCCAGTGACTCGCCCGACTGGCGTGATGCGGTGACCGCATTGAAAAAACGCGCGCCGTCCAGGTGCGTTGCGAGGCCGCGCTCTTTGGCCAGCTTCAGCGCATCCTCCACATAAGCCTGCGGCAGCAAGCGGCCGCCCCAGGTGTTCTCCAGGCAGAGCAGGCGGCTGCGGGCGTAATGCGCATCGTCTGGCTTGATGGCGGCGGCAATGCGCGCCAAGGGCAGGCTGCCGTCAGCGGCCTGGTCAAGCGGTTGTGGCTGGATGCTGCCCAGCACCGCGGCGCCGCCGCCTTCCCATTTGTAGCAATGCGCTTCCTGCCCAACGATGTATTCATCACCGCGTTGGCAATGACTCATGAGCGCAATCAGATTGCTTTGCGTGCCGCTGCTGCAAAAAAGGCCGGCCTCAAACCCCAGCCGCTCGGCCAGGCTGTCTTGTAGGCGGTTCACGCTTGGGTCGTCGCCAAACACGTCGTCACCCAGCGGGGCCAAGAACATGGCTTCGCGCATGGCCGGTGTGGGCTGCGTCACGGTGTCGCTGCGCAGGTCGATGGTTTTCGAGGTCATGCGATATGTTCCAAAAATTAGCTGGCTTGAATGCTAGCTGACTGGGTAATCGCCTCGCGGCGCAATGGCAGAATCCACAACAGGTAACGCACAACGCTTTGCTTTCCAACAAAAAACACAGGAGACAGTCATGAATTCGAATCACAAGGTCGCAGTCGTCACGGGCGCGGGCACAGGTATTGGCCGCGCCGTGTCGCTGGCCTTGCTCAAGGCTGGCTACAGCGTGGCGCTGGCAGGCCGGCGCGCTGAGCCGCTGGAAGCCGTGGTGGCTGAAGCCAAGGCCCAGGGCATGGACCGCGCCCTGGCCGTGCCGACCGACGTGGCCAAACCTGATTCGGTCACCGCGCTGTTCGAGCGCACGCGCCAGACCTTTGGCCGCGTCGATGTGCTGTTCAATAACGCCGGCGTGGGCTTGCCGCCCGGCGGCTTTGAAGACCTGACTTTCGAGCAATGGCAAAACGTGGTGGACATCAACCTCACCGGCTCTTTCTTGTGTGCACAAGCGGCGTTCCGTGTGATGAAGGACCAGACGCCCCGCGGTGGCCGCATCATCAACAACGGTTCGATCTCGGCCCACGCGCCACGCCCGAACTCGGCGCCCTACACAGCCACCAAGCACGCCATCACGGGCCTGACCAAATCCATCTCGCTGGACGGCCGCAAGTACGACATTGCCTGCGGGCAAATCGACATCGGCAATGCGCTGACCGAAATCTCCAAGCGCATGTCCACCGGCGTGATCCAGGCCAATGGCGAGATCGCCATTGAAGCCATGATGGACGCCGAGCATGTAGCCAACTCGGTTGTGTACATGGCCGGCTTGCCGCCCGAGGCAAACGTGCAGTTCATGACCGTGATGGCCACGAAGATGCCGTTTGTCGGGCGCGGTTAAACCTCTCAGCCCAAGCGGCCAAGCAGCAAAAACTCCATCAGGGCTTTTTGCACGTGCATGCGGTTCTCAGCTTCGTCCCACACGACGGACTGAGGGCCGTCAATCACCTCGGCTTCGACTTCTTCTCCGCGGTGCGCGGGCAGGCAATGCATAAAAAGCGCATCTGGTTTGGCGGCGGCCATCATGTCGCGGTCCACGCACCAGTCGGCAAAGGCTTTCTTGCGGGCTTCGTTTTCGGCTTCGTAGCCCATGCTGGTCCACACGTCGGTGGTCACCAGGTCGGCGCCTGCGCAAGCCTGCATCGGATCTTTGAAGACGGCGTAGCTCTCGGCTGAGCGAATACCGGCAATCGACTGGTCCACCTCGTAGCCGCCGGGTGTGCTCAGGTGCACCTTGAAGCCCAGGATCTCGCTGGCTTGCAGCCAGGTGTTGGCCATGTTGTTACCGTCACCTACCCAAGCCACCGTCTTGCCTTTGATCGAGCCGCGATGCTCGATGAAGGTGAAGATGTCCGCCAAAATTTGGCAGGGGTGGAACTCATTGGTCAGGCCATTGATGACGGGCACCCGCGAATGCTCGGCAAAGCGCTCGATCTTGGTTTGCTCGAAGGTGCGGATCATCACCAGGTCCACCATGCGGCTGATGACTTTGGCGCTGTCTTCAATCGG
>CAZNQE010000086.1:0-11604 GCA_964575005.1 uncultured Polaromonas sp. | reverse complement strand
GATTTACCAGGACGTTTACAAACTGCAGCCGGGCTGCCTGCTGACGCTGGATGCGGCCGGCGTGGCGTGCAAGACTGTGAAGGTTGAATCCTTTTGGCAGTTTGCGGAGGCTGCACGGCGCGGGCTTGCCAACCAATTGCACAGTGAGGCAGAAGCATTGAGCGAGCTTGAAACCACGCTGCGCCACGCGGTGGCGCTGCAAGCCGTTGCTGATGTGCCGCTGGGTGCGTTTTTGTCAGGCGGGGTGGATTCGTCGGCCATCGTGGCTTTGATGCAGGCGCAGTCTTCGCGGCCTGTGCAAACCTTCACTGTGGGGTTTGACGAGGCGGGCTTTGACGAGTCGCCTTACGCGGCGGCTGTGGCCAAACACCTGGGCACCGAGCACCATGCGCTGCGCGTGGGCGCGGCACACGCGCAGGCGGTGATTCCTTTGCTAGCGGCTATGTACGACGAGCCTTTTGCAGACAGCTCGCAAATCTCCACGCATTTGGTCAGCAAAGTGGCGCGCCACCACGTCACGGTGGCGCTGTCTGGCGATGCGGGGGACGAATTGTTTGGCGGCTACAACCGCTATTTTTGGGGCCAGCGCATTTGGAACCGACTGGCCTGGATGCCCGCTGGAGTGCGACGGGGTTTGGGCGCGGGCATTCAGCAGCTGCCCGTGCCAGCATGGGACGCCTTGGGCCGTGCACTGCCGGGACGCCACGGCGTGACGCGGCTGGGTGACAAGGCGCACAAGCTGGCCGAGCGCCTGAAAACCGTGCAAGACCTTGACGGCCTTTACCGCAGCCTCTTGACCGAATGGCCCAGCGGTACAGAACTGGTGCGCGGTGCCAAGCGCCTGCCGACCGTGTTGGACGACGCTGAATTGGCCCGTGAAATGGCGCAAGGCGTGCAAGCGCCAGAGCATCGAATGATGCTGTGGGATTCAATGACTTACCTGCCTGACGACATCTTGCACAAGGTGGACCGCGCCGCCATGAGCGTAAGCCTGGAAACGCGGGTGCCGTTTTTAGACCACCGCGTGGTCGAACTGGCATGGCGCTTGCCCCTGCACATGAAGATTCGCGGCAACCAGGGCAAGTGGGCCTTGCGGCAAGTGCTTTACAAATACGTGCCGCGTGAGCTGATAGAGCGGCCCAAGGCCGGCTTTGGCATACCGGTGGGCCAGTGGCTGCGCGGGCCACTGCGTGACTGGGCTGAGGACTTGCTGGGCGAGCAGCGGCTGCAAGCCGAAGGCTACTTTCACCCGGCGCCCATTCGCCAGCGCTGGGCGGAACACCTCTCAGGCCAGCGTGACCACACCAGCAGCTTGTGGACGGTGCTGATGTTCCAGGCTTGGCAGGCACACACCTTACAGCCAGGACGTGCATGTTGATTTATTGGTTGCTATTGGCTGCGCCTGGCATTGCGGTGTTGCAGCGTTTGCGAGCCGGACAAAGCTTTTGGGCTTTGCTGTTCATCGTGTTGAGCGCGCTTGTCGGGCTGCGCTATCAAGTGGGGGGCGACTGGGTCAATTACCTCTCGCAGTTTCGCCGCGACAGCGTGCTTGGCTTTGATGTGTTGCTGCAGGGGAAGGAAGTCGGTTTTCGTGCGCTCAACTGGTCTGCCTTCAACCTCGGCGCTGGCCCTTGGCTGGTCAACCTCGTGTGCGGCACGCTCTTTGTGCTGGGCTTGGTTCGCTTTTGCCGGCATCAGCCTCTGCCGTTTTTGGCGCTGGCGGTGGCGGTGCCTTACATGGTGATCGTGGTGGGTATGGGTTACCAGCGGCAGGCGGTGGCGCTAGGCTTTTTCATGTGGGGCTTGGTAGACCTGGCGCAGCGGCGCCATGTGCGCTTTGTGGTGGCGGTGGCGCTGGGGGCGCTGTTTCACCAGACGGTGTTGATCGTGCTGCCACTGGCGGCCCTGGCCAACACGCGCAACCGCTGGTGGTCTGCGTTGTGGGTGGGCTTGGTGGGTGCGGTGCTGTACCAGTTTTTGCTGGCAGACAACACTGACGCCTTGTGGTCGGGTTATGTGACGTCGGGTTATGCGTCAGAGGGCGGGGCGATTCGTGTGTTCATGAATGCTTTGCCGGCGGCGGTGTTTTTGATATGGCGCAAGCGTTGGGGCGAGTCTGAGCAGACGGTGGCGCTGTGGACTTGGCTGGCCTTGTTTTGCCTGGCTTTGTTGCCGCTGGTGTCTTTGGCGTCTACCGCGGTGGACCGTGTGGCGCTGTACTTCATGCCGATTCAGTTGTGGGTGTGGAGCCGCTTTCCGGGTTTGTTTGTGCCCGGCCAGCGCTTTCCGGCCACGGTGGGGGTGCTGCTGGCTTACACGGTTGTGCAGGGCGCATGGTTGTTTTTTGCGACGCACAGCAAGTACTGGCTGCCTTATCAGTTCTGGCCCGTCGTCTGGCTAGAGAGTGTGTTGTGAGTAAGCCCCTATGAAAGTCATCCTTTTTGCCAACACCGAGTGGTACCTCTTCAATTTCAGGCTGTCGTTGGCGCAGGCGCTGCGGGCTGACGGCCATGAAGTGCTGCTGGTTTCGCCACCTGGGAGTTATGTCGCGCGGCTGCAGGCACTGGGCTTTGCCTGGCAGGCCTTGCCCATGGAGCGCAAGAGCCTGAATCCCTTCAAAGAGCTGGCCGTAATTTGGCGCCTGTGCAGTCTCTACCGGCGCGAACGGCCTGCACTGGTGCATCACTTCACCATCAAGTGCGTGATTTACGGCTCGATTGCGGCGGTGCTGATGCGGGTGCCTGCTCGGGTCAATGCGGTGGCGGGCATGGGTTTTGTGTTTACCAACGTGTCGCTGAAAGCTCGTGTGCTGCGGCCCATGGTCCGCAACTTGATCCGCTGGGCGGTCAATGGCGCGGGGGCACGGCTGATCTTGCAAAACAACGACGACATGTTGGCGTTTGAGCAGGCAAAGCTGTCGCGGCCTGCGGTGACGCGTCTGGTCATGGGCTCAGGCGTGGACTTGACGCGTTTTGTGCCACCCGAACCCGTGGCGCCAGCCACGGGGCAAGCCCGGCCGATCACCCGCGTGGTGCTGGCTGCGCGGCTGCTGTGGGACAAAGGCATTGCCGAATACGTGGATGCGGCGCGGCAGCTGCGGGCCAAGGGGCTGTGCATCGACTTTTTGCTGGCGGGCGAGCCTGATCCGGGCAATCCGGCGGCGGTGCCGCACGCCGTGCTGCTGGCCTGGCAGGCCGAGGGTTTGATCGAACTGCTGGGTCAGGTCGATGACATGGCTGCTCTGTTTGCAAGTGCTCACATAGCGGTGCTGCCCAGTTACCGGGAGGGCCTGCCCAAGAGCTTGATTGAGGCGGCTGCCTGTGCCGTGCCTTTGATCGCCTCAGACGTGCCGGGTTGCCGTGAGGTGGTGATGCACGAGCAGACGGGCTTGCTGGTCCCGATGAAAGATGCCGCCGCCTTGGCCCAGGCCATAGAGCGGCTGCACCTCGAGCCTGACTTGGCCTTGCAATTGGGCCAGGCTGCGCGTGAACGTGTGGCGCAGGAGTTTGACGAACGCATCGTTATCCGGAAAACGCTGGCGGTCTACCGGGAGTTAACGGGATCGCCTTAATGTCGAGTTGGTTGAGTGGGTGATCGCAGGTATGCTGGGTTTTTGGCATTAAGCTGCCTCATGCTTCCTGCTCATGTGTTTCAAGCCGCATTCGACAGCTCGCAAATTGGCGAGATCTTGTTGTCGCCCCACGACGACCCGCTCATCCTCGCCGTCAACGACGCCTTCCTGAAACTCACAGCCCGCCGACGCGACGAGCTCTTGAATCAGCGGTTTTTGGGTGTTGAGACGTCTGCAGCCGCCACGGCCTTGCAGCAATCGCTGCGCCGGGTGCTGACCACCCAACTGCCTGACAGCGTTGAATTGACTTGCAACCCCTTGGCGCCCTTCAAAGGTGCCGCCCAGGTGCAAGGCGGCTGCTGGCGCGTAACCCACACCCCCATTTTTTCACCCGAGCGGGAGCTGGTGTGCATTTCTCACCGGGCTGAAGATGTGACACCGGCCTGGC
The DNA here is from genome assembly GCA_964575005.1 of uncultured Polaromonas sp. Taxonomy (GTDB): domain Bacteria; phylum Pseudomonadota; class Gammaproteobacteria; order Burkholderiales; family Burkholderiaceae_C; genus Polaromonas. Next base: position 7,585 of record CAZNQE010000086.1, on the reverse strand, counting down.
GCGTTCAGGACAGCTTGCGCCAATCGTCGGAGCGCGAGGTTTTTCAGCTCAAGCTGGCCGACTGCGTACGCTCGCTTGAAGATCCCGAAGACGTGGTGGCGACCACCACGCAGATGCTGGGCGAGCACCTGAAGGCGTCGCGCGTGGCCTATGCCGAGGTCGATGCGCGGCAAGCCACCTTTTTTATCCGCAGCAACTGGACCCGGGAAGGGCTGAGCAGCATCACGGGCGAGACGCGCCGACTGGACGATTTCGGGCCGGACATCATTGCGCTGCTCAGTGCGGGTAAACCCATGGTGGTCGATGACGTCACCACCGATCCGCGAACCGCCGAACATGCCGCGGCTTACGCGGCCATCAAGGTCAGCTCAAACCTGGCGATTCCGGTGCTCAAAGCGGGCCGGCTGACAACGGTTTTGAGCATTCAGGACGATGCGCCACGCCACTGGACGCCCGCCGATATTGACATGGCACACGACGTGGCTGAGCGCACCTGGGCAGCAGCCGAAAACGCGCGGGCCCAACAGGCGCTGCGCGACGCCAGCCAGCGCAAAGATGAATTCTTGGCGATGCTGGCGCACGAGTTGCGCAACCCGCTGGCACCCATTAGCGTGGCTGCGCAGTTGTTGGCGCGCCAGCAACTGGACCCGGTCAGCTTGCGCAAGACAGGCGAGGTGATCGGGCGGCAGGTGGGCCACATGCGCGAGTTGATTGACGATTTGATGGATGTTTCACGCGTGACGCGCGGCTTGGTGCGCATTGACGAGGCGCCGCAAGACATGACGCTCATCGTGGCCAATGCGCTGGAGCAGGTCAGGCCCTTGCTTGAATCCCGGCAGCATCAGCTGAGCCTGCACCTGCCTGACGCGCCCTTCATGGTTAGCGGCGACGCCAAGCGCTTGGTCCAGATCGTCAGCAACTTGATCAACAACGCCGCCAAATACACAGAGCCTGGCGGGCATGTGGCTGTTCGCGTCGAAGTGCGGGCGCATGATGTGCAGTTGCGGGTGCAAGACAACGGCATGGGCATACCGAAGGATTTGCAGCCGCGGATCTTTGAGCTTTTTGCGCAGGGTGAGCGCACACGGGATCGAACGCAAGGCGGCCTGGGCATTTGCCTGGCCCTGCTGAATATTCTGGTTGAACTGCACCATGGAACGGTGACTTGTTTCAGTGAAGGCGCTGGCCAGGGCACGCTGTTTACCGTGACCTTGCCGCGGCTGCCCACGGCCTAGCTTGTAGCCCCGCCTGCTGCCCGTCTGTAGCCCCGCGCTCTCGGGGACAATGCGCGGATGGCAAAGATGCAGCTTCAAGATATTTTGTTTTCCCAGGGCTTTGGCACGCGGCGCGTTTGCGCTGGCTTGGTTCAGCAGGGCCTGGTGACGGTGGCCGGCACGCCGTGTGACGAGGCGGCCCAGCCTTTTGACACCGCTGGCCTCAAGTTTTCAGTGCAGGGCACGGCCTGGGATTTTCATGAAAAGGCCTACCTGATGCTGCACAAGCCGGCTGGCCATGAATGCTCGCAAAAGCCCAGCACCTACCCCAGCATTTACACCTTGTTGCCGGCGCCCATACGCCAGCGCGGCGGCGGCGCGGCGGCGGGTGTGCAGGCCGTGGGCCGGCTGGACCAGGACACCACGGGTTTGCTGCTGCTGTCCGACGACGGCAAATTCATCCACCGCATGAGCTCGCCCCGGCACCACGTGCCCAAGGTCTATGAGATCACCGCCAAGCACGCGGTGGACGACAAGCAGGTGCAAAAGCTTTTGGCTGGCGTGGTGCTGGACGACGACCCCAAGCCGGTGCGGGCTGCCGCCTGCGTGCAAACGGGCGAGCTGACGCTGAGCCTGACCTTGACCGAAGGCAAGTACCACCAGGTCAAGCGCATGCTGGCGGCTGTGGGCAACCGGGTGGAGGGCTTGCACCGTGCGCGCATTGGCGGCCTGGTGCTGCCGGCCGACTTGCCTGCCGGGCAGTGGCGCTGGCTTAGCGCGGCAGACCTGGCCAGCATTTCTGCGCCAAGCCCCTGACGCCTTGTCAACAGCCCAGTGCGGTGCCGCGTTTAACGATCGATAGGGCCACCGCTACACTGGCGAGCTCATCTTTAAGGCGACTTTTCTTGTTTTTTCTGCCCCGCTTTTTGTTTCGCTGTGTTGCTTTGATGGCCCTCAGCGCGGGCTTGGCGCAAGCCCAGGCCTTGCCCCCTGTATTTGTCCTCAATTCGCTGGACGATTCGGTCAGCGTGCTGGACGCTGCCAGCTGGGCTGAGACCAAGCGCCTGCCTACCGGCAAGCAGCCGCACCACCTGTACATGACGCCTGACGAAAAGTCGGTCATTGTGGCCAATGCCTTGTCGGACACATTGACATTCATTGACCCGCGCACGGCCCAAGTGCAACGCACGATTCGCGGCATCCTGGACCCGTACCACCTGCGCTTTTCACCCGACATGAAATGGCTGGTTACAGCCGCCAACCGGCTCGACCACGTGGACATTTACCGCTGGGATGGCAGCACGCCGACCTTGAGCAAGCGCATCGCCACGGGCAAGACGCCCAGCCACCTCTGGATAGACAGCAAAAGCACCACCGTCTACGCCACCATGCAAGACAGCGACGAGCTGGTGGCCATTGACCTGCAGACCCAGGCCCTCAAATGGCGCGTGCGCACCGGTGCCATGCCAGCCGACGTGTTTGGCACGGCAGACGACAGCCGCCTGCTGGTGGCGCTGACCGGCGGCGACGCAGTGGAGGTGTATGACGTCACAGGCAAGGAGCCTGTGCGTGCCAAGACCATCAAGACCGGGCTGGGCGCACACGCCTTCAGAGCCCTGGGCGACCAGCGCCACGTGCTGGTCAGCAACCGTGTGGGCAACTCCATCAGCAAGCTGGACTTGCAAACCCTGTCGCTGGTGACGACCTTTGCGGTGCCCGGTGGGCCAGACTGCATGGAAGTCACGAAAGACGGCAAGTTGCTCTACGTGACCTCGCGCTGGATTCGCAAGGTGTCGGTGATCGATCTGGCCAGCGGCAAGCTGGTGCGGCAGGTGAAGGTTGGAAAGAGCCCGCATGGCGTCTGGACGCTGGACCACGCTTCGCGCTGACGTCGTGCCTCAGCGCGGGCCAAGTTTGGCTAGGCTGACCTGGCTGGCGGGCCTGGCGGCTTTTATGCCGCTGGCTTTGCAAGCGCAGGCGGCTAATTCGGCCGCTTCGGCGTCTTTGGCTACTTGCAGCGGCCCGGCTGCGCGGCCGGTTTACCTCACGCTGGACACCGGCCACATGGGCGTCGCGCCCTTGATCGCCGAGGTATTGAAGCGCCAGGCCGTGCCTGTGACGTTTTTTGCGGCGCAGGAGCGAACCCAGACGGGCGACGGCAGCCTGGGCGAGGCCTGGGCACCCTGGTGGCAAGCCCGCGCCACCGAAGGCCACGCCTTTGCATCACACACCTACGACCACACTTATTGGCGTGCCGACCTGCCACCGTCAAGCACGGGCGAAGCGCGCTACAGGGTGCGTGCCTCGGCCGGGCCTGCTGCCGGCCGCGACCAGGAATGGACGGCCAGCCAGTACTGCGCTGAAATTCGCAAGGCTGACCAGCGCTTGCAGGCCGTCACTGGGCAAAAGCCATTGCCCTTGTTCCGCGCACCCGGCGGCAAGACTTCACCCGCCCTAGTCAAAACAATCGAGGCCTGCGGTTACGCGCATGTGGGCTGGTCGCCCGCCGGTTTTCTGGGCGACGAGTTGCCCAGCGAGCGCTACCCCAACGCGCAACTTCTGGCCAAGGCGCTCAAGGACATTCGCAAAGGCGACATTCTGGTGGCGCACCTGGGCATCTGGTCGCGCCAGGACCCGTGGGCGCCCGCCGTGCTGGAGCCTTTGATTACCGGGCTTAAAGCGCGCGGCTTTTGCTTTGCCAGCCTGCGGGATCACCCCGACTTCAAGCCCTGGATCGCCAAGCACCCATGAACACACTGGCCGAGCTATTTGCCAGCGCGCAGCAAGTGCTGTTTGAGGCGGCGGCGCCCGCGTTGTTCTGGCTGGGCCTGGGCAACTACCTGGAAGACGCCTATGCAGCCAGCCTCTGGCTGATGGCCGGCGTGCTGCAAATTGCGGTGTTGCTGCTGGTCATTGGCCCTTTGCAGCGCTGGCGGCCGGCCGAGCCCGTGACCGACAAAGCGACCATTCGGGTGGACATGATCTACACGCTCATCCATCGGCTGGGTGTTTTCAGGCTGGTGCTGTTTTTCACCATCACGCCGGTGTTTGACAGCCTTTTCGGCAGCATGCGCACAGCAGGGCTGGGCACTTTCCACCTCGACCAGCTGTGGCCGGGCGTGACTGACCAGGCCTGGCTCAGCTTCATCATTTACCTGCTGGCTTTTGACTTTGCCGCCTACTGGCTGCACCGCTGGCAACACCGTGTGGGCCTGTGGTGGCGCCTGCATTCGCTGCACCACGCGCAGCAGCAAATGACCATGTGGAGCGACAACCGCAATCACTTTCTGGACGATGTGCTGGTCGATGTGCTGATGGTGCTGTTGGCCCAAGCCATTGGGGTGCCGCCTGAGCAGTTTGTGGCACTGGTCATGCTCACGCAGCTTAGCGAAAGCCTGCAGCACGCCAATGTGCGCTTGAGCTTTGGCCGCCTGGGCGAGCGGCTGTGGGTCAGCCCCCGCTTTCACCGCGTGCACCACAGCCTGCAAACCGGCGACCATAACTTCGGGGTGCTGGTGCCTTGGTGGGACCAATTGTTTGGCACTGCCAACTTTAGGCCGGCGCTGGCGCCTACGGGCGTGCTTGACCAGGTGCAGCAAGGCCGTGACTACGGGCGCGGTTTGTGGTCGCAGCAATGGCAAGGCCTGAAGCGGCTGGTCGGACTGGCCTGAAGACGCGGCATGATGCTCACCACATGAACCGATTGCTCGACTCCTTCTGGCGCGCCGCCGCCTATTGCCTGCATCCGCGGGTGATCGCCCTGTCTTTTTTGCCGCTGATCATCATGGCCGTGGCATCACTCGGCCTGGGCTACTTATTCTGGACGGACGCCGTCGAGGCGCTGCGCCAGCAGCTGGACACCTACCAGCTGCTGCAAGTGCTGGCTGAATGGCTGGACCGCCTGGGCTTGGGCGACTTGCGTGTGGTCATGGCGCCTGCGCTGCTGCTGTTTCTGGCGGTGCCTTTGATCGTGATTGCCGCGCTCTTGTTTGTGGCCGTGCTGATGACCCCGTCGATGGTGCACCTGGTCGGCGAGCGGCGCTTTCCGACGCTGGCGCGCAAGCAGGGCGGCTCGTTTGTGGCCAGCGTGCTGTGGAGCCTGGGCTCCACGCTGGTGGCCGTTGTGGCGCTGGTCTTGTCGCTGCCGCTGTGGCTGCTGCCGCCGCTGGTGTTGGTCTTGCCGCCGCTCATCTGGGGCTGGCTGACTTACCGCGTGATGGCCTATGACGCGCTGGCCGAACACGCCACGCCGGCCGAGCGGCAGATCATCTTCAAGCGCCATCGGCCCACCTTGCTGGCCATCGGCATCTTGAGCGGTTATCTGGGCGCGGCGCCCAGCTTGATCTGGGCATCCGGCGCCATGTTCATCGCGCTGGCGCCCATTCTGGTGCCCGTGGCGGTGTGGATCTACACCCTGGTGTTCGCGTTTTCATCCCTGTGGTTTGCGCATTACGCGCTGTCGGCGCTGGAGCAGTTGCGGGCTGAGCCGGTCGAGCTGGAGCCCAGCCCGGTGACTGGCGATCTGCAAAGCAAGCTTCCTTAACTCCTAAATTTTCTTAACTTTTCTCAACTTCCCCCGAGACCTTCATGACCCCCAGCTTCGGCCTCATCATCGTTGGCGACGAAATCCTCTCTGGCAAGCGTGCAGACAAGCACCTGAGCAAAACCATCGAACTGCTGGCTGCGCGCGGCTTGTCGCTGAGTTATGCGGATTACGTGGGCGACGACCCGGCGCGCATCACGTCCACGCTGGCGCGTGCCGTGCAGGCGGTGCGTGAGCGCGGCGAGGTGGTTTTTTCTTGCGGCGGCATTGGCGCGACGCCTGACGACCACACCCGCCAGTGCGCCGCCCGCGCCCTGGGCGTTGACCTGGCCTTGCACCCTGACGCCAAGCGATTGATTCAAGAGCGCATGCAAGACGTGGCGCGCGAGCAACGCACGCCTTACGAGCCCGAGCGTGAAGACAACATTCACCGGCTCAATATGGGCACCTTCCCGGCCGGCACGCAGATCATCCCCAACCCGTACAACAAGATACCGGGGTTCTCCTGGCAAGCTGAAACCACAGAAAAATCCGCCGGCGGCATCTATTGGCTACCCGGTTTCCCCGTCATGGCTTGGCCCATGATGGAGTGGGTGCTGGATACGAAGTACGCGCACCTGCACCGGATAGAGGCCTATGTGGAGAAATCCATCATCGTGCTTGGCTCCATGGAAGCCACGCTCACGCCCTTGATGGTGGACATCGAAGCGCAACACCCCGGAATCAAGGTGTTCAGTCTGCCCAGCGTGGACCACCCTCAGTACGGGCGGCACATTGAACTGGGCGTGAAGGGCGCGCCTGAAGCGGTCAATGCGGCTTATCCGGCGCTGCTGGCGGGGCTGCATCGCTTTGACTACAAGCTTGGCCCCGAATTGGTGCGTTGATGTTGCACTGACTTGGTGCAACCCAGTTGCACTTTGGTGGTGCAAGGACGCGGCTTTTTGCATCCTTAAGCGGTTCGAGCCCGCAAAACGGCCCGGTTAACGGCACAATGCTGGGTTTCGCGTGTGCTCTGGCTCAACCCTTTGGCACAAAAAGTGCATCCGGATGCACTGAATAGATTTTCAACCACCCATCCAGCAACAGGAGATTTTGATGGCAAAGACCGTCGCAGACGTCATGAAAATGGTCAAGGACAACGAAGTCAAGTTTGTTGACTTCCGTTTCACCGATACCCGGGGCAAAGAGCAGCACGTGACCGTGCCTGTCTCGCACTTTGACGAAGACAAGTTCTCTTCGGGCCATGCTTTTGACGGCTCTTCGGTTGCCGGCTGGAAGGGCATTGAAGCTTCGGACATGCAACTCATGCCCGACTCCAACACCGCCAACATCGACCCCTTCTTCGAAGAAACCACGCTGTTCATGCAGTGTGACGTGATCGAGCCGGGCGACGGCAAGGCCTACGACCGTGACCCACGTTCGATCGCCAAGCGCGCTGAGTCCTACCTCAAGGCCTCCGGCCTGGGCGACACGGCTTACTTCGGACCAGAGCCAGAATTTTTCATCTTTGACGGCGTGCGTTGGTCCAACGAACCCGGCAAGGTCATGTTCGAGATCGACGAGTACGAAGCCCCGTGGAACAGCGGCGCCAAGCTCGAAGGCGGCAACCGCGGCCACCGTCCCACCGTCAAGGGCGGCTACTTCCCCGTGCCTCCCGTTGACAGCACGCAAGACATGCGCGCCGAGATGTCCCTGATCCTCGAATCCCTGGGCATCCCGGTTGAAGTGTTCCACCACGAAGTCGCTGGCGCTGGCCAGAACGAAATCGGCACGCGTTTCTCGACCCTGGTCGAGCGCGCCGACTGGACCCAGGTCCTGAAATACGTGG
>CAZNQE010000085.1:0-11860 GCA_964575005.1 uncultured Polaromonas sp. | reverse complement strand
ATGGTGATGGCGGCTGTCGGCTCCAGAAAGCAACCGACAAACAGCATCAGCAAATTAGCCAGCAGCAAAAACACCCAGGCTTCTTTGGTAAAGCTCAGCACCCAGCTCGCGATGTCGGTGGTCACGCCGGTGGCGGTCAGCATCCAGCCAAAGATGGATGCGGCCGCCACGATGAACAGCACTGTGGCCGTGGTTTCCACCGTGTCCAGGCAGACCTTGACGAACATCTTGAAGTTGATGGTGCGGTACCAAAAGAAACCCAGTACCAGCGACCACACGCATGCGGCAATCGCGCCTTCCGTCGGCGTAAAGATACCGGTGGTCATGCCGCCGATCAGCAGCACGGGCGTGAGGATGGGCAGCACGGCCTGGAAGTTGAAGGCCTTGTCAGCGGCAAACAGGGCGACGAGCGCCAGTGCCACCGTCAGTTGCGGCGGTGTGCCCAGCTTGCTGATGAGCAGCCACAAGAGCAGCGGCCAGGCGATGACGACAGCCGTCTCGATCAAGGCCTTGTTCAAGCGGCCCCAGTCAAACTTGATGTCGCCGCCCCAGCCGTTTTTGTGCGCAAAGTAGGCGACCGTCAGCATCATCAAAATGGCCATCAACACGCCCGGCAAAATGCCGGCCAGGAAGAGCGCACCCACGCTGACGTTGGCCATCATGCCGTAGATGACGAAGGGCAGGCTGGGCGGAATGATGGGGCCCAGCGTGGCCGATGCGGCCGTGACGCCGACCGCAAATTCCGAGCTGTAGCCGTGGTCCTTCATGGCCTTGATTTCAATGGTCCCCAGGCCGGCGGCGTCGGCAATCGCGGTGCCGCTCATGCCTGCAAACACCACCGAGCCCACGATGTTGACGTGGCCCAGACCGCCCTTGAGCCAGCCCACCAGAGCCAGCGCATAGTTGTAAATGCGGTTGGTGATGCCGGCGTTGTTCATCAAATTGCCAGCCAGGATGAAAAAGGGCACTGCCAGCAGCGGAAAGCTGTCGATGCCGCTGATCATGCGGTGGATCACCACAAACGGTGGCGAGCTTTGCGTGATGAAGATGTAAATGAGCGAAGCGCCGGCCATGGCCATGGCCACCGGCAGGCCGCCGCTCATCAAAAAGAGAAAGAGAACTTTGAGCATTTTTTATCGATCGTCCATGGAGGATTCAGGGCGTTCAAGCACGCTGTAACCGCGCTGAATATGCAGGCGCATGACCCACAGCGAGCGCACAAACATGGCCGCAAAGCCAATCATGCAAACGCCGTACACGAGGTTCATGGGCAAGTCGATGATCGTCATCTTGTAGTTTTCCATGCGCGCCATCATTTGCCAGGTCAGCACAGTGGCCGCACCTAAAAACGCGATACGCATCAAGTCAGCCAACAGCGCCATCGCGCGGCCCAGCCAGGGCGGCATGAAGCGGTAAAAAAAGTCCACCTGAATGTGGTTGTTTTTGGCCACGCCAATGGCAGCGCCCACAAACACAGTGGAGATCAGAAGGTAGCGCGCGATTTCCTCGGTCCAGGCGGCCGAGTTGTTGAGTACGTAGCGCGTGAAAAATTGGTAGAAAACAGTCAGGCCCAAGGCCCAGAAAAACATCAGTGCAGCCCAGGCCTCGATGGGTGTGCCCGACAGGTCTACCTCCTCGTCGGTGGCATGGAACTCGCCGTCGTCACCCATCACTTTGGGGAGGGCGTCAATATCAACAATGGAGGTCATGGAAGGCCTGGGTATTTTTGAAAAGAAAGGCCGGAGCGTGCGAACGCTCCGGCAACTGACCAGTGCTTACTTGATGGCCTGGATGCGGTCCCAGTCCTTCTTGTCGTAGCCCATGGTGCTCATGTCCACGGCTTTGACCACGCGCTCACGGAAGTCGTTTTGGTTCACGGTGATGATGTTGATGCCCTTTTTCTTGAACTCATCGACCAGCTCGCCTTCGCGCTTTTTGATCTCGTCGGTGGCCTTGGCTGCGGCTTCCTGCATCGCATCGCTGAAGACTTTCTTGTCAGCGTCGCTCAGCTTGTTCCACACGTGAGGGCCGACTTGCGTGACCAGCGAGTCGAGGATGTGGCCGGTCAGGATGATGTTCTTTTGAACTTCATAGAACTTCTTGGCTTCGATGGTTGGCAGTGGGTTTTCTTGCGCGTCCACGGTACCGTTTTGCAGGGCCAGGTAGACCTCGGCAAAAGCGATTGGTGTCGGGTTGGCACCGCAGGCACGCGGCAGGGCCATGTAGGCCGGCACGTCAGGCACGCGCATCTTCAGGCCCTTCATCTCGTCGCAGTTCTTGAAGGGCTTGTTGCTGGTGGAGTGGCGCGCACCGTAGTAAGTGACGGCGGTGGTGTGAATGCCGGTCTTGGCTTTGTAACCGTCGGTCAGTTCCTTGAACACATCGCTCTTGGCGTACTTCAGCACGTGATCCGCGTCGCGGAAGGTGTAGGGGTAGTAAGCCACGCCAATGCGCGGGAAGCTGCGTGCAGCAAAGGACGCGCCGGAAATGATGATGTCCACCGTGCCCAGTTGCAGGCCTTGGTTGATGTCGCTTTCCTTGCCGAGCGTGGAGGCTGGAAACACTTGAATTTCGTAGCGGCCGTTGGTGCGTTTTTTGATCTCGTCAGAGGCCCAGACCGACCAGCGGTGGTAGGGCTCAGACGTCTCGTAGGCGTGCGCCCACTTGAGCTTGGTGGGGGTCTGGGCCTGGGCTGTGCCCAGGGCGCCAAACAAGCTGGCCGCCAGCGCGGCGCAGGCCAGGGTCTTGATGGTCAATCGTTTGCTCATGCTTTTGTCTCCTCAGTGGTTGAGTTTGGTTTTGCTCTGATGTGCTGGCGCGGAGGTGTCAGGTCTTCTTCGCGCGGCGCCAGCTCGCGCTGAATCTGGAATGGGAGTTGTCCATGTGGGCGTGCATGGCGCTGCGGGCGGCGCCAGCGTCATGTGTTTTGATGGCGGCCAGCACTGCCTGGTGCTCGGCAATGGCCGACTGCCATGACGTCAGGGTTTCAAAGTGATTGCCCAGGCGTTCAAACAATGGCCCGCGGCGTGAATCCCAAAAGCCCTGCACGGTTTCGATCAGCACCGCGTTGTCGCAGGCCTGCACGATGGCGGTGTGAAAAGCGCGGTCGCCGTCGAGCGGCATCACGCCTTTGTCTGCATCGGCCTGCATGGACTCGATGGCTTCTTTCATGGCCGACACGTCTTTGCGTTTGGCCTGCACGGCGGCCATGGCGGCCGTCTCGCCCTCGACCATGCGCCTGGCCCGAATCAATTCGAGCGGGCCCCATTCGTTCAGGGCGGGCTGCGTGGCTTGAGCCTGCTTGGCCAGGCGGTCACGCACGCTGCGGTCTTGCACGTACACGCCGGAGCCCGTGCGCACTTCCACCCAGCCTTCGACTTCGAGTGCAATCAGGGCTTCGCGTACCGAGGGCCGGCTCACGCCGAGTTGCTTGGCCAGGTCACGCTCGGCTGGCAGGCGGGCACCCGCTTCAAACTCGCCGCCGGCCATGAGGGCGCGCAACTGCTCGGCGATTTGCCGGTACAGGCGTTGGGGTTCGACGACTTGCAGAGGCATGTTGTTAAAGGCTGGACTGAGAAGCTGACGGGCTAGGGTTAGCGAGAATTGGACAAGTGGTCAGGCCAATTAATAATCGCACATCGGGCAAAAGCGACCATCAGGCAAAACCCTGAAGCGCGCTTTCTCCTTCATTTTTTCTTCCAACCCTCTCCAATTTCTCTCCACAAGGACAAGCACCCATGGCTTCTTCCCGCTTGCAAGGCAAGACCGCTCTCGTCACCGCTGCCGGGCAAGGCATTGGCAAAGCCAGCGCGCTGGCCATGGCCGCGGAAGGCGCGCAAGTCTGGGCCACCGACATCAACGCCGAGCTGCTCAAGAGCCTGGAAGGCGTGCCCAACATCAAGACGCTGCGTCTGGACGTGCTCGACAAAGCAGCCATCACCGAACTGGTGTCGGGCCTGCCAACCCTGGACATCTTGTTCAATTGCGCGGGCTTTGTGCACGGTGGCAACGCGCTGCAAGCCAGCGAGGCTGACTGGGACTTCGCCTTCAACCTCAACGTGCGTTCGCAGTGGTGGATGATCCAGGCCGTGCTGCCGGGCATGCAGGCCGCCAAGCGCGGCAGCATCGTCAACATGGCCAGCGTCTGCAGCAGCATCAAGGGCTTGCCCAACCGCTTTATTTACGGCACCAGCAAGGCCGCCGTGATTGGCCTGACCAAGAGCATCGCGGCCGACTTTGTGGCCGACGGCGTGCGCTGTAACGCCATTTGCCCCGGCACGGTAGACACCCCTTCGCTGCAAGACCGCATCAATGCCAACACCGATCCTGTGCAGGCCCGCGCGGCTTTTGTGGCGCGTCAGCCGCTAGGCCGCCTGGCACAGGCGCATGAGATTGCGCCGCTGGTGGTATTTTTGGCCAGCGACGAAGCGGCCTTTGTCACCGGCCAGGCCTACAGCATTGACGGCGGCATCACCATCTAAAGCGCTGGAAGGCTCACCATGAACCAGCTTGATTTGAACGGCCGCCATGCGGTGGTCACCGGCGGCGCGTCCGGCCTGGGCTTTGCCATCACCGAGCGGCTGCTGGCGTCTGGCGCTGACGTCACCTGGTGGGATCGCGACGCAGGCTTGCTTGCCGCGTCCAAAGCCAAGCTGGGCGCACTGGCCAGCCGCATCCACACCGTGCAGGTGGATGTGAGTCAGCACGCCAGCGTTGTACAAGCCGTGCAGCAAACGGTAGCTGTTCGTCCAGTCATTGACATCCTGGTCAACTCCGCCGGTATTACCGGGCCCAACGCCAAAGTGTGGGACTACCCGGTAGACGACTGGCTGCAAGTCATGCAAGTCAATTTGAACGGCCTCTTTTACTGCTGCCGTGAAGTGGCGCCGCACATGCGAGCACGCGACTACGGGCGCATCGTCAACATCGCGTCTGTCGCCGGCAAAGACGGCAACCCGAACGCCAGCGCCTACAGTGCCAGCAAGGCTGCGGTGATGGCGCTGACAAAATCGCTGGGCAAGGAATTGGCCGACACCGGTGTGCGCGTGAACTGCGTCACGCCCGCAGCAGTCAAGACCGCGATCTTTGACCAGATGTCCCCTGAGCACGTGGCCTTTATGCTCTCGAAGATTCCGATGGGCCGCTTCGGCACACCGGAAGAAGTGGCCGCGATGGTGGCCTGGCTGTGCACCGAAGACTGCTCGTTTTCAACCGGCGCGGTGTTTGACTTGTCGGGTGGCCGTGCAACGTATTGAAGACGCGTGAATGACGCGCTAAAGTTTTTTCAACCGAAGAGAAGAAGGAAAGCAGAAACATGAAACTCGTTCGCTATGGCAACCCGGGCAAAGAAAAGCCGGGTCTGATTGATGTCGACGGCAAGCTGCGCGACCTGAGCGGCGTCATTGGCGACATTAACCCGAGCCAGCTCGGTGATGCCGCGATTGCCAAACTGCGCCGCCTGAAAACCGCCAATCTGCCGCTGGTGCGTGGTAAGCCCCGCATGGGCAGCCCCGTCAACGGCGTGCGCAAGTTCATCGCCATCGGCCTGAACTACGCTGACCATGCGGCCGAGTCGAATCTGCCGATTCCGAAAGAGCCGATTGTTTTCATGAAGGCGACTTCGTGCATTCAAGGCCCGAACGATCCGGTCATGCTGCCCAAGGGCTCGGTCAAGACCGACTGGGAAGTTGAACTCGGCATCGTCATCGGCACCACGGCGCGCTATGTGTCGCAAAAAGACGCACTCAACTACGTGGCCGGCTACTGCACCATCAACGACGTGAGCGAGCGTGAATACCAGATCGAGCGCGGCGGTACCTGGGACAAGGGCAAGGGTTGCGACACCTTCGGCCCCATCGGCCCTTGGCTGGTCACACGCGACGAAGTGCCCAACCCACAAAAACTAGGCATGTGGCTGGAGCTCAACGGCAAGCGCGTGCAGACCGGCTCGACCAAGACCATGATTTTTGGCGTGGCCAAGATCATCAGCTATGTCAGCCAGTTCATGACGCTGGAACCCGGCGACGTGATCACCACTGGCACGCCTCCCGGCGTAGGCATGGGCATGAAGCCGCCGCTGTACTTGAAAAAGGGCGACGTGATGAAGCTCGGCATTGATGGCCTGGGCGAGCAAGAGCAAACCGTGGTGCCCTTCAAGCTGTAAAGCTCAGCAAGCACGCCACTAGAGAAGGCCCGACGCGCGTCGGGTCTTTTTTTTCGTCAAAATAGCACGGTCGTTCTTTTTTGTGCCAAGATCCGCGCCTATGTCTTTATCCACCGTCACCGCGATTTCCCACAAGAGCCAGCAAAAAGGCCAGCAGACCAAAGCCGCCATCATCGAGGCGGCCCTGGGTCTGGCTTCGCAAATCGGCCTGGAAGGCCTGAGCATTGGCGCGGTGGCCGAGGTCATGCACATGAGCAAGTCGGGTGTGTTTGCGCACTTCGGCTCGCGAGAAGAATTGCAGATTTCGGTGGTTCGCGAATACTTTCGCCGCTTTGAGGGCGATGTCTTTTACCCGGCTCTGAGCGAGCCGCGCGGCCTGCCGCGGCTGCGCGCCATGTTTGGCAACTGGATGAAGCAAGTGGCCGTTGAACTGCAGTCGGGCTGCATTTTCATCAGCGGCGCCGTGGAGTTTGACGACCGGCCCGGCCCTGTGCGCGACGCACTGGCCAGCTCAGTCCAGACCTGGCTGGACGCCATGTGCCGCGCCGTGGTGCTGGCGCAGGGCGAAGGCCAGCTGCGGCCCGATGCGGACGCGCAGCAAATCGCTTTTGAGATTCACGCGCTCATCCTGGCCTTGCATTACGAGGCCCGCTTTTTAAAGAAGCCCGGCTCCCTGGCGCGGGCCGTTGCCGCGTTTGATGGCATCTTGCAGCGCTACGGCACAGATGCGGCCGCCGCTAAGCCGGCGGTCCACAAGCCAAACAAGCCCCGGGCGATAAAGCCCGCCGCGTCTTGATTCGATCCGCTTCAGTTTCAACGTTTCAACGTTTCAATTTTCATCTTTCAGTTTCAAGCAACAACAACCTTTCAGGAGTCACCATGCCCCAGTACAGCCCGCCCCTGCGCGACATGCAGTTTGTGATGCACGAAGTGCTCAAAATCACCGACGAATTCAAGGCCATGCCCAAGCATGCCGACGTGGACGAAGACACCATCAATGCGGTGCTGGAAGAAGCGGGCAAGTTCGCGGCTGAAGTCGCGTTTCCGCTGAACATCTCGGGCGACGAGCAGGGCTGCAAGCTGGACAAGGTCACGCATGAAGTCAAAACGCCGGACGGTTTCAAGGCCGCGTACCAGCAGTACGTGGAAGGCGGCTGGGCAGCGTTGTCTTGCGACCCGGCATATGGCGGTCAGGGCTTGCCTTTTGCCATGAACCAGTGCCTGTATGAAATGCTCAACTCGGCCAACCAGGCCTGGACCATGTACCCGGGCCTGTCGCACGGCGCTTACGAAGCGCTGCACGCGCACGGCACCGACGAGCAAAAAAAGCTGTATTTGCCCAAGCTCACCAGCGGCGAATGGACAGGCACCATGTGCCTGACCGAGCCGCATTGCGGCACTGACTTAGGCCTGCTGCGCACCAAGGCCGAGCCGCAGCCTGACGGTACGTACGCGCTAACCGGCAACAAGATTTTCATCAGCGCCGGTGAACACGACATGGCCGAGAACATCGTGCACTTGGTGCTGGCCCGCC
Organism: uncultured Polaromonas sp.; assembly: GCA_964575005.1. Classification (GTDB taxonomy): domain Bacteria; phylum Pseudomonadota; class Gammaproteobacteria; order Burkholderiales; family Burkholderiaceae_C; genus Polaromonas. The sequence goes on along the minus strand of CAZNQE010000085.1, from coordinate 4,163 downwards.
TGCCCGATGCCCCGCAAGGCAGCAAAGGCATCAGCCTCTTTGCCGTGCCCAAGTTCAATATCAAGGCCGACGGCACGCTGGGTGCGCGCAACGGCATTTACTGTGGCGGCCTCGAACACAAGATGGGCATCCACGGCAACTCGACGTGCCAGATGGTGCTCGACGGCGCCGTGGGCACCATGGTCGGCGCGCCCAACAAGGGCCTGGCCGCGATGTTCGTGATGATGAACGCCGCCCGCCTGGGCGTGGGCAACCAGTCGCTGGGCCTGACCGAAGTGGCCTACCAGAACGCGCTGGCCTACGCCAAGGACCGCATCCAGATGCGCAGCCTCTCGGGCGTGAAGGCCAAGGACAAGGACGCCGATCCCATCATCGTGCACCCCGACGTGCGCAAGATGCTGCTGACCGCCAAGGCCTATGCCGAAGGTGGCCGCGCCCTGGCGCTGTACTGCACCTTGCTGCTGGACAAAGAAATCAACCACCCCGACGAAAAAGTGCGCAAGGACTCCGCCGAAATGGTGGCGCTGCTCACGCCTATCGTCAAAGCCTTCTTGACGGACAACGGCCACATTGCCACCAATGCCTGCATGCAAGTGTTTGGCGGCCACGGCTTCATCAAAGAGTGGGGCATGGAGCAGTACGTGCGCGACAACCGCATCAACATGATTTACGAAGGCACCAACACCATCCAGTCGCTGGACTTGCTGGGCCGCAAGGTGCTGGGCAACAACGGCGCAACGCTGAAAAAATTCGGCAAGCTGATTGCAGCGCTGGTGGAGCAAGAAGGCGTCAATGAAAAGATGGCCGAGTTCATCAACCCGCTGGCCATGCTGGGCGATCAGATGACCAAGTTCACCACCGAGCTGGGCTTCAAGGCCTTCCAGAATCCGGACGAAGTGGGCTCTGCCGCAGTGGACTATTTGCGTGTGGCCGGGCACCTGGTGTTTGCCTACTTTTGGGCGCGCATGGCGCAAGTCGCGTTGCAGAAAATCGCGGAAGGCAACACGGACCAGTTCTACGTGGCTAAGCTGCAAACGGCGCGCTTTTACTTTGCCAAACTCTTCCCCGAAACCGCAACGCTGATGCGCACCGCACGCACGGGCAGCAAGCCGCTGATGGAAACGGATGCGGCATTGGCGTGATCGCCGACTGAATCTGATCTGACCTCAACTTAAATAAGAGACACCCATGAAAAACCTTTTCAGCGCCATCCTTTTGACCGCCGTCACCCTGCCAGCTTTTGCCCAGATGTCCCCAGTCGGCCTGTGGCGCAATGTGGACGACAAGACTGGCGAAGCCAAGGCCGAAGTGCGCATCACCGAAACGCCTAGCGGCCTGGTCGGCAAGCTTGAAAAGCGCCTGAGCAAAGACGCCAAGCCGGAAGATGTGTGCAAGGAATGCAGCGACGACCGCAAGGGGCAGCCGCTCTTGGGGCTGGAGATCATCCGCGGCGCCAAGAAGGCCGAAGGCAAGGACGTGTGGGAAGACGGCAAGATCATGGACCCTGAAAACGGCCGGAACTACAGCCTCAAGATGACGCCGATTGAAGGCGGCAAGCGCCTGGATGTGCGTGGCTCCATCGGCCCCTTTGGCCGCACGCAGACCTGGACCCGTATCCAGTGACCACAGTGACCACGGCCCACGCTGAAGGAATACTCCAATGACCTCCCGATTTTTGGTGAAGAAAGTCGCCGTGCTCGGCGCAGGCGTGATGGGCGCGCAAATCGCGGCCCACCTCGTCAACCTCAAGGTGCCGGTCATCTTGTTTGACCTGCCCGCCAAAGAAGGCCCGAAGACCGGCATCGTCAGCCGCGCCATTGACGGCTTAAAGAAGCTCAAGCCCGCGCCGCTGGGCGTGCCTGAAGACGCAGCACTGATTGGCCAGGCCAACTACGAAGAACACATGGAGCTGCTGCGCGGCTGCGACCTCATCATTGAGGCGATTGCCGAGCGCATGGACTGGAAGACCGACCTGTACCAAAAGATCGCGCCCTTCATCAATCCGCGCGCTATCGTGGCCAGCAACACCTCGGGCTTGTCGATCACGCAGCTGAGCCAGGCGCTGCCTGACGCACTCAAGCCGCGCTTTTGCGGCATCCACTTTTTCAACCCGCCGCGCTACATGGCGCTGGTTGAATTGATCAATACGCCGACCACCGAAGCCGGTGTGCTCGACGACCTCGAAGCCTTTGCCACCAGCACGCTGGGCAAGAGCGTGATCCGCGCGCTCGACACGCCCAACTTCATCGCCAACCGCGTGGGCATCGCCGGCATGCTGGCCACCATCAAGGAAGCCGAGAAGTTTGGTCTGAGCTACGACGTGGTGGACGACCTCACCGGCAAGAAGCTGGGCCGCGCAAGCTCGGGCACCTTCCGCACGGCGGACGTGGTGGGCCTGGACACCATGGCCCACGTCATCAAGACGCTGCAAGACAACCTGGGCCCCGGCAAGATTGAAGACCCGTTTGCCGCCATGTACGGTACGCCGCCCGTGCTGGCCAAGCTGCTGGAAAGCAAAAGCCTGGGCCAGAAAACCGGCGCGGGCTTTTACAAAAAACAAGGCCGCGACATCTTGCGCCTGGACCCGGAAAACATGGAATACGTGCCCGGCGGCGCCAAGGCCAACGAGGTGGTTGGCCGCATGCTGAAAAAGCCGGCGGGCGAGCGCCTGAAGTTGCTGCGCAATGCCGAAGGGGCCGAAGCTCGCTTTCTGTGGGCCATCTTGCGCGACCAGTTCCATTACGCGGCCGTGCATTTGCAAAGCATTGCCGAGACCGCACGCGACATCGACTTTGCGATGCGCTGGGGCTTTGGCGCCAAGCAAGGCCCGTTCGAGCTGTGGCAAGAAGCCGGCTGGCTGCAAGTGGCCGAGTGGATTGCCGAAGACATCGCCAAGGGCGAAGCCATCAGCAACGCACCGCTGCCGGACTGGGTTTTCAAAGGCCCCGTGGCAGATGCTGGCGGCGTGCACACGCCTGAAGGTTCTTGGAGCCCCGCGGCTGGCAAATTCATCCCTCGCCGCGTGTTGCCGGTGTATGCGCGTCAGCACTTTCCTAAAGACGTGTTGGGCGCCAAGGCAGCGTCTGTTAAGACGGCCGGCACCACTGTGCATGAAGATGACGCGATTCGCCTGTGGACGCTGGACGGCGAGGTGCTGATTGCCAGCATCAAAACCAAGATGCACGCCATCAGCCCGGACGTGGCTGAGGGTCTCGCGCGTGGTGTCGAGCTGGCCGAGCAAAGCTACCAAGGCATGGTGATCTGGTCCAACGACGAGATGTTCTCTGCCGGTGCCGACCTGCAAGCCATGCTGCCCGCCTTCATGATGGGCGGTGCATCGGCTATTGAAGGGGCCGAGGCTGAATTGCAGGCCGTGATGATGAAGCTGCGCTACGCAGCCGTGCCTGTGGTGTCTGCCGTGCGCGGCTTGGCACTGGGCGGTGGTTGCGAACTGGCCGTGTATTCGGCCAAGCGCGTGGCCGCTTTTGAAAGCTACATCGGCCTGGTGGAAGTGGGTGTGGGCCTGGTGCCCGGTGCAGGTGGCCTGACCTACATCGCTCGCCGTGCGTTTGAAAATGCGCAAACATCGACCAACAAGGACGTGATGCCTTTCCTGACCGAGGGCTTCACCGCTGCGGCCATGGCCAAGGTGGGTACCAGCGCGCTTGAGAGCAAGAAGCTCGGCTACTTGCTCGAGGGTGATGTGATCGTGGCGCACAAGGACGAGCTCCTGTTTGTGGCGCTGCAAGAAGTCAAAGCCATGGCAGCTTCGGGTTACCGTGCACCGCAGCCGCGACAGATTGGTGTGGCCGGCCGCAGCGGCATCGCCACGATTCAGGGCCAACTGGTCAACATGCGCGACGGCGGCTTTATCAGCGCGCACGACTTTCACATTGCCTGCCTGATTGCCAACGTGGTCTGCGGCGGCCCGGTGGATGCCGGCACGCTGGTGACCGAGGACTACCTGATGACGCTGGAGCGCAAGGCGTTTTGCTCGCTGCTCGAACACCCCAAGACGCAAGAACGCATCATGGGAATGATGAGCACGGGCAAGCCGGTGCGGAACTAATTCAGAAAGATCACCATGTCCAAACAACTCCAAGACGCTTACATCGTCGCCGCCAGCCGCACGCCCATCGGGCGTTCGCACCGCGGATTTTTCA
>CAZNQE010000084.1:0-11863 GCA_964575005.1 uncultured Polaromonas sp. | reverse complement strand
GCAATTTTCTTGGCCTTGGTCTCGATCTTGTCGAGCGCCTTCATGATGGCCGTGCCACCCACCGACATGGAACGCGAACCGTAGGTACCCATACCAAATGGCACGCGCCCGGTGTCGCCGTGCACGATGTCCACCGAATCGACCGAGATGCCCAGGCGCGCCGCCACCACTTGCGCAAAGGTCGTTTCATGCCCTTGGCCGTGGCTGTGCGAACCGGTGAACACCGTCACGCTACCGGTGGGGTGCACGCGCACTTCGCCGCATTCAAACAAGCCCGCACGCGCACCGAGTGCACCAGCGATGTTGCTGGGCGCCAGACCGCAAGCTTCGATGTAGCAGGAGTAACCGATGCCGCGCAGCAAACCCTTGGCGGCAGACGCGGTGCGGCGCTGCTCAAAGGTCGCCACTTCAGCCAGTTCATTGCCGCGCTTCAACAGCGCATGAAAGTCGCCCACGTCGTACTGCAGCGCCACCGGCGTCTGATACGGGAACTCGGTGATGAAGTTGCGGCGGCGGATCTCGTCTTGCGACAAGCCCATGTCCCAGGCGCAGCGGGAGACGATGCGCTCAAGCAAGTAAGTCGCTTCGGGCCGGCCGGCGCCGCGGTAAGCGTCTACCGGTGCGGTGTTGGTGAACCACGCATCGACCTCGACATAGACCTGCGGCGTCTTGTACTGACCGGCCAAGAGCGTGGCGTAAAGAATGGTTGGCACGGCCGGCGCGAAGGTGGACAAATAGGCGCCCATGTTGGCGTCAGTGTGCACGCGCAGCGCTAGGAACTTGCCGTCCTTGTCCATCGCCATTTCAGCGTGGCTGGAATGGTCACGGCCGTGGGCGTCGCTCAAAAAGGCTTCGCTTCGGTCGGCCGTCCACTTGATGGGGCGGTTCAGTTTTTTGGACGCCCAGGTCAGGCACACATCTTCGGCGTAGAGGTAAATCTTGGAGCCAAAGCCGCCGCCCACGTCAGGCGCAATCACGCGCACTTTGTGCTCGGGCAGGCCCATCACAAAAGCCGTCAGCAGCAAGCGTTCGACGTGCGGGTTTTGGTTGGACACATACAGCGTGTAGTCGTCTTGCGCACGGTTGTAGTGGCCGATGACGGCGCGCGGCTCCATCGCGTTCGGGATCAAGCGGTTGTTGGTCAGGTCCAGCTTGGTCACATGCGCCGCGTTGGCAAAAGCGGCGTCCACCTGGCCCTTGTCGCCAATCGCCCAGTTGTAGCAATGGTTGTCGGGCGCGGCGTCATGCAGCGCAGCGGCCTTGCTGGCTTGGGTCACGTTGACCACCGCGCTCAGCACCTCGTAGTCCACGTCGACCAGCTCAGCGGCGTTCTTGGCTTGGGCCACGGTCTCGGCCACCACCATGGCGACGTGGTCGCCCACGTAGCGCACTTTGTCGAGCGCGAGGATGGGGTGCGGCGGCTCCTTCATGGGCTGGCCGTCGGTGCTGGTGATGAGCCAGCCGCAAGGCAGACCGTTGATCTTGGCGTCGGCCACGTCCTGGCCGACCAGCACGTCGATCACGCCCGGTGCGGCCTTGGCCGCGGCAATGTCGATGCTTTTGATGCGGGCATGTGCATGCGGCGAGCGCACAAACACGGCGTAGGTCTGGCCGGGGATGTTGATGTCGTCGGTGTACTGGCCGCCACCGGTCAAAAAGCGGTAGTCCTCTTTACGGCGGACTGGCGTGCCGATGTTCGGCAAGTTAACGAAGTCAGATGCACCCATGCTCGTGTCTCCTGAAGTTTTTGTTTTTCAGCGGTTTTTGGTTTGGTTTTTTGTTTACTTGCTGGCCATGGCTGCAGCACCTTGCTGCACCGCCTTGACGATGTTCTGGTAGCCGGTGCAGCGGCAAATATTGCCTTCAAGCAGTTCGCGTACTTCGGTGTCAGTGGCCTTGGGGTGGTGCTTGCACAAGTCCACCGCGCTCATGACCATGCCGGTGGTGCAAAAGCCGCACTGCAGGCCGTGGCATTCTTTAAAGGCCGCTTGCATGGGGTGCATGGTGCCGTCGGGTGCGGCCAGACCTTCGATGGTGGTGATGTCTGCGCCCGCAGCTTGGGCGGCCAGCATGTTGCATGACTTGACGGCGCGGCCGTTCAGGATGACGGTGCAGGCACCGCATTGCGCGGTGTCGCAGCCCACGTGGGTGCCGGTCAAATGGAGGGATTCGCGCAGTACCTGCACCAGCAGGGTGTTGGGCGGCACGTCAACGCTTTGGGCTTTACCGTTGACCTTGAGTTGAACTTGCATGGGATGCGTCTCCGTTCTTTTGGGGGTGATGTACGCTGTCGATTGTTGGAGCGCCAAGGGGCGCAATTCCTAGGTTAAACCCTAGTTCACTTGCCAAGTCGACCTGAAATTCTCAAAATGAAACAGTCAGGGCGACGCACCAGGCTCAGCCTCAAGACAGACTCAACCGGTGCCCGCCATGTTGCCAGCCTCTTCCATCAGCCTACGTACGCAGCAAATCTTGCTGTCGCGACAGCAAGTGCTTCACGGTAATGCGTCGGATGCAGCGACCGGCATCCTTAACACTCTGCCCCCAAGCCCACCCTGGATAGAGCGCTCGTGGCGGCGTTGCCTGGCCAGCGGCAAGCGGCCGGAGCAAGAGGTCAGCTTTGAAGCCTTGCCACAAGCCGCGCGCCGGCGCACAGAAGAAGCCAATCACGCCTTGGTGACAGCCGCGCGCCCCGTCATGCAGACATTGGGGCAGGCCATGGCCAGCACACGTTACTTCGCCATCTTGACCAACGCCGAAGGTGTGGTGGTGGACGTGAACGGCGCCATTGATCGGCGTGACAGGCGCGCTGATTTGATCAGCCGCATCGGCGTGAACTTGTCAGAGGGCAGCGTGGGCACCACCGCCATTGGCGCCGCGCTGGCCGAGCTGCAGCCGGTATGGCTGCATCGGGGCGAGCATTTCTTTGACGCGCATGCTGACTACAGCTGCGCGGGCGCGCCGCTTTTTGGCGCCGACGGCCGCTGCGCTGGCATGCTGGACTTGACCGGCGTGGACGCAGAGGAAAGGCCGGAGTTGCGCCACCTGGTGACGCAGGCTGCACGCCAGATTGAAAATGCATTGGCCCAAAGTTGCGCGCATACTTTGGTGCTGCGCCTGAACTGGTCGCGCCAACAACTCGGTGATGAAGGAGACGGCCTGGTGTGCGTGGATGCCGAGGGCTGGGTGACGGGTTGCAACAGCGCAGCCAGGCAGATGCTGCCCGCCTTCAGGCCGGTGGGGCCCACGCATTGCAGCGAGCTTTTTGCCCTGCCTTTTGAAATGCTGTTTGACAGTGCCGGGCGAATCAACAAAGAACGCAGCGGGCGCGATCAATCGCAAGCGCTTGAAGTGCCGCTGTGGTCAGGCCTGCGGCTGCATGTGCTGGCCCTGCCCGCAGGCGAAGCCGCACAGGTCCGCAACAATCCGCTTCACTTTCAGGCGCCGGCTCTGGCTTCAGCAAGCCCCGCACAACTGCCACTCAAAGACGTGGAAACCGCCTTGATCCGCAAGGCGGTGACCGAAGCGCGCGGCAACGTCGCCCTGGCCGCGCAAACCTTGGGCATCAGCCGCGCAACGGTGTACCGGCGGCTGGGTGGCAAGCGCTAAGCAAGCTGCCCCAAGGCAGGTCTTGAGCTCAGGGCTTGTGCTGGTGCGCTGAATGCGGTGCAGCCGCCAAGCCAGGCGCTGCCGTCATCACAGGCACCAAGATCACCTGCCGGCTTTCGGCGCCTTTGGCATCTTTCAAGTGCAAGGTCAAGGGCATGCTGCTGCCCTTGACCAGGGGCTGCTTGAGGTCTATCAACATCAGGTGATAGCCGCCTGGCTTGAGTTGCACGGTTTTTCCAGCAGGCAAGTCCAGTGCCGACACGGCCCGCATCCTCATGATGTCGCCGTCCATCCTCACCTCATGCACCTCGGCTATCGCCGCTGAAGGCGTGGAAACGCCGATCAATTGCGTGCCGGAGCTGGCCGTGAGATTCATGTAGGCGCCGGTGCCCAGTTGCCCCTGAACGGTGGCACGGACCCAGGCGGCTTCGACCTTGACATTTGCGCCAGTGGCCGCACCAGACGCCGGCTGTGGCTGAGCGAACGCACCGCCAACCAAGGCCAAGCTAATGAAAGCCAAAGCCGCGCTGCGCGCCTTCGGCAAGGTGGCGGGGAGAGGCCAAGACAAGTTGAACAAAGACATTTCAGAACTCCTGAACAAAATCTAAACAAATAAAGAATCGGGACTGAGCGGCGATCAATGCGCGTGACCACCAAAAGCCGGCAACACCTCCAGCAAGGCAGCAGGGAACTGCAGGTCTGAGGGCTTTTGCCCCGCTTTCGGGGTCTGCGTCCAATCCAGTCGGCCCTCATGGCAGACCTGGCTCACCTGCCAATAAACGAGTCCCGCAGGCATACCCAGTTTGGCCTGCAAAGCAAATTCATCATAAAAACCGTTGGGCAAAGCATCGGCCTCGGTCTTGGCCGTCCAGGTCACACGGCTCACGTCTTCGGTCACAGTGCGGCCGTGGTCCTTGTAGGGCTGAGCGAGTTTGGTGCGTTCGATGTCAATCACCCAGCCCGCCTTGGGCATGGGCTTAGCGCCCTGCACGCCAGCAGGAATCTGCACCACGACCTGCCGCGTCGCTGAAGCGCTGCAACCGTGCCCGATCTTGAAGTTGGCCTTGTAGTACGTGTTGGCGTTGGCCACGCCGTATTCCAGAGTGACGTGCGCGCTTGCGGGCAGGCACAGCGCGGCAGCGCTCAATGAAAAAAGACAGGCGCGCAGGACGGCGCACAATAAAAAGTGAGTCATAAACATAAGAAAAAGAGAAGCGCCGGCTTAGCGAGCGCGAAAAAAGCCGCGTCGACCAGCGGTGAAAAGCGCCAGCGAAAGCGTCAGAAAACGAGGCAGCTGCGGAAGTTCAGAGCGCGGGCGGGCCGCGGCTGAACGGCAAGCCCACGACGGGCGCTGCTGGGTCTGCCGCCACGGCCGCGAGGGTCAGAACTTGCGGCGCCTGCGTTGATGCCCACGCAGCGCTTGGCACGGGCAGGCCCCAAGCCACCGAACAGATCGGGCAATGGGCGTGATAGGGCGTGGCGTCTTGATCATCAGCGGGTGCAGATGGTGCGCCGCCACTCGCGCTGCAGATGCTGCCCAGCTTGCCCGTCTGCAGATCTTGCGCCAGCAAAGCTGCTGGCGCCAGCAGCAACGACAGCAAGGCAAAGCAGCTCAGCCAAACAGCCAGCCGCTGCCACGCAACGCAAGCTGCGCCCCGCTTCAAGGAAGCGCTGTTCGCGGGGTGGAGGGCGGGCTGAAACACGACCAAAAATTATAGGTACGGCTTAGCAGTCAAGCTTGAAGGAACAGCCCAGCGCACGGCATTGGGGGAAAACAGGCTGCCCAGTTTGTTCTCATGCCAGTTCACCCTGAAGGAACTGTGCGGCCGCCGTGGGCAAGGCTTTGCTAAAGAAATCTGCCACCGACGCATCTGCCATAACGCGGCCATGCTCAAGGTAAAGCACGCGGCTGGCCAAGCGCTTGACCTGGCCCAGGTTGTGGCTGCTGAAGAGCAAGGTCATGCCGCTGTCGGCAAACTCGGCCATCAATTGCTCGACATCGCGCTTGGCGGCTGGGTCCAGGCTGGCAGTGGGTTCGTCCAGCAGCAGCACTTCGGGCTGCGCGGCCCAGGCGCGGGCGAGCGCCAGGCGCTGCTGCTGCCCGCCTGAAAGTGTCTTGGCCGGGCGAAGCGCCTGCGGCGCCAAGCCCACGCGCTCCAGCGCCAGCCGCGCGCGGGTTTTGGCTTCGGCCCAGGCTTGGCCGTCCAGCCACAGGCCCAGCGCCACGTTGTTCAGCGCACTGGCGCGCAGCATGTAAGGCCGCTGGAAAAGCATGGCCTGGCGGGCGGGCACGGGCCGCAGGCTATGCCCGGCAGCGGCTGGCAGGAGGCCATGCAGGTGGCGCAGCAAGCTGGTCTTGCCGCTGCCGTTGGCGCCGACCAAGGCCACACGCTCACCCCGCCGGATTTGCAGCGTGCCATCAAGTAGCAGCGGCGTGCGGCCTGCATACACACTGACTTGCTTCAGGTCAAAAAGGAGATCGCTCATGGCTTGAAATTTGTCCAGGCTCAGGTGCGCGCCGACGTGGCCGCTTGCCCGTCAGGCAGCTCGTTTTTTAGCCCGGCTGCGCCAGCGCCTTCCCGCGCTTCGCGCCAGCGGCGCAGCAGCGCCATGAGCGCATTGAGCAGCAGCACGACACCCAGCAAAATCGCGCCCAACGCCAAGGCCATAGGCAAATCGCCCTTGCTGGTTTCCAGCGCAATCGCTGTGGTCATGACGCGGGTGAAGCCTTCAATATTGCCGCCCACCACCATGACGGCGCCGACTTCCGAAATAGCACGACCGAAGGCGGCGATCAGCACCGTGACCAGGGCGTAACGCTCGTCCCAGAGCAGGATGAGGCCGCGCCAAAAAGGCCCAGCGCCCAGCGACTGCAACTGCTCGCCGTGGCTGCGGTCTGCGTCTTCAATGGTTTGGCGCACCAGCGCAGTGACCACGGGCAGCACCAAAATAGTTTGGGCCAGCACCATGGCCTGGAATGAAAACAACCAACCCAAAAATCCCAGCGGTCCGGAGCGCGACAGCAAGAGATACACCAGCAGCCCCACCACCACCGAAGGCAAGGCCAGCGCGGTGTTGAGCAAAGCCAGCACCACACCGCGCCCTGCAAAGCGCGCCACACCCAGCCATGCGCCCAGCAGCAAACCCAGGCCGGAGGCCAGCAGGCACGCCAGGCCACTCACGGCCAGCGAGCGCAGCACCACGGCCAGCAACTGCGGGTCCATGGTGCGAATCAAATCAAAAGCTGAAGCGATCACAAAGCGCAGGAGCGAAAGCCGCACAACACGTCGTCGCGTTCGGGCAAATAAAAGTTGCGGTAGTGCACTGACTTCATGCGCGCCCGTGTGGCCGGCGAGCCGCCGCGCAAAACTTTGTGCGTGCCAAACCAGGGCTGCGAATAGTCGGTGTACGGCCCAGGCACAAAACCGGGGTAAGGCTTGAAGGTGCTGGCTGTCCACTCCCAGACGTCGCCCCAGGCAAAGCCGCGCCGCGCCGCCTGGCTGGCCGCGATTTCCCACTCCACTTCAAATGGCAGGCGCCGGCCCGCCCAACGGCACCAGGCTTCAGCCTCCCACCACGTCATGTGCATGGCCGGTTGCTGCCCAGACATGCGCACCGGCTGGCCAAAGCGGGTCTGCATCACCGCGCCGCTGGCCACGCCAATTTGCTCCACATAGCGCGGGCCACGCCGGCCTTCAGCCTGATTCAACTGCGTAAGCCAAGCCCAGCCGTCTTCGCCCCACAGGTCTTGCCTGTCGTAGCCGCCGTCGTCCACGAACTCGACAAACTGCGCCCAGCTCACAGGCTGCGCATCAATTTCAAACTCGGGCACCGGCACGCTGTGCGGCGCCGATTCATTGTCGAAAGCAAAACCGCCGCCGTCGGCGGGCAGGCCGGTCTGCCAGTTGCAGGCCGGCAGCAAGATGGCGTCGCGCGCGGTCATGGCCCGGGGGGCAAAAGCTTGCAGCAGCGGTTTGTCCAACGCCAAGCCCAAAGTCTGCGCGGTGATGACCAGCGCCTCGGCGTGCATGTCCTCATGGAAAAGGCAGAGGCGGAAAAAATACAGCGCGTCGTCGCTGCCGTCGGTGCGCTCAAGCAAGTCCAGCGTGCTTTCCAGCGTTTCCAGCAGGTAGCTCCGGCAAGCCGCTTCATCGGGCAGGTCCAGCTGCCAGCGTGTGTCATGCGGCACGGCGCCTGAATCCCACCAGCGGTCCGCACCTTCAAGCTGCGACGGCAGGCGCGTTGCGGTCGGGTCGGCATGGCGACCTTGGTGCCGCTGCAAGTTGCGGCCAATCCAGCGCTCCTGGAACCAGGCCACATGCCCAAGTTCCCACAAGGGCGGGTTGATACTGGCCAGCAAGGGCACTGCCGCCTTGGATTCGGCCAAGGCACGTTGAAACTGCGCGAACAAATGCAGGGTGTGGTTGCGCGCATCCATCAGCGCGAGCGACAACACGCCCGCCGACGCCTGGCGAATCAATGGTGAATCGATCAGGCCTGGATCGTCGGGCTCAAAAGCGCCCGAAGCGGGATTGACAGACGGTGGTAGGGCAGACACGCTCAAGATTGTGACACCCGTGATGCTGAAGAATTTTCAGCCGAGTACGGGCATTTGCTCATTAAGTGAGCAGTCCTTGCACCTAAAATCGCGCGTCTTCCCGCCAAGTCATCCGGATATGTCGCCAACCAGGCGACTTCCGGATAATTTTTTATGGGGACTATCGCTTCAGGAACGCACTATGCAAACACTACTTAAATTTTCCGAATGGGTGGATTGGCTCAACACCAAGGTCGGCCGCCTGACGATGTGGCTCATCTTGTTGACCACGCTCATCAGCGCGGGCAACGCCATTGTCCGCAAAACCTTCAACGTCAGCTCCAACGGATTGCTTGAAATCCAGTGGTACCTGTTCGCAGGCGTCTTCATGCTCGGGGCCGGTTACGGCTTCTTGAAGAACTCGCATGTGCGCATCGACTTCATTTCCACCAAGCTCAGCGACCGCGCGCGCAACTGGATCGACGTCGGCGGCATCGTCCTGGTTCTAGTCCCTTTTTGCCTAATAAGTATCTGGCTCGGCTGGCCCTTCTTTCTGCAGGCCTTGGCCAGCGGCGAGATGTCGCAAAACGCTGGCGGCCTGATCCGCTGGCCAGCTTACGCCTTAATCCCGCTGGGCTTTGGCCTGCTCTTGCTGCAAGGCTTGTCCGAACTGGTCAAGCGCGTCGCCTTTCTCACGGGCGATGGCCCCGACAGCATTGGCGCTGAAGCCAGCAAGTCAGACGATCAACGAGAAATGGAAGAGCTCGAAGCCAAGACCGCACGCCTCTTGGCCGGAGAAAAATAATGCAAACCACCCTGCTCGCACAACAATTTGTGCCCCTCATGTTCATCGCGCTTTTTGCGCTGCTGCTGACGGGCTTTCCGGTCGCCTTCGGTCTGGCTGCCACGGGCCTTGGCCTGGGCTTTATCGGTATTGAGGCTGGCATCTTCCCGGCCGCCATGTTCCAGGCGCTGCCGCTGCGTATCTTCGGCATCATGCAGAACGACACGCTGCTGGCCATTCCCTTCTTCACCTTCATGGGCATCATCTTGCAGCGCTCCGGCATGGCCGAAGACCTGCTTGAAACCGTTGGCCAAGTGTTTGGCCCGGTGCGCGGCGGTGTTGCCATTGCCGTGATTTTGGTGGGCGCCTTGCTCGCCGCCACCACGGGCGTTGTGGCTGCAGCTGTGATTTCGATGGGCCTGATTTCCCTGCCCATCATGCTGCGCTACGGTTACAGCCGCACCATTGCCACTGGCGTCATCACCGCCTCGGGCACGCTGGCGCAAGCCATTCCGCCGTCCCTGGTGCTGATCGTGCTGGCCGACCAACTCGGCCGCTCGGTGGGTGACATGTACTCTGGCGCCCTGATCCCCGGCCTCCTGCTGGTGGGCCTGTACATCTTGTTCATCGTGGTAGTGGCCTTTGTCAGCCCCAAGATGGTGCCGGCCTTGCCCCCTGAGGCGCTGCTCTACAAAGAAGACAACGGCCGATCCGGCCACCGCTCCTTGCTGGTGCTGGTGCTGCTGTGCGGCGCTGTGGGTTACGCCTGGGCGCAAGTGCACAACGGCTTGCTCACCGCCTGGCTGGAGCGTGCAACGCCCGCCCCCGGCGACGAAATCGTGATCTTGTCCCTGACGCTGGCTTCCTTGACCGGCTTGTTCCTGGCCATCATCAACCGCGTCACCAAGATGGGCCTGCTGTCCAAGCTTGCCGAGCAAGTCACCTTCGTGCTGATGCCGCCGCTGATCCTGATCTTCCTGGTGCTGGGCACGATTTTCCTGGGCGTGGCCACGCCAACAGAAGGCGGCGCCATGGGAGCGCTGGGAGCTTTGATCCTGGCCTTCGGTAAAGGTCGCCTGAACAAGTCCATCTTGAACCAAGCACTGGAAAACACCGCCAAGCTGGCGTCTTTCGTGCTGTTCATCCTGATCGGCTCGACCGTGTTCAGCTTCACCTTCAATGCGGCTGACGGCCACATCTGGGTCGAGCATCTGTTTGACGGCATTCCGGGCGGCGCCTGGGGCTTCCTCATCGTCGTGAACATTCTGGTGTTCATCCTGGGCTGCTTCATCGACTTTTTTGAAATCGCCTTCATCATCATCCCGCTGCTGGCGCCCGTGGCCGAAAAAATCCTGCCTGGCCTCGTGCCCGGCATGACGCCCGACCAAGCCATGATCTGGTTCGGCGTGATCATCGCGATGAACCTGCAAACATCTTTCCTGACGCCGCCCTTTGGCTTTGCCCTGTTCTACCTGCGCAGCGTGGCCGCCAAGTTCGACTACAAAGACCGCATCACGGGCCAGTTGATTCCTTCGGTCAAGACCATCGAAATCTACAAAGGCTCCGTTGCTTTCATCATCTTGCAGCTGATCATGGTCGCAGCCATCATGGCCTTCCCCGTGCTGGTGACCGGCGGCATTGAGAAGAAAGAAGCGCTCACTGCTGACCAGATCATGGAGCAGCTGGACCCAGGCAGCAGTGCCCCGGTTGACCCGGCTGATCCGAGCTTGGACCCGGCGGCACCAACCGAGGAAATCGATCCCCTCAAAGCATTGGAAGATGCTGCGAAGGATAAAAAGTAAAAAGGGCCTTCGGGCCCTTTTCTTTTGGGTGGCGCCAAAGGGCGTTAGTCATGCCGGAAGCTTTAAAGCAACCTGAAGGCCAGCATCGCCACGATGGTGGGCGGTATGGCGGCTAGGAGAAGACCCAGCGGATTGATGGTGGCGTCACTGAACTTTTCTTTCAGTATGGCCACACCTGCCGGGTTGGGTGCATTGGCGATCACCGTCAGGCCGCCACCCGTGACAGCACCCGCGACCAGCGCCACCTGAAACTCCGGACTCAGCCCTTCCACCAACGAGCCCAGGTAGGTGAGCGCGGCGTTGTCCGTGAAAGCCGTGAGGATGACTGCGCCAAAGAAGACGGTGGTGTCGTCCATGCCCAGCAGCAAAGGCTGCAGCCACCAGGCCTGCAGACCGCCCAAGACGACCAAGCCAGCGAGGAAGAAGGCCACCAGCAGCGCTTCCCGAAGAATGAGCTTGTCCTGGTGCTGCTCGTAGGCCGTCGTAAAGCCCAGGAAAAACAGAAAGATGCCCATGAACACGACCGGATGGTGAGCGAACAACACCACCGCCAGCATGAACAGAAGGTGCATCAGAACGACAGTCGTCGGCATGCGATTGCGGTCCTGAGGCGTGTTGGCTTGCATTTGCGACAACTCACGGCGAAACAGCAGCATGGCGCAGCCGGCATTGATCAGCACGGCAATGCCCGCCTTCCAGCCGAAGTTCGTGATCATGAACCAGAAGTCCCAGTTCCACTTGGCCGCCACCATCAGCACGGGTGGCGCGGCAAAGGGCGTGAGCGTGCCGCCTATGGAGATGTTGACAAAGAGCACGCCGACCGTGCCGTATAGCAAGCGGCTGGAGACCTGGCGCGCCAGGATGCTGTCGCGCAGCATGAGCGCAGCCAGCGTCATGGCCGCCGGCTCCGTGATGAAAGAGCCCATCAAGGGCACAAAGGCCAGCAGCAAAAAGTAAGTGGCCATGGCGTCGGGCAGCGGGATGTAGCGCGCCAAAAAGCGGACGACCGTGCCCGAGAACTCAATGACGGGTCGGGTGCCGGCAATCACCATGATCACAAAGATGAACATGGGCTCGGTGAAGTTGCGCGACTCCAGGTAGGACAAGGCCGCGACCTGACCTTCGTGCGCG
>CAZNQE010000083.1:0-12045 GCA_964575005.1 uncultured Polaromonas sp. | reverse complement strand
GTTTGAGAAAAACCGCTACGCCGCGATGGAAACATCGTTTGCCAACGGCGGGCAGCTATCGGCGTCCAACGCTGAAGTCTGGACGCATCCCTCGACCATCCTCAAGGGCCTCAAATGGATGCTCAAAAGCGATGCGCCACTGCTGGTGAACCCCAAGCCGAGCTGGCACAAGATTTCGTGGTTTGCCGAGTTCATGGCCAACATCCCCAAGTACGAAGAAAACACGATCGCCACCACCCGCCTGGCGATTGCCGCACGTGAGCATCTGTTTGCCTGGGCCGGCGCTGAGGGCGTTGAATTTGATTCGGTGAAAAAAGGCATCTTGCACATCTACCGTGACAAGAAGGGCTTTGACCACGCGGGCGAAGTGTCGAAGTTGCTGGCTGCTGGTGGCTTGGGGCGCCGCGCTGTCACGCCGTCCGAGATGAGAGCCATTGAACCCACGCTGGCCGGCAATTACTACGGCGGCTACTTCACCGAGAGCGATTCAACCGGCGACATTCACAAGTTCACGGCCGGCTTGGCCGCCGCAATTGCGCGCCTGGGCGTGACCTGCCGCTACGAGCAGCAAGTTAAAACACTCAAGAGCGACGGCAAGACCGCCACCGTGGTCACGCAGGAAGCTGATGGCGAGCAGACCCACACCTTCGACAGCCTGGTGGTGTGCGCCGGCGTCGAGAGCCGCCGCTTTGCAGCGCAGCTGGGCGACCGCGTCAACATCTACCCGGTCAAGGGCTATTCCATCACTGTGAATTTGCTGGACGCTGAGAGCCAGCAGTCCGCGCCCATGGTGAGCCTGCTCGACGACGAGACCAAACTTGTGACCAGCCGCCTGGGCCAAGATCGCTTCCGCGTGGCGGGCACGGCTGAGTTCAATGGCATGAACAAAGACATTCGCGCTGACCGCATTCGCCCGCTGGTGGACTGGGTGAACCAGTGCTTCCCAGGGGTGAGCACACGCCAGGTGGTGCCCTGGGCTGGCTTGCGCCCCATGCTGCCGAGCATGCTGCCGCGCGTGGGCGCCGGCCAGCGCGCCAATGTGTTTTACAACACCGGCCACGGCCACCTGGGCTGGACGCTGAGCGCCGTGACGGCTGACAACGTGGCGGACATCGCCGCCGACCACCTGCTGCGGCCCGTGGGCGTGATGCCTGGTTCTGTGCTCAGCGCGGCCTGAGTTCCCACGTCAAGCCCGTCATCATTCTGGCCAGGCCTTTCGCTCAAAGGCCTGCACCAGATGGTCGATCAGCAGCCGCACCTTGGGCACCACATGCTTGCGCGTGGGGTAGAGCGCGTAGATACCTAAATCCAAGGCGCGGTATTGCGGCATCACTTCCACCAGTGCGCCTGAGCGCAGCGCGTCCGCGATCAAAAACGTGGGCTGCAAGACGAGGCCTTGGTGGCCCAGCGCTGCGGCCACGCAGGTGTCGCCGCTGTTGCTGTGCATGCGCGGCATGACCTTGACCGACACCGCTCCGTCCGGTCCATTGAAGTCCCAGGTATCGCCGTTGGCCATCAGCGTGTAGGCCAATACGTGGTGCTGCGCTAACTCGGATGGGTGCTGGGGCGTGCCGTGCCTCTGCAGATACTCAGGCGACGCGCAAAGCACCATGCGCGTGGACGAGAGCTTGCGGCTGACCAGGGACGAACTGGGCAGGCGCGCCACACGCACTGCAATGTCAAAGCCTTCGTCCACCAGGTCCACCATGCGGTCGGACAAAGTCACGTCCAGTTTGACTTGCGGCTGCGCCGCCATGAAGCCGGCCCACACGGGCGCCAGGTACAAAAGCCCAAAGGACACCGGCGCGCTGACCTTGAGCGCGCCCACGGCGTGGCCGCTGCGCGCGGACAGTTCCGCCTCGGCTTCGGCCAGATCACCCAGCAGTTCGCGACAACGTGCATAAAACACCGCACCTTCGTCCGTCAGGGAGAGCTTGCGCGTGGTGCGGTGCAAGAGCCGTACAGCCAGCCGGCTTTCAAGGTCGGCAATCTGCCGGGACACCGCGGCCTTGGACAAGCCCATGGCATCGGCCGCCCCCACAAAGCTGCCAGCGTCCACCACGGCCGTGAAGGCCTGCATTTCTTGAAATTTATCCATGGCTTAGCTTTTCTTGATTGTTTCGTTTTTAAAGACGGTTTATATCTATGCGGCTACTTTATCTCCTTAAGCGAGACGCCTAAAGTTCATCCCGTGGCGGCCCTCAAGCCGTCAAACCCGTTCAATTTTTTAAGGATTCACCATGACCACGCAAACCCTGAACACCTCGTTCGACGGCAGTTCTTCATCGTCTTCTTTGGCTCAGCGTCTGCTCAACACCAGCAGCAGCTGGGGCCCGACCGCGCTGCGCGTCCCCGTCGGCATCATCTTTGCGGCGCACGGCGCGCAAAAGCTGTTTGGCTGGTTTGGCGGCTACGGTCTGGAAGGCACAGGCCAGTGGATGGCTTCAATTGGCCTGGCGCCCGGCTACCTGATGGCCCTGCTGGCCGGCAGCGCTGAGTTCTTTGGCGGCCTGGCTTTGGTCTTGGGCTTGCTGGTTCGCCCGGCTGCTGCCGCGCTGGCTTTCGCCATGCTGGTTGCCATCTTCTCGGTGCACTTTGACAAAGGTTTGTTCATGGCCAACAACGGCTATGAATACGGCCTGGCGCTTTTTGCCGTGTCGCTGTCGCTGGTCTTCAGCGGCGCCGGCCGTGCTTCGGTTGACGCCTTGGTGGCTGACAAAGCCAGCCGCTGAGCCAGCCGCAAGCAAAGGAAACAATCATGAGCCGCCTGCCTAGCCTTTTCATCTCCCACGGCGCGCCTACGTTTGCCCTGGAGCCGGGCCTGGCGGGCGCTCAGTTGCGCGCACTCGGCAAGGCCTTTGGCGCGGCCTTGCCCAAGCCGAAAGCCGTGCTCATCGTCTCGCCGCACTGGATCACGCGTGAGCCTGAAATCTCAGGTGCGGCCAGGCCCGAGACGACTTACGACTTTGGGGGATTTGACCCGGCGCTCTTGAAGTTGAAGTACCCGGCAAACGGTCACCCCATGCTGGCCGCGCGTGCCGCTGACGTATTGCGATCGCAAGGCTGGGCCGCCACGGTCAACCCAGAGCAGGGCCTGGACCACGGCGCCTGGGTGCCGCTGATGCACCTGTTTCCGGCGCACGATATTCCTGTTTTTCAGGCCTCCATGCCTTACCGCCTGAATGCGCAAAGCGCCTTTGATTACGGGCGCGCCTTGCGGCAGTTGGGAGAGGAGGGCGTGTTGGTGCTGGGCTCAGGCAGCCTCACACACAACCTGCATGAATTTCGCATGGACCCGCAGCGCTTTGCGCCGCAGCCCGCGCAGCCCGGCGCGCGGGAGCACTATGCCGAGGTCTTCAGCGCCTGGGTGCGCGAAGCCGTCAGGGCAGGGGACGAGGCCAGGCTGCTGAGCACGCTGCAAAGTGCACCGCATGCCGCGCGCGCCCACCCGACCAGTGACCATTTCCTGCCCCTGCTGGTGGCCTTCGGTGCCGCGCCTTCGGCGCTGCCCGTCACTGTCATGCAAGGCGGCATCACACATGGCATGTTGTCCATGGAGTCTTATGTGTTTGGGGCGGAGCTCAGCCATGTCTGAGTCCATCGTGATTTAGGGCGAGGCGTCACCCCTATACTTTTTGCTTTCACTCCTTCGGGGCCAGCCCCGCATGCGCATGTCAGCAAATACCGTGATTGAACGTCTGGGTCGGCGCCTGCGTCTTGCAGTTATCGGAGGCGGCCCTGGCTCCTTTATTGGTGCCATGCACCGCCAGGCAGCGCGCCTGGATGATCGTTATGAACTGGTGGCCGCAGCGCTGTCATCAGACGCTGAAAAATCAATCGCGGCCGGCATGGCGCTGGGCCTGTCGCAAGAGCGCAGTTATGGTGGCGGCCAGGCCTTGTTGGCCGGCGAGGCCGGGCGCCCTGATGGCGCTGAGGTCGTGGCCATCATGACGCCCAACGACAGCCACTACCCGCTTGCCATGGACGCGCTGGCGCGTGGCCTGCACGTGATCTGCGACAAGCCCATGACCAACACGCTGGCCGAAGCCGAGGCGCTGCATGCGCGGGTGCAAGAGACTGGCTTGGTGTTTTGCCTCACGCACAACTACACCGGCTACCCGCTGGTGCGCCAGGCTCGCGCGATGGTGCAAGCGGGTGAGCTGGGCGAAATCCGATTGATTCAGGTCGAGTACGTGCAAGGCGGTCGTGCAGCGCCAGGCCCCGGCCGACGCGCCTGGAAGGAAGACCCGGCGCGCGGCGGCCCGTCGCTGGTGATGGGCGACATTGGCACGCACGCGCACAACCTGATGTGCTTCATGACCGGCCTTGAAGTGGCCGAGGTGGCTGCTGAGCTGGGCGCCATCGTGCCCGAGCGCGTGACGCACGACTACGCTGGCGCCATGCTGCGCATGAACAACGGCGCACGCGGCAGCTTCTGGGTCACGCAGGCCGCGGCCGGCGTGGAAAACGGTTTGCGCATCCGCATCAGCGGCGCCAAGGGCAGTTTGGAGTGGCATCAAGAGCAGCCGCAGTTGCTGCACTTCAAGCCGCTGGGCGCGCCGGCGCAAATCCGCACACCCAATGGCCCTGGCACCTTGCCCCTGGCAGCGCGTTCGTCCCGCATCGTGGCCGGTCACCCTGAAGGCTTTCATGAAGCCTTCGCCAACCTCTACACCGACGCTGCGGACACCATGGCAGCACAGATCAGCGGGCAGGTGCCCGATCCACTCGCGCTGCATTTCCCGACCTCTGCCAACGGCTTGGCCGGCTTGCGCTTTGTGGATGCCGCCGTGCGGTCCAGCCGCAGCAATGGAACTTGGACAAAACCATGAACCTTCAAGACGACATCGCCCGCCTGGCCCTGCAAGAAAAACGCCTGGTGTTTCCCGTCTTCAATCACGCCACCGCCTGGGAGCTGGGCCACCGGCTGCAGCAAGAAGGCGTGAAGGCTGGTGCAGCGTTGGCCGTCGAAGTGCGGCTGGTCAAAGAGACCGTGTTCTTTTGCGCCTTGCCGGGCACCAAGCCGGGCAATGCCGACTGGATCCGCCGCAAGCGCAACACGGTGGAGCTGCTGCAGCGCAGCTCTTATGCCGTGGGCCGCGCCCTGGCCCACGAAGGCACCACGCTGCAGGCCAAGCTGGACTTGCCTCTGCGCGACTACGCCACACATGGTGGCGGCTTTCCCCTCTTTGTCAAAGACGTCGGTTGTGTGGGCTGCGTCACCGTGTCGGGTTTGCCTGAGCGCGAAGACCATGTGCTGGTGGTGCGGATTCTGGCGGAGCTGTGCCAGGTGCCACTGGAAGAGGTCGCACTGTCCTGAGCACCTGAGAAGCTAAAGGCCCCTGTGGGCATCTGTCCTACCCGGGTGCGGGCTGTTTTCGCTCGACGAAACGCAGGTTTTGCCTAAACATGGATGAACTTGGGAGCTAGGCTTCTTGCCTCGGCTTCAGTTCTTCATGACTTTTCCGCACGTCCCGGCGCGTGTCCGGGGTTATCTGATTGCTGTGCTGACAGTGGCCCTGGCAGTCGTGGCGCGCTTGGCCTTGAACCCCTTCCTTGGCCACTACTCGCCCTTGCTCATCTTCACCCTTCCGGTGGTCATCACGGCGCTGTACGGCGGCTTCGGACCGGCCCTGGTGGCCACGGCGCTGGGCGCCTTGGTGGGGGTTTATTTCTTTGTCGGTGGGCTCACCTGGCCGGTAATGACCGTCGTCAACTCCACGGGCTTGCTGATGTTCATCCTGATCGGCTTGAGTGTGAGCTTTCTGGGTGGTCGCCTGCAGGCCTCCCGCCAGTCGCTGGAGGATGCCAGCCGGCGCAAAGACGAATTTTTGGCCATGCTCGGCCATGAACTGCGCAACCCGCTGGCCAGCATCAGCGCGGCGACTGAACTGCTCAGGCGTGCACCTCATGCGGCCGGAGGCCAAGCCAGTCAGTCGGCCTCCATGGAGGTGATTCGCCGGCAAGTGGGCCACATGGCCCGTCTGATCGATGACTAGCTGGACGTCACACGCATCGCACGTGGCCACGTGGTGCTGAGCAAAAGTCGGGTCAATCTGCATCAGGTGATGCGCGATGCAGTCGAGCAGATGCGCCCGCTCATCGAACAAAAACGGCACAGCCTGCGCGTGCTCAAGCCTGACGACCCGTTGATCGAGGTGATGGGCGACCACGCGCGCCTGGTGCAGGTGCTGGCCAACATCCTCATGAATGCAGCCAAGTACACGCCGCCCGGCGGCAAGCTTCAGCTTTCCCTGGACATTGACGGCCCCTGGGTCAAGCTTCGGGTCAGTGACAACGGGGTCGGCATTGCGGCCGATCTGCTGCCGCACATCTTTGAATATTTTGTTCAGGCCGAGCGCACGGCTGACCGCGCCGAGGGCGGTTTGGGCCTGGGCCTGCCGCTGGTCCAAAACGTCGTGGCGATGCATGGTGGCCGCGTGGGAGTGCAGAGCAACGGAGCGGGCGAAGGCAGCATCTTCACGGTATTTTTGCCGCGCCTTGCAAGCCAGGCCAAAGCTTTGGCGCCAGCAAATGCGCCGGCACCAAGGCCTGACAAGGTGGTGCCTACCGAGCGCGGCCTGCGCATTCTGGTGGTGGACGACAACGCCGATGCGGCCGTCAGTCTGGGGCAATTGCTCGAAGCCTACGGCCATGCCGTCACGGTGGCCTTTGATGCCGAGCAGGCCTTGCAATTAGCCGACGGGCATGGCTTTGACGTGGCCCTGCTGGACATCGGCTTGCCTGGTCTGAACGGCTATCAGCTGGCCGAGCGGCTCAGGCGCATGCCGCAATTGGTGAGCTGCCTGCTGCTGGCCTTGACGGGCTATGGCACGGCATCAGACAGCGAACGCTCCCGTCAGGCTGGCTTTGATCATCACCTCGTCAAGCCACTGGATGTGGACCAGTTGTTTGGTCTGATCTGCGACCGTACGCCGAGCGAACCTATTCACTAGGCCGTCAATTCCTTCCTCGGGTTGGCTGCGCCGCCCTGCGGGAAGATCGCTGACACCAACTGCCTGTCCTGGCGCACGCGCGTCACGCCAGTCCAGCTTTCGGCGTCCCTGCCTTTGGGCCGATATTCATTGATCCTTACATGAATATTCAGTGTCGGCTTTCATGAATTCCTTCGCCTTCAACGCCACCTCGCCCACCTTCAAATCCTTGCAGATCGTGCGCGCCATCGCCGCCATCAGCGTGGTCTATTACCACGTGGGTGCGCTGCCTCACTTCGGCTCTTTCGGGGTCGATATCTTCTTTGTGATGAGCGGCTTTTTCATGGCGCTGGTCTTGGCTCGCAAGCAAGACCCGTTTGTGTTTGCAGTGGATCGCCTCACCCGCATCCTGCCCCTGTACTGGATCCTGACCACCTGCTTGCTGGTGATTGCCTGGCTGGCTCCGCAGATTCTCAATTCGACCACAGCCAATCCGCACAACTACCTGAAGTCGTTGCTGTTTGTGCCTTACTTCAAGGAAGACGGATCACTGCGCCCGCTGCTTGCCGTGGGCTGGACCTTGAACTATGAGATGTTTTTTTATCTGTGCCTGTGGTGCTCGCTCCTTGTTACCAAGCGCCACTACCTGCAACTGACGGCCATGCTGGTGCTGGGCTGCTTTGTCTTTCTAGGACATCGCGTTGACGATCCGGTACTGACCACTTTTTTCAAGAACGTGCAATTGCTGGAGTTCATTTTGGGCATGCTGAGCTACCAGCTGTTTGCCAGTCGCGCCTGGCGCCGGGTCAGTCCCGGCCTGGCTTCGGCAGCCGCCCTGGCTGCTTTTTGCACCATGGCAGCCGGGGAAAGTTGGCGGCTTGAGATCAATGGCTTTTGGCTGTACGGCCTGCCATCCACGCTGCTGGTGCTGGCGATGCTCAATCTGGAGCCTCTGTTCAAGGGCGATAGCGCGGTGGTTCGGCTGTGGATGCAGATGGGCGATGCCAGCTATGCCACTTACCTCAGCCACTATTACGTGGTCGAGTTGGTACGCAAGTTCGCCTGGAAAAAATACCAGCTGATCGATCCTTACACGCCCTTGGGCGTGGCGCTTATCGTCTTGGGCGCTTTGCTGCTGGGCAAGCTGATCTACCAGATGGTGGACCGGCCTATCCTGCGTTTTTTCAAGACGCAGGCGAGCGAGCTTCGCTTGCCGACGCGGCCGGCTTGAAGTGCGCTGCTTGAAGTGCGCGGCTTAAAAAGGCGTCGTAGTCCGCCATGAACTGGCGGGGCACTTCAAACTGCGGCAAGGCCCCGGTGGCGTAAACGCTGCACTGCCAGTTGTCAAAGCCGGGCCGCCCCAGCACGCTGGTTTTGGCCCGGTAATCCGTGAAGTCGCCGCGCGCGCCGTGGCTCATCCAGACCGGCAGGCGCAAGCTTTCATACACGGTGTTGATATCACCGCTGAACAGACTGCCCGAGATGAAGTGCAGGGGCGCAAATTCAGCGCCAGGCTGACGCGCTGACAAGATGTCGTAGCGCCACAGGTCCTCATCAATGTCCGGGCTTCCCCAGGTCTTGGCCAAGAAAAAGCGGATCACGCCCGGCCGCGTCAAGCCCCTGAAGATCGCCTTGCCCCAGCCGGGGCCGCGCAGCGTTTTATAAAGCCAAGCCATGTGCAGTGTGCTGCCCAGCGGGCCACGGCGCGGCTTTTGCGCACCGCTGAAACCTGTGGGGCTGACCAGCGCCAGACTGGCAAACGCCTGGGGCGCTTGCAAGGCGGCGCGTGCCAGGAACTCACAAGACAAAGACAGCGCCAGGGCATCAAGCGGTGCGTCGCCGCAGCGTCGGCCAATTTCGGCCCGCATTGCGTGCAGGGCGTCGGTCATGAGCTGGGGTGTGTAGTCGCGGTCGCTACGCTCTGAAAAGCCAAAGCCCGGCAAGTCCAGCGAAAACACGGTGCGGCTCGCGCTGTAGTGTTCATGCAGGGGCCGCACTTCGGCGGCGCAAGCGGCGGCATTGACGCTGTGCACCAGCAGCAGCGGTGGCCCTGTGCCCTGCATGTAAAAGCTCAGCCGCCCGGCAGCGCTGTCGATCTCAATGCGCTCGCCGGGCAATGCCGGCGGCAGGCTGGGGTGGTTGGCGGATCTCATGGGCCATGATAGACGTGGCCTCGACGCCCCACGCGCAGTTGCGGAGTTGGCCGACAGCAGCGGCCGTTTTGCCACACTAGCGTGTGCTCTTCTTTCAACACGGGGAGATTTTTATGTACCGTTTTCTGCCCTGGTGGATTTTGGGTGCGCCGCTTGTGCTGGCCTTGATTGACTGGCTCCGAACGCCCAAGGTGCGTGCGGGCAAGCACTGAGTAGGCGCTGCCTTGCTTGGGCCTAGAATTCGGCTTTTACAACCACTTGAAGCGAGCCAGCATGAAGAGTTCCAACCGCCGCGTATTCATGATGCAAGTTGCCTTGGGCGGCACCGCCGTGATGGCGACGCAGGCCATTGCACAAGCCAAGGTCGATCCAAAAGACCCGCAAGCCGTTGCGCTGGGCTACCTGGAAGACACCACCAAGGTCGACGCCAAGAAGTACCCCAAGCACGCCAACACCCAAAAGTGCAACAACTGCCAGTTGTTCACCGGCAAGGCGGGCGACGCGGCAGGCGGTTGCGGTTTGTTCGCGGGCAAGCAAGTGGCCGGCAACGGCTGGTGCAGCG
Organism: uncultured Polaromonas sp.; assembly: GCA_964575005.1. Taxonomy (GTDB): domain Bacteria; phylum Pseudomonadota; class Gammaproteobacteria; order Burkholderiales; family Burkholderiaceae_C; genus Polaromonas. Next base: position 2,395 of record CAZNQE010000083.1, on the reverse strand, counting down.
CCTGGGTCAAGAAGGCTTAAGCAGCCTCTTTATTGCCTAAAGTTTAGCCCTGGCGTCGCCAGCGGCTGACCAGATCAGCGCCGTGGGCCAGCCCTGCGGCGCTGAGCCATGCGGCAATGCCTGGCCACGCTGCATCCAGCACGGCTGCGCGCACGGCCATCATCAGGCACAGCCCTGACGCAAGATTCAAAATCCAGTCGCGTGCGGGGATGCCCTTGCCACTCAGGCGCCGGTACAGCAGCAGCGCGGCGGCTTCAAGCAGCGTGAGTGCAATCACGGCGTTGACCAGCCAACCGGAATCCCAGAATGTCTGCAAGCGGTCAGCCTGTCTGTACGCCAGCTTCGGCGTTCAGCCGAAGGGGCCGTTGAGCTGCACGGTGACGAGGTTCAGCACCGACGCGAACGACACCCACAGCAAATAGGGCAGCAGCAAGGCGCTGGCGCGCGGCGCGTAGCCGCGCAGGGCCCACATCAGCGCGGCAATCGACAGCCACAGCATGCCGACTTCAGCCAGCGCCCAGTCGGGCCGCTGCAGCTTGAAAAACAGCAGACTCCACAGTGAATTGAGCGCGGCATTCAGGCCAAACAGAGCCAGCAACCAGCGGCGTGTCGTGGCGTTGGGCGCGGTGCGCCAGCCCATCACGCCAGCCGTGGCGGCCAGGATGAAAATCAGCGTCCAGGCGGGGCCGAACCAGAAGTCGGGTGGCTTCCAGGCGGGTTGCACCAAGGCCTTGTACCAAGGACCGATTTCGGTGAGTTGCGCGCCCAGGCCAGCCACCGCCAAAGCGGCCAGCGCTGCAATCAGGACGTGATGAAAACGGGCTTTGACTGTGCCGTTCATACCCGGGCAAGCCCGAGCAGGTGCGCCATGTCTTTGAAGAAGATGCGCACGTGCGCCATCGGGTTTCGACGGGCCAGTTCTTTGTTCATGTAGGACTCGAATGTCAGTTGTTGCACATCCCGATCCTCGCAGATCTTCACGAAGCGTTCGCGCCGCTTGTCGCTGCTGTACCAAAAAGACTGCATGATGCCCAGCACCCAGAACACGGTGCCGTGGGCTTTCAAGAAGCGTTTGCGGGCCAGCTTGAGTGCGCTGGCCTCACCGGTCAGCAAAAACTCATGTACCGATTCAGCTGCCAACTGGCCGCCCAACATGGCGTAGTAAATGCCTTCGCCTGAAGCCGGCGCCACCACGCCCGCAGCGTCGCCGGCCAGCACCACGTCACGGCCGTTGTCCCAGCGGGGCAGGGGCTTCATGGGGATGGGCGCGCCCTCGCGGCGCAAGGTTTCGCTACTGTCCAAGCCGGCTGTTTTGCGCAGGGCCTCCACGGCGCCGCGCAATGAAAATCCTTTGTCTGCGCTGCCGGTGCCGATGGACAGCGTGTCGCCATGCGGGAACACCCAGCCGTAAAAGTCGGGCGACACCCGGCCTTCATAAAACACGTCGCAGCGTGATGCGTCGTAGCCCGCCGGTTTGACTTGAGGGGCTTTGACGATCTCGTGATACGCGAACACATAGCGCGTGCGCTCGGCGCCGGGCACGGCTTGGCGGGCCACTTCAGAGCGGGCGCCATCCGCGCCGATCACGCTGCGCGCGCGCACGGTGGCGGGCACGCCTTCGCCGCGCATATGGCGGTCGCGCGCCAGGTAATGCACGACGCTAACTCCGTCCTCGTCCCGGCTCAGTTTTTCAAAATTGCCGGTGCGCCGCACCGTACCGGCGGAGGCCGCACGCTCGCGCAGCCATTCGTCAAAGCTGTCGCGGTTGACCATGCCGACAAAGCCGTTGTCAATCGGAATGTCCACGTGCTTGGCGCTGGGCGCGATCATGCGGGCGCAACGCGCCTTGGCCACCAACAAACTGTCGGGAATGCCGAAGTCTTTGATCAGGCGCGGCGGAATGGCGCCGCCGCAGGGCTTGGCGCGGCCTGCCCGGTCGAGCAGCAGCACTGAATGGCCTTGCTGTGCCAACTGGTGGGCGGCTGTGGAGCCCGATGGGCCACCGCCCACGATCACCACGTCAAATATTTCGGTCGTGTTCATACGGTCACCTTCATTCAAGCCTGTTGCGGCGATGGAAATTCAAACGCGTTGTCACTGGAAGGGCTGGCGGGCGGCAAAGGCTGCGATGCAGGCCTGGCTTCAGGGGCGCTGATCTTCCAGGCCAGCCAGGCCGAGACCAGAAACATCAAGGCCTCCCAGGCGAAAACGCTGGCGTAGGCCGCGCCGGGTGAGGTGATCAACCAGCGCGCCAGGTCGCTGGCCGCCGTGGCCACCAGGCCGCCCAGGCCGAAGGCCACGGCCTGCGCCGCGCCCCACAAGCCCATGCGTACGCCTTCACGCGACTGCCGGCCTTCGTTGGCCATGCGCATCATGGAGCCGATGGCGCCAATGG
>CAZNQE010000082.1:0-12064 GCA_964575005.1 uncultured Polaromonas sp. | reverse complement strand
CTGACTTTTTTGACGTGGTGGTGGCCAGCAACTTGTTTGGCGACATCCTGAGCGATCTGGGCCCGGCCTGCACCGGCACCATCGGCATTGCGCCCAGCGCCAACCTCAACCCCGAGCGCAAGTTTCCATCGCTTTTTGAGCCGGTGCACGGCTCGGCACCTGACATCGCGGGCAAGGGCATCGCCAACCCCATCGGGCAGATCTGGTGCGGCGCCATGATGCTGGAATTCTTGGGCCACAAGGACGCGCACGACGCCGTGCTGGCCGCCATCGAGAAAACTTTGGCGCCCGGCAGCGGTGCGCCCCGTACGCCTGATCTTGGCGGCACGGCCTGCACGTCCGACGTGGGCCGGGCGATTGCCGCAGCTCTCTAAGCTCAGGATTGGCGTAAAAAACCGTCTAGAATCCGCGTCCGCACTTGTTTAAAGCCGGTGCTGCGTTGAAGAAGTGTCCTGGCTCGGCGTGCAGCGCCCGTAAACCACTTGACGATGCTTCCAGGCCCAAGGCCTGACGTAGCCTTGACTGGACTTGCAGCTTTCTTGGATATCCCCGTCATCGGGGATATTTTTTGTTGAAGTGATTTCGCTTTGACAACCTATTTAACTTTTATCGCCGAGGCTCGCCCGTGAACAAAACAGAACTCATCGACCACATTGCCCAGCACGCCGACATCTCGAAAGCCGCAGCCACCCGCGCGCTCGAGTCCACCATCGGCGCCGTCCAGTCGACGCTGAAAAAAGGCGGCTCCGTGTCGCTGGTCGGTTTTGGCACCTTTGCCGTGAGCACCCGCGAAGCCCGCACCGGCCGCAACCCACGCACGGGCGATGAGATTAAAATCAAAGCTGCCAAAGTGCCAAAGTTCCGTCCGGGCAAAGCCCTCAAGGACGCATTGAACTGATGCAGTTGAATTAAAGAGTTAGGGTGGGGTGCTTAGCTCAGTTGGTAGAGCAGCTCCCTTACACGGAGTAGGTCGGCGGTTCGAGCCCGTCAGCACCCACCAATAAACTCGAAAATAAGGCGAACACAGGGTTCGCCTTTTTTTTTGGCGGTCGCGGTTGATTCACAGGGAATTTCAGATGTTTGATTTCATTCGCAAGCACACCAAGATCACCATGGGCTTGCTGTTCTTGCTGATCGTGCCTTCCTTTGTGCTGCTGGGCATGAACGACCACAACCAGTCCGGCGTCAGCACCGCTGCCGTGGCGCGGGTGGATGGGCAGGACATCAGCCAGTCTGACTGGGACAACGCTCACCGCGCTGAAGTCGATCGCTTGCGCCAGTCCATGCCCGCGCTGGACGTGAAATTGCTGGACTCCCCCGAAGCGCGCTACGCCACGCTCGAGCGCCTGGTGCGTGATCGCGTGATGGTGGCCGCCGCCAACAAGTCCCACTTGAGCACCAGCGACCAGCGCCTGGCCAATGAGTTGCAAGCCAACCCGCAAATTGCCGCGCTGCGCAAGCCCGATGGCTCGCTCGACATGGATCGCTACCGCCAGCTGCTGGCCGCCCAAGGCATGTCGCCCGAGATGTTCGAAGCCAGCGTGCGCAACGACTTGTCCACGCGTCAGGTCATGACAGGCGTTGCCGCCACGGGCTTCGCGACGGCTGGCGTGGCCGACACCACCTTGAACGCTTACTTTCAAAAGCGCGAGCTGCAACTGGCCCGCTTTTCGCCCGCCGACTTTGCTGCCAAGCTGAGCCCGACCGACGAAGACCTGGACAAGTTCTATCAGGCCAACCAGGCGCTGTTCAAGTCGCCCGAGCAAGCCAGTGTGGAATACGCCGTGCTGGACACCGAGGCGGTCAGCAAGACCATCGCGGTCAGTGAATCTGACCTGAAGACTTACTACGAGCAAAACCTGCAGCGCCTGAGCGGCCCTGAAGAGCGCCGTGCCAGCCACATCCTCATCAACGCGCCCAAGACCGCGCCCGCTGCCGAGCGTGAAGCCGCCAAGGCCAAAGCCGCCGCGCTGCTGGCAACGCTGCGCAAGACGCCCGATGCCTTCGCTGACCTGGCCCGCAAAAACTCCCAAGACACCGGCTCTGCGGTCAAGGGCGGCGATCTGGAGTTCTTCCAGCGTGGCGCCATGGTTAAGCCGTTTGAAGACGTGGCCTTCACCCTGAAAAAAGGTGAGATCAGCGATCTGGTGGAAACCGATTTCGGCTTTCACATCATCCGCGTGACCGACATCAAGGCACCCAAGCAGCCCAGCTTTGCAGAGTTGCGTCCGGCCCTGGAGGCCGAGCTGAAAAAGCAGCAGGTGCAAAAGAAGTTTGCTGAAGCCGCCGAGGTGTTCACCAACGCCGTCTACGAGCAATCTGAAAGCCTCAAGCCAGTGGCTGAACGTCTGAAGCTCGAGATTCGCAGCGCCGCCAACGTCAGCCGCAATCCGCCGGCTGATGCCAAAGGGCCACTGGCCAATGTCAAGCTCTTGGCCGCCTTGTTCTCGGCGGACAGCATTGAGAAAAAGCGCAACACCGAAGCCGTTGAAGTGGGCGCCAACCAGTTGGCGTCGGCTCGCATTGCGCAGTACACGCCTGAGCGCACGCTGCCCCTGGCCGAAGTCAAAGACCAAGTGCGCGCCCGCTGGGTCGCAGCCCGCAGTGCTGAAGAAGCCGAAAAAGCTGGCGCCGCCAAATTGGCTGAGTTCAAAGCAGCGCCCGCCACTGCAGCACTGCCTGAGTCACAGGTGATTTCTCGCGCTGACAGCAAAGGCCTGCCCGGCCCGGTGGTCGACGCCGCCTTGCGCGCCGACCCTGCCGCCTTGCCCGCACTGGTGGGAGTGAGCCTGGGCAAGCAGGGTTATGTCATCGTCAAAGTCGCCAAGGTGCTGCCGCGCGATGCGCGTGACGAAGCCGTGACCCGCCAGGAACGCGCTCAATACGCGCAGTGGTGGACGTCGGCTGAAAGCTTGGCCTACTACAAACTCCTGCAAGAGCGCTTCAAGGTCGACATCAAGGTGCCGCGCCCGGCAACTCTTGAAGTGAATGCGGTGGCTGGCAAGTAAATCGACAGCAAAGTCCCGCTATAATTTGCGGCTTCGGTGGCTGTAGCTCAGTTGGTAGAGTCCAGGATTGTGATTCCTGTTGTCGTGGGTTCGAGCCCCATCAGCCACCCCAGATTCTTCAATGTAATCAACAACTTAGCCCGGATCAGTCCGGGCTTTTTTGTTTTAGGGCGGTGTGTTGTGCCAGTTTTGTGTCGCAGCAGCGCTTCTGCGAAACAGCTGTCGACTTGGCAGCTCTTCAAAGCTTGATCTTCATCAAGCAAGCAAACTCGACAGTAAGTCACCATTCGACTCTTTATAAGAGCTCGGATGAAAACTCAAGCCTCCCGGAATGTCGAACGCCGACTCGATGACGATACGCTGATCGTCTCCAAGACGGATCCCCACGGGCGCATAACTTACGGCAACCGAGAGTTCACCACGTTCAGTGTGTACAGCGAGTCTGAGTACCTCGGCAAGCCCCACAGCATCATTCGCCACCCAGACATGCCGCGTGGCGTTTACAAGTTGATGTGGACGTCCCTGCAGCAGGGCAAGGAAATTTTCGCTTATGTGAAAAACCTGGCCAAGGATGGCTCTTACTACTGGGTCATCGCAAACGTGACGCCGTCCGTCGATCACCAAGGTCAACTCCTGGGCTATTTTTCAGTGCGTCGCAAGGCCAATCCCACTGGCATCAAGACCATCACTTCCTTGTATCAACAGATGCTGCAGATCGAGCGAACAGCGCCATCGATCAAAGACGGCATTGAGCAATCGGTAGCTTGGCTTGAAGAAAAAATCGATAGCGTCGGGCTGAGCTATGAGGGATTCATCCTGCAATTGCAAAGTGGTCACGCGGCTTAAATTTGGTGGTGCTGCGCGGCGCAACCGTCTTCTTACTTCGTTCCCATCGAGCAGTGCCCGCCGCTCGCCGCCTGGCCTGAGCCGGCGGCGATCAAGGGTGGCTCGTTGCGCAGGTCTACCGTTGCCGAGGACATGAAGTCCCAGCCAAGGAAAAGTGCCAGGCCGATCCAGAACACGGCCTGCAGTTTGGATGTGGAGGTGATTGCCATGTCTTGTGCCTTCATCAGAACTGGTAGTGCCGGCGCACGCGCACGCCGACCAAGGTGCCAGCAAAAGCCAGCGGCACCCAGAGCCAGCCGTGCACGCTGCCGGTGGAGATGCCGCTGAGCATGGCGCCGACGTTGCAGCCAAATGCCAGGCGCGAGCTGTAGCCCAGGAGGAAACCAGCCACCAGGCCGACGGCCCACTGCTGGGCGTTGAGCGCCTTGCCAGCGTCAGGGCCCTTGGCCGAGACCCACAACGCGCCACCCAAAATGCCGATGTTGGTGATGGTGGTCACATCCATCAGCACTGTCTGACCCAGGCGCTCGGCGTTGCCCGCCTGTGACCAGAAGGCGTTGGCGCTCGGCTCAAACGCACCCACGGCGACAGACGCTTTGGCCGCCCACAAGCCAAAGCCGTACACCACGCCCCAGGGCTGGCCGGCCAGCAGCAAGTTGAGCGTGGCCAGTACGGCCAGCGCCACAGCGCCCCACATCCAGCGCTTGGTAAACCAGCTTTGGCCTGGTCCCACCCATGCGCGAACGATCAACATGACGCCAGCCAAGAGAACCAGCGTCAGCGCCAGCGCAGGGCCTGTGCCCAGCTCTGCCGACAGGCTCACGGGCTGCATTTGGCCCAGCGCCAGCCAGGAGTCCAGATGCACGGAGCCGAGAAAGCTGCCCAAGGCAAAGAGCGGCAAGATGCCCATGTTCAAGGGCACACCCAGGCCCGCCTTGTACAAAGTGCCCGAGCCGCAGCCATCGGCAATTTGCATGGTCAGGCCGAACACGAAAGCGCCCAGCAGCAAGCTGATGCTCAGCGGCCCCAAGGCAGCGTGCAGTTCAGAAAACTGACCCAGCAGCGGAAAGGCCGCCAGGCTGGCCAGTGCCAGCAACAGCACTTGCCCGGTCATACCTTGCGGGTTCTTGTTTTCAATGAGCTGGCGCCAGCCGGTGGTAAAGCCAAAGCGCGCGCCAGCCAGAACCGCACCCATGCCCACGCCCACCAGCAGCAGCACAGCTTGGCGCACTGACACGGACATCAGAAGGAAGATAAAAAAAGCGGCCAGAGCGGCCGCCAAAGGAAAGCGTTTCATCAAATCACTTGAAGGTCTTGTCGGCCCAGAACTGGGCGTCGATCAACAGTTGCTTGGCGCGGTTGGGCACGTTGGCCACGGGCAAGCCGTTCGGGTCTTGCGTCCATTCGGTCATGGAGCCGGCGTAGAGCTTGACGTTTTTCTGGCCCAGCACTTCAGACATGGCAAACCAGTTGGTCGCCGCCCAGTGGCCAGTGTTGCAGAAGGAAACGGTTTCCTTGGACGGGTCAATCGGGCTGGACGCTGCAATCTGCTTGGCGATGTCGGTCGAGACAAAGCTCGAGCTGCCGTTGGCAAACCATTTGTCATGCTGGAAGTTCACGGCAGTCGGCAAGGTGCCGGCCACCTTGGCAGTGGGTGCGCGCGTGTCGCCATTAAAGAAAGCGGCAGGGCGGGCGTCGATCAGCAGGGAGTCGCCGGCATTGACGCGTTTGACCACTTCTTCTTTCGTCGCGATCTGGCTGTTGTCCAGTTGCGGCTGGAAGCTGCTGGCCGCAACCTTCACGGCCTCGGCGTTTTGCGGCAGTTGCGCGTTAGCCCAGGCGGCTACGCCACCGTTGAGCAAGGACAGCTCTTTCAAGCCCAACACCTTCAGCGTCCAGTACACGCGGGCCGAGGCGCCAAAGTCGGTGGCGTCTGCACCGCTGGAGACAACCACAGCGTGCGTGGCGGGCGTAAGGCCCAGGCTCTGCACCAGGGCTGTCAGCTTGGGCAAGGCTGGCAATTCGCCGGGGTTGCTGGCCGGGCCGCGCCACTGACCGTAGGGCGCATTCATGGCGCCTGGAATGTGGTTGGCTGCATAAGACTTGGCGTCGCGGATGTCGATCACACGCACGTTGGGCGACTGCAGCTTGGTGGACAGCTCAGCAGGCGTCAGCAGGGGTTGTGCGGCGAAGCTAGCGGCCGAAACGGCCAGGCCCAGGAGGAAGGTGTTGAGTTTTTTCATGGTTTGAATTGTTGACTCAAATGAAATGCTTTGAAACAACTTTTAAGTCGGTTTCATATTCCTCTAAGGAATGACGGCTTGCGCGGCAGAGCAAGTGGTGCTTTCTCCCTACATTGGGACAAGCGGGACCGTTGCTCGTCAATTCGGAGCCAGGCACACCCATATCACGCCCTTAAACGTCGGGGTCGCGCCACAGTCCTGATCACGCTGTGCCGCCCATGTGCCGCGCCGCCCTGTGCAAGTGCGAGATGAAATGCCGCACCATGGGTGACACCACCGAGTCACTGCGAATGATGGCGCCAATGGTCAACGGCAAGCCAATCTCTGCAATCGGCACGATCTGCATGTAGTGGCTGGCCAAGGGGTGTTCAGCGATTTGCCGCGGCATGAGGCCGATGAAGTCGCCCGAGGTCACCAAGGAAATCAGGCTCAAGGTCGAGTTGACCACCGCGCCCACAGGCGGCGGCTCCAGACCATGCGCCTCGAACAACATGCGCGCATAGCCCGTGTCGTTCGAGGGGCTGGTGTAGACCCATTTGTCATTCACCAGTTCGGCCAGGTTGCGTGCCCGTGCGCGCGGATGCTTTTTGCGGACTACGACGACCATCGTGGTTTCCATTAGCGCTTCGGTGATGAATTCACCTGAAGACAAACCGCCCGGAATGCCGCCAATGGCAATGTCCACCTGCGCTGTGCGCAGGCGCTGCAACTGCGCCATGTAAAGGTCTTCACTCACCCGATGCCGGATCTCCGGAAAATCGCGTGCAAAGGTGCGCAAGGCTTCCGGGATCAGCAGCATCACGGCCACTGGCACCGCCGCGATGTTCAACTCGCCGCGCATCGCGCCGCCCAGCTGGCTGATCTGGTCGGTGGCCGAGGTCAGCTCTTTGGCGACTTTCTTGGCGTGCTCGTAAAGCACCTTGCCCTGCGCCGTGGGCAGCACCCCTTGGGAACTGCGCACCAAGAGGGGTGCAGCCAGCTCGATCTCCAGCTCGCGGATCATCTTGGTCAGCGCGGGTTGCGACACGCCGATCTCTCGGGCGGCGCTGCGCAGCGAGCCTTCTTCCACGGCGATGACCAGGGCTTTCAGGGTGGCAAGCTTCATGTGCGGGAGATTTTTTTTCGATGGCGTTAGCATCGTGTTCGTGATAACTCAATGTTATCGCGGCGCCGTTTTGCGGATCTTCTCGTGCCCGCCAGAAGACCCAATAATCCCGGCGTTCCCCCGGAACTTCAACAACAGGAGACAAAAATGATCACCACTCGCACACTGAGCCGGCGCACGACCCTTGGCGTCACGCTCGGCCTCGGACTGACCTTGGCTATGGCGGCTGCACAAGCCCAGGCTCAGGCCCCGGCAAGCTTCCCGACCAAACCCGTTCGCATCACCACGCCTTTCCCCGTGGGCAGCGGCCCCGAAGGCGTGCTGCGCCTGGTGGCTGACAAGCTGTCCAAGCTCTGGGGCCAGCCCGTGACGGTTCAAAATAAGCCCGGTGGCAACGGCTTTATTGCCATCGACCAGTTCAAGCGTGGCCAGACGGACGGGCATGACCTCATTCAGTTGGACAACGTTCACCTCACGGCCTACCCCTACCTTTTCAAGAAGCTGCCTTACGAGCTCAATGATTTCGAGCCGCTGGCGCCGCTGTTTCGCACCTACTTTTTCATGACCGTCCCGGTCGACAGTAAGTACAAAAAAGTCAGCGACGTCATCGCGGATGCCAAGGCCAACCCGGGCAAACTGAACTACGGTTCCTGGTCGGTGGGCAACCCGGTGCACCTGGGCTCAGCCCTGTTTGAAAACGTGACCGGCACCGAGATGCAGCACGTGATCTTCAAAGAAACCTCGCAGCTCTACACCTCTGTGGCCACAGGCGACCTGGCTTTTGCTTTGGGCAGCAACGCCACCTCTGGGGCCTTGTACCGCGCCGGCAAGATCAAGTTCTTGGCAGTCGCCGCACCCACCCGCATGACCTCGTTCCCCGATGTGCCGACGTTTGCCGAGTCGGGTGGCCCTAAGGATTTCGCTGTGACGGGCTGGACCCTGGTGGCTGCACCCAAGAGCGCGCCCAAGCCGGTGATCGACAAGCTCACCCGCGACATCGCCACCGTCTTGAGCGACCCCGAGTTCAAGGAAAAGTACGCGGCCCTTGGCTACGAGCTGTTCCCGACCACCAAGGAGCAGTTCACCCGCTTCATTCAGACTGAATCGGTGCGCCAGGCTGAAGTCATCAAGAAAGCGAAAGTCCAGCTGGACTGATCTCGGCTTCCCTACAGCCTTAGCTTCAATCGGCTCACACACAGGACATCGTTTCAAAATGGCTCGCATCATTGGCGCTATCGCCACATCGCACTCTCCAACCATTGGCTTTGCGGCGGACAAGAACCAGAAAGACGATCCTGTGTGGGGGCCGATATTCAAGGCTTACGAGCCCATCAACGCCTGGCTGGCCGAGAAAAAGCCCGACGTGATGTTCCTGATCTACAACGATCACGTCACGTCCTTTTTCTTTGACCATTACTCGGCCTTTGCCTTGGGCATTGGTGAGCGCTACCGAGTGGCAGACGAAGGCGGTGGCGCGCGCAATGTGCCTGACTTGATCGGCCATCCTGAGCTGTCGCGGCACATCGGCCAGTCGCTCATGAGCGATGAATTCGACATGTCCTTTTTCCAGGACAAGGCCTTGGACCACGGCTGCTTTTCACCGATGTCGATGATGCGCGGCCCAGCGCCGGACAGAGTCTGGCCAGCCAAAGTCGTTCCCTTGCAGGTCGGTGTTTTGCAGTTCCCCATTCCGTCCGCACGGCGCTGCTACAAGCTCGGCCAGGCCTTGCGCCGAGCTGTGGAGTCTTACCCCGAGGACTTGAAAGTCGTGGTGGTGGCCACGGGCGGCTTGTCGCATCAGGTGCACGGCGAGCGGGCAGGTTTCAACAACACGCCCTGGGACCATCAGTTCTTGGAGCTGATCGAAAAAGACCCCGAGCGCCTGGCCGCCATGACGCATGCCGAGTACGCCACGCTGGGCGGCATGGAAGGCTCGGAGGTCATCATGTGGCTGGTCATGCGCGGTGCTCTGTCGGGCAATATCCGGCGCTTGCATCAGTCCTACTACCTGCCGTCGATGGCGGGCATCGCCACTGCGATTTATGAAAACGAGGCCGCAGCGCCGATTGCTGGTGAAGTGGCGCGGCATCAAGCCCGCATGGCTGAGCAACTTCAAGGCGCGGATGCTATCGAAGGCATGTACCCCTTCACGCTGGCGCAAAGCCAGAAAACTTATCGACTGAACAAGTTCCTGCGTGACATGGTGAACCCAAGTCACCGCGAAGCTTTCAAGGCTGATGAAGACGCCGCTTATGCAGCAGCGGGACTGACGCAAGAAGAAGCCGACCTGCTGCGCAGGCGCGACTGGCGTGGCCTGATTCACTACGGCTGCATTTTCTTTGGCCTGGAAAAACTCGGTGCGGTGCTGGGCGTGTCCAACCTGCATATTTACGCGGCCATGCGCGGCCAGCCTCTGGCCGACTTCATGCAAACGCGCAACGCGCCCAGCGCGCTTTACTCTGTGGCGGCGACGGACTCGGGCAAGAAAGACTGGTGAGTTGGCTGTTGATTTGACTCTCGCGTCATCACCGTTCCACCGCGCGTCAGCTTCACTGCGCAGTACTTGAACTCCGGAATCTTCGCAACTGGGTCCAGCGCTGCATGCGTCAGCAAATTGATGGCCGCTTCGGCATAGCAGAACGCGACGAACACCGCGCCCGGCGGCGAGCTGGCATCAGCCCGTGCGTACAGCGACACCTCGCCGCGCCTTGACGCGAGCGTGATGACTTCGCCAGCCGCAATGCCCAGGCGCTGCAAATCGTCGGGATGCACCAGCGCTACCGGGTCTGGTTCCAGCGCATCGAGCACGCCGGCACGCCGCGTCATGGAGCCGGTGTGCCAATGCTCGAGTTGCCGGCCAGTAATCAAGACCAGCGGGTAGTCGGCATCGGGCCGCTCGGCGGGCGGCAAGACGCTGGCTGCGACGAATTGCGCACGGCCACTCGCACGCGGAAATGTCTCTCTGAAGATGACCTGCTGACCTGGGTCGTCTGCCGTGGTGCAGGGGTAGGTGATGGCGCCTTCAGCGTCCAAGCGCTGCCAACGCATGCCGGCGAGGCTGGGCATGGTGCTGCACATCTCGTCAAACACCTCACCCACATGCTGGTAGTCCCAGGCCAGGCCCAGGCGCTGTGCCAGCGCTTGCAAAATCCACAGGTCTTGCCGTGCCTCGCCGGGCGGCTCGACGGCGGCGCGGCCGCGCTGCACCAGGCGGTCGGTGTTGGTGAAGCTGCCGTCTTTTTCAAGCAAGGCACTTGCGGGCAAGACCACATCTGCTAGCGCCGCTGTCTCCGTCAAGAAGATGTCTTGCACCACCAAGTGTTCGAGCGAAGCCAGGGCATGGCGTGCATGGTGCGCGTCGGGGTCAGACATCGCAGGGTTCTCGCCCATGATGAACATGCCACGCACCTCGCCGCGTTCAATCGCCTGCATCACCTCGACCACTGTCAAGCCGGGCTGGCTGTCCAGCGTGCCTTCGGGCAATTGCCAGGCTTTCTCGAACCGTGCGCGCGCTGCGGCGTCCGTCACGCGCTGGTAGTCGGGCAGCATCATCGGGATCAAGCCCGCGTCTGACGCGCCTTGCACATTGTTCTGTCCGCGCAAGGGGTGCAGGCCTGTGCCCGGCCGGCCAATCTGGCCGGTCATGAGCGCGAGCGCAATCAGGCAGCGTGCGTTGTCGGTGCCGTGGGTGTGCTGGCTGATGCCCATGCCCCAGAAAATCATGGACGCTCGCGATTGGGCGTACAGCCTGGCGACTTCCCGAATGCTGTTGGCATCGATTCCGCAGACTGGCGCCATGCGCTCGGGCGTGCAATCAGCAACGCTTTTTTTGATCTCTTCAAAACCGCTGGTGCGGTCAGCGATGAAAGCCGCGTCCACCAAGCCTTCTGAAATGATGACGTGCATCATCGCGTTCAGCAGGGCGACGTCGCTGCCGGGCGTGAACTGCAAATAGCGGTGCGCATGACGCGATAGCTCATTGCGCCGCGGGTCGAGCACGACCAACTTGAGCCCGTCCTTGACAGCGTTCTTGATCCAGGTGGCGGCAACTGGATGGTTCACGGTCGGGTTAGCGCCAATGACCAGCACCACTTCGGCCAGACCGACATCGCGCACGGGGTTGGACACTGCGCCCGAGCCAATGCCTTCGAGCAAGGCGGCGACCGACGAGGCGTGGCACAGGCGGGTGCAGTGGTCCACGTTGTTGCTGCCAAAGCCTGTGCGCACCAGCTTTTGGAACAGATAGGCTTCTTCGTTGCTGCCCTTGGCCGAGCCGAAGCCGGCGAGTGACTTGGGGCCCTGCGTGTCGCGCAGCTTGACGAGACCGCCCGCAGCGCGCGCCAAGGCTTCTTCCCATGTGGCTTCGCGAAAGACCTCTCGCCAGTCGTCTGCGTTCAGCATCAGGTCCGGATTTTTAAGCGCGTCATCGCGGCGAATCAGCGGCTTCGTCAGCCGCTGCGGATGGTGAATGTAGTTGTATCCAAAGCGGCCTTTGACGCAGAGTCGGCCTTCATTCGCCGGGCCGTTGCGGCCTTCCACACCGACCACCTTGTTGCCTTGCACTTGGTAAGTGACTTGGCAACCCACGCCGCAAAACGGGCAGAGCGAATCGACTTTCTTGTCGATCTTCAACTCGGTCGCTACGGCCTTGGCCGGCATCAGCGCGCCCGTCGGGCAGGCCTGCACGCATTCGCCGCAACCCACGCAAGTAGATGCGCCCAGCGCATCGTCTTGGTCAAACACGATCTGCGTGGCCGCGCCTCGTCCGCCCAGGCCAATGACGTCGTTGACCTGCTCGTCTCGGCAGGCGCGCAGGCAGCGCGTGCACTGAATGCAGGCGTCCAGGTTGACAGCAATGGCGG